>JBKPME010000092.1:0-13478 GCA_046731915.1 Actinomycetota bacterium
TCACCTATTGGCTGCCGGGCGCGGGCACGACGCCGATGAGCCAGTGGCAGATCGAGGGCGCCCATTTCGGCGAGCGCTTCCAGCTGTTCGTGATCATCGCGCTCGGGGAGAGCGTGGTGCTTGCGGGCGCGACCGCCTCCGACACGGGGTTGAGCGTCGACGTCGTCGCCGCGCTCATGCTCGCGTTCCTGTCCTCGACGGCGCTCTGGTGGCTGTACTTCGGCCAGCTGGCCGGCACGGTGCTGGAGCGGATCCTCGAGGCCACGGCCGACGAGCGCGGCCAGATCGGTCGCGACATCTACACCTACCTCCACCTCCCGATCATCGCCGGGATCGTGCTCGTCGCGGTCGGCGACGAGCTCGTGATCGCGCATCCGAGAGACGACCTGCACAACGCGGGAGCGCTCGTCGCGCTCGGCGGCCCCGCGCTCTTCCTCGGCGGCCTGATGGCGTGCGCAGCGAGGCTCGGCCAGGCACAAAGCCCGCCGCTGGTGGTGGCAGTCGTCGCGCTGCTCGCCGCCGTGCCGCTCGCCGCCCACGCCGACGGGCTGATAGTGGCGGCGCTGCTCACGGCCCTCTTGGTAGTGCTCGTGGTCGCCGAGCACTCGCGCGGCGCGCCCTGAGCCGAGCGGCCAGTCTCACGCCGCCGGCCGGCCAGTGCCCTCGCAGCGCGCCACCTGCCCATCCAATCCGTCTCACTCCATCTCAAAGATGAGGAGATGCCTTGGGCATCCGAAAGTGACGACCCAGCTCGTTTGCATAAACACGGCCGAGCGCTGACCCTTTCTCCTTCAGCCATTCGATGAAGGAGATGTCTCCAAGCGCGGGCTGGTACGAGACCAGCAGCCCGGCGGTCAGCCCGCGAATCTCGTCGGCCGTGAGGACGACGTCGCGCACGACAAGGCCGAGCGCGCGCGAAAGCGTGGCCATCACGGCCGGCGGTGCGCGCAGGATCGGCGTACGTCGACCGACAGCGTTCCGAATGGCTCGAACGAGTTCCTCGAACGACATCGTGTCGGGCCCGGCCGCGTCCATGATCACGCCGCTGCAACCGTGCGCGGCATGGAGGCAGATGCGCGCAAGGTCGTCTACGTGGATCGGCTGTACCAGGTAGCGCCCGTCGCCCGGCAAGACGAAGAGCGGCATGCGCCGCAAGATCCAGGCGATGTTGTTGGCGAGGATGTCCCGCCCACCGCCGAACAGGAATGTTGGCCTGACGATCACGTATGGAACACCGGACTCAGCCAGAGCCTGCTCGACGAGTGCCTTGCCACGGTAGTAGGGCAGCGGCGAATCGATCGAGGGATTCGCGATACTCACGTGAACGATGCGAGCGACGCCGGCACGTCGAGCTGCCTCGAACAGCGCTCGCGAGTTGGCGACGGCGTTGGCGAAGGTCGTCCGGCCTCGCTCGAATCGGACCCAGTACGTGTTGTAGAGGGCGGTGATCCCTTCGAGACTGCGCGCCAGCGCGACTGGGTCGTCGAACCGATAGGGCAAGGCTTGGACTCGTGCTCGGAGCGGATGCTCGCGATCCGGATGATGAGTAAGGGTCCTTACCTCTCGTCCCGAATCGATCAGAAGTTCGGCGATACGCGAGCCCGAGTAGCTGAACGCCCCCGTCACCAGGTCCGTTCCGGTGCCACGGCCGCTCGTGGATTCCGGCGTGCACGTGGTTGATCCCAGGTCTCGAGGCTTGGGTCGCACGAACGCTCGGGCCCGCCCTATGCCACTGCCACCGCCAGCGGCATCAGCAGGTATTCCACGAAGAAGAGCGCCCAGATGCGCAGGTAGAAACGCGTGAAGGCCACGCGGTCGCTCAGGTCGACGCGCAGCGCGAGCCATAGCAACACGGCGAGGCAGGCAAGGTTACCCGCGACGAGGACGGCGGCCGACGCGTCATTCAAGAGCAGCGGCGCCGCGACGATCATCGCGAGGTAGGCGCCCGTCAGCGGGATCATTCCCATCAGAAACGCGGCGCGGGGTCCGACGCGAACGGTGAAGGTCGCGATGCGGTGCCGACGGTCCCCTTCGGCGTCGGGAATGTCCTTCAGGACCGCGATGGCGAAGGAGAAGGGCAGTACGAACAGGCTCAGGGCGACGATTGGCCCGGGAAGCTCGCTCAGGCCTGGGCGGCCTCCAAGCGCGGCGGCGAAGTGGAGGTATACCCCGACGTTTACGACGGCCGCGCGTACAAGCGAGATGCTTGCCGCGGCGAGCGCGGGAAAGCGCTTCAGCCGGAAGGGCGGCGATGAGTAGGCCGTCCCGATCGCCAGGGCGGCTCCCACCGCGACCGTCTCGACCCAGCCCTGGGTCAGCGCCATGGCCAGCGCGAGGAACCCGGACACGCCTACGAGCCACCATGCGGCCCGGACACTCAGCAGTCCGGCCGGGATCGGCAGGCCGGGCTTGTTGACCCGGTCGATCTCAACGTCCTCGCACTGGTTGATGCCGACGATGTAGAGGTTCACGAGCGCGCCGGCCAGCACCGTGAGCCCAAGGTCACCGAGACCGTCCCCGACGGCAACCCCAGGGAGCGTCTCCGCGGCGATCACGTAGATGCCGAGGATGCTCGTCGTCGTAACGATCAGCGTGTGCGGCCGCGAGAAGCGCCACAGGATGCGCGTGGCCGCGACTGGCGACGCCCGCCCCGTGACGGCGACCGCCAGCCCGGCGCCCTTCACCGAGACCGCTCCGACGCCCGCCGCGCGCGCAGGTTCATGAAGATCGCGACGGGGATGAACAGGGCGCCTGCGAGCGAGCCGGCGACGAAACGGAGAAGCCGCCGCACCGTCCAAGGCTCGTCGGCGCGTTCGGGGACCGTCTCGCCCCAGCCGGGCTCAGGAGCACCGCTCCGAGTGGCCCGGCCGGCGACCGCCACCGCGTACGCGCCATCACCCGCTGAGGCGGCCCACGGCGCGTCCATCGTCAGGACGCGGACGTCGGCGAAGCCCGCAGCCTCGAACCAACGGACGTAGTCGGCACGGCTGGGAAACAGCATCCAAGCGTCCGCGAGCCAGCGAGCCGCGCGTCCTGACGGCGGCAGCGGTCCCGCCACCATCGCCAGGCCGCCCGGGCGCAGCACGCGCTGCGCCTCGCGGATCGCCCGCTCGGGGTCGGGCCAATATTCGATGCTGCCGCAGGAGACGTAGCGGTCGAACGCATCGTCCGGGAATGGAAGGTCCTCGGCGTCGCCGATCAGCTTGCGGCACGCCGCCAGCGCCGGCTTCGCCTGCGCGCGCCGCAGCTGGGCGGCGCTCTGGTCGAGCATCGTCACGCGCGCGGCGTCCACATGCTCGATGACGCCCTCGGTGGCGAAGCCGGTGCCGGCGCCGACGTCGACCGTGTCGAGGCCGGGCTGGTCGAGCTGCGCCGCGGAGAGAGCGCGGGCCCGCATCGGGGGCGTCCAGAACAGCGGATTCACCCAACGGTCATACAGGGGTGAAACGAACTGGTAGAACCAGAGCGCTTCCTTCTTGTGCTGGATCAGGCGGATGTGTCGGCCTTTGTCCGCGGGTATGCGTACCAGATATATATGACCCTCGAGCTACTCGACCGCTGGTTACCAGAGCCGGCGATCCGTACACACCACCGGCGCGCCAGCCTCGTCGACCCCACGCAGCTATGGAGTGCGGCGCTCACGGTGAGGCTGTCCGATACGCCGTTGCTCGGCAGGCTGATCCGCTGGCGCATACCTGGAACGAGGGCCGACCAGTCTTTCGACGAGCTCTTTCGCACGTACCCGTTCACCGTCCTCGAGGAGGACGAGAGGCTGCTGATCTCGGGACTATGCGGGCGCATCTGGACGCTGGCTCGCGACTATCCTGACCTCGCCGGTCCGGAGGCCTTCCGCGACTGGGACAAGAGCGGCACGGTGCGAGTGCTGTTCGCCCACTGGGTCGAGCGAGGCGAGGGCAACGAGCTAGAGCTGGTGTCCGAGGCGCGCGTCCAGCCGGTCGACTCGGGCGCCGAACGATGGTTGCGCGTCCTGTGGGGCCTCATCGGGCCATTCGAGGGCCTCGTGGGCACGGACGCGCTCAAGGCCGCGGTACAGCGGGCGGAGAACGGCGCGCGCCACTCGCGACACGGCCCTGTTCAAGACCGGCCAGCGGCGAGACCGAGTCGATGAGCGTTCGCCCTCCGCGACTCAGCCGAACCGCCACCCGTCCCGCCAGCACCTGTTCGCTTCGCATCTCGACGTGGGGCTCGCCGGGTTCGGGCACTGGCAGGACGTGGCCGGAGCTCGTCGCCTGCCCATCGATCTCGAGTCGGTAGTGGGGCGAACTGGTTCGCACCCGCCAGCGGCGTTCGCCCAGCGCCACCCGTGAGCGGGCGAGCGGCGGCGCGAAGCGGTGAACCTGGCCGCCGCGCCACAGCACTACGGCGGAGGGGGTCGCGCCCAGACGTGGGAGCGCGCCGCCGGCGAAAGCTACGCCCAGGCCCTCCTCCGGGAAGGCGCTCGCCTGGCCCCACCACCAGCGGCCGGCGAAGCCGGGCCCCCAATTCTTCTCCGCGTAGACCGTCGCCTCGTCGAGCCGAAGCGGCCGGCCGGCCACGCAGCCCTCGCCGGACGCCGCCCCGTAGAGCAGGACGGGATGCCAGTACTGAGCGAGCCCGGGAACGACGCCTGCCGCGCCGAGCGCACCGAAGGCCCCGCGCGGCCAAGTCAAACGGGCGGTCAGCCGGAGGTCGAGCCAGTCCTCATCGCCGAGCCGCAGCCGGACCCGCTCCAACGAACCCTCGAGGATCTTTCCGGCCCGCACCCCGAATCCGGTGGGCGACCCCGCCGCGGGCGCGGTCGTCGCGTAGCGCACATGCGTGCCCGGGTCGGAGGCCAGGGCCACGAGTCCCCATCGCCCGCGGGCTCCGCGGCCCACGCCGCAGAGTACGACGAGCACCGCCTCCCCGGTGACGATTCGCCAGTAGTAGCCCTCCATGGGGGCGCCGTGGTCGCGGCCCGGATCGCCGAACGGGAGATCGGCGCCGCGCTCCCGGTAGGCGGCGTGAAGACCGGTCATGCGCCCCTCGCCGAAGCCGCATGTTGATCTTTTGCTCCTGCCAGCTCACGCCGCTTACCGGCGATCCGGACCTCGCTGAGATCATCGTCTTGGACGACGAGCCCCCCGACCGCACCGCCGCGGCCGGCCGGCACGGCGTGGCCGTCGTGGCTGCGCGCCGCTCGCGAACTCGCGCGGGCGCTCGCCGCTGAGCTCGGCAAACTCATCCCTTCAGCGCAGCGACGGCGCTTCCGATCAGGTTGGCCCAAGTCTCCGGTGTGTAGCTGAATCTCGATAGATAAAGCGGCATCCTCTTCCTCTCTTCCCGACTCCCGCGAGTCGCCGTCAGCGGCGAAGTTTGACCAGCAGACGAGCAATTGACCGGAGGCCGGAAGCGCCGGAATCACCCCGGCGCTGCTACGGCAAGTCCCTCGGCGTTCTAAGGTCGGCGGACGGATGTCACCAGTGGGTCAGGTGGCAACCAGGGTGGCAACTCACTGTCCCTCTGAGCGCGTGCATGTGCCGTCGGACCTCGGGCCCGGCGCGAGTAGCCGATGCGCCTACGCCCTCTACATCGGGTCGGACGAGGAGCCTTCTTAGAGCCAGCACCTAGGCCGTTGTGCTGTCAAGCAGCTGCAGCAGTTCGTGGGCGGCGAGCTCGATGTCCTTGTGACGCCACTCGGCCGCCCGGTAGTGGCATGCGATCAAGCCCATGCGGTGCACGCGACGGAAGTCTCCGTAGACGAACGCGTATCTGGCCTTGGTCTCGTCCGTGGCCCCGTCCGTGAGCCCGAGATGCCACTCCGCGTAGTCCGCCCACGAATGTGACTCGAGGAATTCGTTCTCCTCCTTGGCGCGAGGCTGGACATCCCCCCAGTTACTCTCCAACACGTATTGGCGGATGTCGATGAGCCGCCGTGCGCGTGCAACCGCGCGTTCGTTCACTGAGTACGAAGGCATGCGCAGATCCTGACGGACGGCGCATCAGGCAGCTGGCCGAGCTGCACGGCATCGGTTGAATTAGGGCGCAAGTGGGCGGACCCCGCTTGACCCGTCCTCCTAGACCGAATTGCGCCAAGCCGACGTCTAACGCTCAGCGCCGGCGACGCGGCGTTGCCTCAGCCTTCGCCCAGCTCGGCCTTGATCTCGCAGCGGTCGATCGAGGCGCGCGTCCCTGGCGTGTCCGCGGGGTCCATCTGGTCGAGCGGTCCCTCAGCTGCTGCCATGTCGTCGGCCGTCGCGAAAAGCTGGATCACAACTGCCGTGCGCTGGTCCGGGTCGTGGAGAATCTGAAGGCCCTTGGCCGGGATGTCCTCGGGTGGGCCCTCGCTGGACTCAATGTCGGCCAGGCGTCCGGCCAAGTGATCTGGATCGACGTCCGTGAACCTGACCACGCGTGCGTACATGGCTCCTCCGTTCGGTCATTGGTGTGGGGAACCTACACCGTGATCGTCAGGGCTGTGAACGGGAGATGAGTGTCCTCTCCGCGGGCCGACGCTGTTGCCCATAGCCGGCAGCAGGCACGCTTAGGAAGCGTGCCGGCCCAATCGGTCAGGTTCAGACCGTGCCTTTACTAGCTGTACCCCTGCCTGGGCTCATGGCCATGCCCTGACCCGCTCACCGCGCCGGCATGGGGATGCGCCCAACCCGGCGCATGGTGCGTCAGGAGTGGCGCATATACTCGCTCGCCGGGTTCGACGCAACCGGTGCGGGCCATCAGTCCAGCGTCACGGTCGAGCAGCCGGTCTTGTAGACGACCTCGTCGGCTGCGTTCCGGATCGTCCAGCGGGCGCTGTGCTCGCCCGTGAGGCCGCCGATGTCGGCGGGCGCGAGGACGAGGTCGGCGCGCGCGTTGCCCGAGCGGTTTGTCGTGAGCACTGCCGTGTCGAACGGTGACTCCTTCATCGGGTCCGCGCAGTGGGAGTCCCCGACGAAGAAGTGGTTCGTGACCGTGTAGGTCGCCCGCGGCGCGGCGCCGTTCAAAACGTAGATCTCATGCGCATAGATGATCGGGCCGTTGGCCTTGATGTTCTGGACGAACCCCGAGCGCAGCGGCGCGTCGCCGACCGGCTCGAGCTTCATGTGCTGGGTGTGGTAGACGGCGTCGCCGGCCGCCACCGGCGGAAGCGCCGCAAGCGCCGCGATTGACGCCGCCGCGGCGAGCGTGTTCCTGCCGAACCTGCGCCTCATGACTCCTCCTAGTTCACGACGAGCGCGCCGTGCTGCCCGCTCTGGTAGTGGCCCGGGATCGAGCAGAGGAAGGTGTAGGTTCCCGGCTCGAGTTGCAGCGTTCCTCGGACGGTCGTCCGCTTGTCCATGTCCGTGGCGCCGATCACCGTGGTACCGCCGAGGTCCTTGTGTCCAGGCTTGAAGCAGCACTTCCCGGTGTGCACGCGCACGTTGTGACCGAGGCCGCTTGCGTTGTGAAACTCGATCGTGACCCGGCCTGCCTTCGCCGTCAGCCGATGCTTGTCGAACGACCACTTGCCCGGCTTCGATGTGTCACTGACTTTCAAGACAGTCCCCGCCTCGCGGGGCTGCTTCGCCGCCGCCGCGTCGTTCGATTCGTCGCTGCAGCCGCTCGCGGTTGCGAGCGCGGCGAGCGCGGCGAGCGTGACGGCCGGAAATCTCCTGTTCATCTCGCGTCCTCCTTGAGATCTGGTGCAGCCCTCATGGCCGCGCTTTGCTCAGCTGGCGGCCGCTCGATCCAGCGCACGAGCAGCGGGCCGAGCCCTGACGGATCGGCGATGTGCCTCCGCTCGCGGCGGCGGACGTCCTCGACCACGACACCTCTGCCGTCGGCCCGGACGCGCACGATGTAGATCTGTTCCGCGCTGGCCATGTCGCGAGGATTCGGCGGGTCGGCAAATGCCGGGTAAACGCGCGCGGGCAGTGGTACGGTGGCTCAGGAGCTCGCGGTGGACTTCAGGATTCTCGGGTCGCTGGAGGCACGGGATGGCGGGGACGCCCTTCCGCTCGGGGGTGTGCGAGAGCGTTCGCTCCTGGCGCTTCTCCTGCTGAACGCCAACGAGCTCGTCCCGACGGACCGCCTCGTGGACGAGCTGTGGGGAGACCCGCCGCCGAAGACCGCGGTCAAGACCGTGCAGGTGTACGTATCGCGCTTCCGCAAGCTCCTGGGCGCCGACACGATCGTCACCCGGCCGCCGGGCTATCTGCTTCGGGTCGACCCTGACTCGATCGACCTGCACCGCTTCGAGCGCCTCGCAGGCGACGGCCGGCAGGCGCTCGCAGCGGACGATCCTGTCACGGCAGGAAGGCTCCTACGCGAGGCGCTCTCGCTGTGGCGTGGCGCACCGCTTGCCGATTTCACGTACGAGCCCTTCGCGCAGGCGGAGGCGGCACGGCTCGAGGAGCTCCGCGTGGCGGCGCTCGAGGACCGAGTCGAGGCGGATCTGCGCTGCGGCCGGGCCGCGGACCTCGTCGGGGAGCTCCAGGCCGTGGCGGCTCGACATCCGCTGCGCGAGCGGCCGCGCGCGCAGCTCATGCTGGCCCTGTACCGCTGTGGCCGGCAGGCAGAGGCTCTGGACGTCTATCGCGACACGCGCACGACGCTGGTGGAGGAGCTCGGCATTGAGCCGAGCCAGGACCTGCAACGGCTCGAGCGCGCGGTCCTGACCCAGGATCCCGCGCTGGAGCGTCCGGCACGGCCGCCGTCCCTCGCCGCGGGGATCTTCGTCGGCCGCGATGCGGAGCTTGCGGCGCTCGTCGGCGCGCTCGAAAAGGCGGACACCGCGCAGGGCAGCGTCTTCCTGGTCTCGGGGGAGCCGGGCATCGGCAAGAGCCGACTGGTGGACGAGGCCGCGGCCACGGCGCGCGATCGTGGCCTGCGGGTGCTGCGCGGGCGCTGCTGGGAGGCGGGTGGCGCGCCCCCGTACTGGCCCTGGGTGCAGCTCCTCCGCGCGTACGTGCGCGGCGCCGAGCCCGACGAGCTACGCGCCCGGCTGGGCCCGCGCGCAGCGGAGCTCGGAGGGCTGCTTCCGGAGCTGCGCGAGCTGCTCGGCGAGCTGCCCCACCCGACCCTGCGAGACCCGGAGGCACTCCGTTTCCGGCTGTTCGACGCGATCGCCGGCTGCCTGCGCGAGGTCAGCGCCGAGGGCGGGCTGCTGGTGGTGCTCGACGACCTTCACGCGGCCGACACGCCGTCGCTGCTCCTGCTGCAGTTCCTCGCCGGCATGGTCCGCGACGCCCGCATCGTGGTGCTGACCGCATACCGCGACATGGAGCTCGGATCGAGGCAGGCACTCGATCGCGTGGTCGCGGAGCTCGTCCGAGAGCCCGCGGTGTCGCGCATCTCGCTGACCGGGCTTCGTCGTGCGGACATCGCCGAATACGTCGAGCTGAGCACCGGCGGCCCGGTGCCGGACCCAGTGGTCGAGGCCATCCACTCGCGCACGGAGGGGAACCCGCTGTTCGTGGCCGAGACCGTGCGCCTCCTGACGGCGGAGCATCAGCTCGAGAGCATCGAGACGGCGGCCGTCGTGGTCCCGGCCGGCGTGCGCGAGGCGATCGACCGCCGGGTCGAGGGGCTGTCGCCGGAGGCGCGGGCGGCACTCACGGTCGCGTCCGTGCTCGGGCGCGAGTTCGAGCCGGAGGTCCTCGAGCGCCTCGACGCCGAAGGGGACGTGGCGGGCGCGCTCGACGAGTCGATTCGCGTGCGGCTGGTCACGGCGGCTCCCGGGGCGCCGGGCATGCTTCGCTTCTCGCACACCCTCGTGCGCGATGCTCTCTACGACGCGCTGCGCGCCGCGCGACGGCGTGAGCTGCACGGGCGGGTGGCGACCGAGCTCGAACGTCGCCATCGCGCCGACCCTGGGCCGCACCTCGCCCGACTCGCCCAGCACTTCTTCGCGGCGGCATCCTGGGAGAAGGCCGCTGAGTACGCCAGCCAGGCAGCCCAGCGAGCGGCCGTTCAACTCGCGTACGAGGAGTCGGGGCGGCTCTACCGCCTTGCGCTGGGGGCACTCGAGCGCGCGGGCGACGCCGACGAGGCGTTGTTCTGCGACCTGTTGCTCGGCTTGGGCGAGGCCCAGGCGCGCGCCGGCGACGACGCCGGTGCGCAGGAGACCTTCCTACGCGCCGCCGATGTCGCCCGGCGCGCGGGGCTCGCGGAGCAGCTCGGGCGCGCGGCGCTCGGATACGGCGGCCGCTGGGTGTGGACCGTCATGCGAGGCGACCCGCACATCATCCCGCTGCTGGAGGAGGCGATCGACGCATTGCCGCGGGAGGACAGCGAGCTGCGCGTCCGGTTGTTCGCCAGGCTCGCCGGCGGGCCGCTGAAGGTTCAGGGCGACGCGAGCCGGCAGCGCCGGTTCGACCTGAGCGCCGAGGCGGTCGAGATGGCCCGCCGCCTCGATGAGCCCGCCGTGCTGGCCTGGGCGCTGGACGGTCGCAAGGTGGCGATCTGGGGGCCGGACACGCTCGAGGAGCACTGGACGATCATCGACGAGCTGCGCGATCTCGCCGAGACGGCGGGGGATCCGGAGCAGCTCGTCGATGCGCACATCTGCACGCTGATAAAGCTCTTCGGACGCTTCGAGCTGGGCCGGTTCGAAGTCGAACACGCGCGCGCCGCGAAGGCTGCCGCGCAGCTGCGCCAGCCGGGCCAGCAGTGGCTCGTAGCCGTCATGGCGGCCGTTCACGCGCTGCTCACCGGCCGGTTGGCTGAGGCCGAGCGACTTATCGAGGAGGCATTTGAGCTGGGACGCCACGCCGCCCCCTGGAACGCCCACGTCTCAGCCCTGCTGCAGCGATTCGTGCTCCGCGGCTTCGAGGGCCGCCTCGGTGAGGTCGAGCATGACCTGCGCTTGGCGGCGGCGGAGAACCCGTGGTATCCGACGCTCCAAGCCGCGCTCGCAAGCCTGTACGCCGAGCTAGGCGATGCCCGGGAGGGCCGGGCAGCGTTCGAGGCTCTTGCAGAGGACGACTTCGCGGCCGTCCCGCTCGACGACGAGTGGCTTCTAACCATTGGACTGCTCGCTGACGCTTGCGCCTTCCTGGGGGACGTGGAGCGCGCCGCGGAGCTATACGCACGGCTCGAGCCGTATCCGGATGGGGTCATGGTGGGCCCGATCGAGATCGCCCTCGGCTCCGCGGCACGCCCGCTTGGGAAGCTTGCCGCGACGCTGGGGCGTCCGGATGACGCCGCGCGCTGGCTCGCGCGCGCTGCGCGTGACAATGACCGGGCGGGAGCACGGCCGTGGGCCGCCCACGCGAGGCTCGACCACGCCCGCCTCCTGCTGGCCGAGGGGGAGCCGGCCGCCGCAGAGGCGCTGCTGAAGCAGGCCGCGGCGACGTACCGTGAGCTCGGTATGGATGGCTGGGCTGCGTCCTGCCGAGCCCCAGCCGCCGTCCCCTGAGCTATCGCGGGCTGCGTGGCGATCGACACGCGTTGCCACGTGGGGTATCCCGCCGTCCGACCCGGGATCTGGGGCGAGAAGGCGGCGCGTCTAGGTGTCCAGGGTCAGCGCGACAGGATCGCCTCCGGGGAGCACGTCGCGCATCTCCTCAGGCAGGAAGGGCAGGTCGAGCAGGCTGAGCTTGAACTGGCTGCGGCGCTGGTAGCGCTCGGGATCCAGCCGCACCACGAGGCCCGCTCGCGGTCGCAGTCGAACTTCGAGCGCCTCGCCGGGCTGCATCCGTCGCACGATCGTGCCGTCCACTTGGAGCGCCGGCTGGCCGCTGCCTTCCGCCAGCGCCAACGCGATCGGCTCGGCGGCTGAGATCACAGCCGGCCGGGAGATGCCGGATATCGGCGCCACGGGGCTGATGACCAACCCGTCGAGCATTGGCGACACGAGCGGCCCTCCCGCCGCGTACGAATAGGCCGTAGAGCCGATCGGCGTGGCAACGACAAGGGCGTCGCAGCGGTATCGCCCGCTCGCGCGGCCCATTACCGTTAGCGACACCTGTACCGCTCCTTCGCCGGGCACACTGGCCAGTGCGATGTCGTTGAACGCGATCGACTCGTCGCCTCGATCTGTCAGTACGGCCGCGCTGTGTTCCTCGATGGTGTAGTCGCTCGTCTCAAGCCGGTCGAGCGCGGCGTCGAGCTCCTCCGGCTGCACCTCGACCAGGAAGCCGAGGGTTCCGAGGTTCACGCCGAGGACGGGGATGGGCCGCCCGGCGACAAGTCGGAGCGCGCCGAGCATCGTGCCGTCGCCGCCGAGGCTGATCAAGGCGTCGGCCTGATCGACCAGCTGAGCCTCGCTCACCGGCTCGACATCATCGGGCAGGCGCGAGGCGTCCCGGGCGTCGGCGATCACCTGTTTCCCGTGGGAGCGCGCCCAGCTCGTGAGCTTCTCGACCACCGGCGTGGGGTCGCGACGAGGGTGCAGGACGAGCCCGAGTCGCCCACTCGGCTTCAGTGTCGGCATTAGGTGGGTTCCGCCGCGCTCGCCCCGCCGTTTTGAGCTCCGATGGCGTTGGCGGTCTTGCCCAGCTCCTTTCCCAGTAGGAACTGCTCACGCGTCGAGGTGGTCGTCTCGTGGAGGTCGATCGTGGACATGAGGACTCCTTTCGGTCCGTTTCATCGCGTGCCGCTCGGCGGGCTGAGCGGTTGGCGGCGCGCCGAGCCTACCCGCGGGTCCGTCGAGATAGCCAGCCGGCCACGCCGCCCAGCAGGAGCCCGAGCTCGGGCGCGAGGGGTAGGTCGGTTGTCAGGCTCACGACGATCCCGATCGCAAGTCCGAGCACCGCCCCGACCGCGATCGCCGCTCCGCCGCTCATCCGCGGATCCTATGTCTCAGCTGGAAGGTCTTGCGGGGTTCACCGACGTACGCACTAAGGTCGGTGCGTGCCGAGCCTGAGAACCGAGGATGGTCGGACCCTGTCGTGGCGCGAGGTCGGCTCCGGTCCCGTCCTGCTGTGTCATCCCGGCGGGCCCGGTTGCTCCTCGCCGTACTTCGGGACCTGCCGGAGCTAGCGGTCGAGCGCACGCTGGTGCTGCTCGACCCGAGGGCACCGGCGGCTCTGACCGGCCCACCGCCAGCTCGGCCTACGACCTTGAGGACTACGCGGCCGACATCGAGGCGGTGCGTGAGCACCTCGGGTTGCGCCGCCTCGATTTGCTGGGTCATTCGCACGGCGGATTCGTGGCGATGGCGTGGGGCGGGGCCTACCCCGACCGGGTGGGCCGCTTGGTCCTGGCCGGCACCGCGCCACGGTTCACCGACGTGATACGCCGGCTGCGTATGGAGCGTGTCGGGTCTCACCAGGGCCAGCGCTACTTCGAGGATGCGATCGCCGCCCTGCAGGATCAGCCGGCTGGGAACTACTCGAGCGACGAGGAGCTCGCCGCCCTCTAGGACGGGCGGGGGCGCTACTCGCGCCGCTCGGCGAGGACATCACGCCCGTCGCCGAAGCGTTTCGGAACGCCGGCCTCAACGCGGACGCGCTCAAGCACTTCAACGAGAGAATCGCGGGCCGAATAGACCTCCGTTCCGCCCTCGCGCGGATCGAGGC
>JBKPME010000093.1:0-33701 GCA_046731915.1 Actinomycetota bacterium
TGGTAGCGGTGAGCCGAGCGGCCTTCTCGGCGCGGGCGAAAGCGCCGTTGAGGATCTCCGCCATCTCGGCGGCGATCGGGTTGATCGCTTTGTCCGTACCGTTGCCGTTCGGTGTCAGTCCGCTGCACGTGGCGTCGACGCGCTGGTACGCGGCGGCGCTAGCGGGGGTGGTGATGATTCCCTCTTCGATGAGCATCCGCTCGAGCGCTGCGTGGCTCGGGACGCCGTCCGGGTCGTCGTCGTCTTCGACGGCCTTGGTGGAGAGCACGCGTGTCCCGGGGTTCGCCGGGGCCGGGGTCGCGGACACCTCGAAGATGTCGAGCTTCGTGATGTGCTTCCCGCCGCCCTTCCGGTCCGACGCCTCGAGCGGCAAGAAGCCGTAACTGAAGCCGAGCACGCCACTCTTGGCGAGCCGCCACACATGTTGGCCGCGTTCGGTGGACTGGTCGATCCAGCCGGTCACCTTGACCTCGCCGCCAACCGCCTCGACAGACGCCGGATTGACGTGCCCGACGATGTCCTCCGGCTCGCTGCTGTGATTCCAATGCAACGGGATCATCTTGCCGGTGTAGACCCAGGCCCGGAGCGCGTCCACCATCGCGGCCGGGTCGACGACGTCGCGGTCCCGGTCGACGGCGTTGGTGCTGATGATCGCGCTGAACACACCGCGGTCGGTGGTCGTGGCGACGGCGGCCTTGAAGGTCATGTGTTGCATAGCTCCACCTCCCGATGGATTCGCTCGAGGTCTTCGCGGTGGAGCACCTCGCGGTACTCCAGCTCGTCGGCGATAGCGACCGCGAGCCGACTGAAGTCCTGGCTGCCGCCGAGCCGGTTGGCCTCCCAGCGGATTTGGGCCCAATCGACCATGTCGAACTTCAGGTACTCGACGAGACGGCGGGCCTGCTCCGCGTCCCGGCGGGCGGCGACGGCAATACGGTCCGGGTCGATCGGCCAGTCATCCCAGCCGTCGTACTGCTCGGTCATGCCGCCCAGCACGATCGCGATCAGCACCGCGCGGGCGGACTCGCGGTCGATGCCGTCGCCCCAATCGATCGTGGTCAGCCCTGCCGTGGTCTCGTTCGGCCAGTCGATCCGGACGCACTCGGGAGTCATGCAGGCGAGCATCAACGCGGCGGCGTGGTACGCCTCGTGGCGCGCGATCTCGCGCGTCGGCGGCAGCGTGACGGTCACCCGGGCACCCCCGGCGGCAGCAGCCGGCGCGTCTCTTCTTCGCGGGCCTCGTCGTGCCGGCGCTTCGCCTCCGCCTCGACGGCACGCTCGGCCTGCTGCGCTTCGGCGAGGACGCGGCGGGACTCGGCGACGCTCGCCTGCTTCGCGGCCTCGGACGGGTTGTCGACAGGGACGATCGCCCCGCTAGGCGCGATCCGCAGCCCCGACCCGCGCGGCGCCATGTCGCCCTCCGCGGCCTGGTCGCGATGCGCGGGGCAGAACCACCGCTTCACGTCGACCGGTATCGGGGCACCGAGGTGATTCATCGGGGTGGCATTGCAGCTCTCGGCGTGGCACAGCTGCCACGGGGACTGTGCGGCACCTTGGGCGCGTGCCGCGGCGGACGCCGCCTCGACCTTTCGGCGGCCGTCAACCTGTTCGGTCGTCGGCAGCCCCGCCTTCACGCGGGCCCGGTCGAGCATCTCCCGGCGCTCAGCGGGTGAAGCCGCCTCGAGCTTGTCGAGCATCTCACCGGCGGTTGTGGCCTGGCCGCCCGTGATCTCGTCGAGCACGAGCTGACGCACGACGGCGCAGTCCTCGTCCGGGAGGGCACGGGCGGCCATGACCACGTCGTTCAGGGAATCTGAGCGGGAGCGGTAAGGGATGTCGATGCGCCAGTTCATCGGCGCGGCTGCACCGGCTCGAGCAGGTCGGCCACAGCGGCGCGGTGGACGCGGATGGCGCGGCCTTCCCCGATCCGCACCGCGGCGAGATCCCCGGCGCGGATGCGGCGGCGGACGGTGGGCTCCGAGCAGCGGAGCTGCCTCGCAACCTCGGCGACGGTCAGCAGGTCGCCCTGCGCGTCAGGGGTGGTCAGAACGGTCATGCTCTGAAGCATCACGGCCCGGTGTTACGGTTCGGCGCGGTGCAGTCGCGGTGCAGTCGAGGCGCGATCCCCAGGGGTCTCAGGGGGTTCCCCAGGGGTCGATTTGGCTTGGTAGAGCCAGATTTGGCTCTACGCCGACCCCGCTTTCAGATGTAGTACATCGGTGTCGCCGAGTCGCGCGTCTCGCGCTCGGCGACCTCGGCGATCGTTGTGCCGGCCAGGACGTCGCGCGCGGCGGCGGCGGCCTCGGCCCAGATGGGGCCGTTCGCGGCGGCCTCGGCGCCCAGCTCGCCCTCGAGCAGGTCGACGACCTCGAGCAGCGTGACCTCGCTTGGGGGGCGGGCGAAGCTGTAGCCGCCCTTCACGCCGCGCTGTGACTGCAGGATGCCGGCGCGTCGCAGCGTGGCGAACAGGCCTTCGAGGAACTGCACCGGGATGTCGCGCGCGCGGGCGAGGTCGCCGATCGGGACGGGCACCGTGTCGCCTCGGCGTGCAAGCTCGGACAGCGCGCGCACCGCGTAAGGCGACTTGCTCGTTATCACAAGCACGCGGAGTGACTCTACGGTATGCGCATGCGCCCTTTGCGACTTGACCTGTGGCTCCCGCCACTCGTGCTCATGGGCGTCATATTCGCGCTGTCAGCACAGCCCAGCCTCGACTCGGGGCTCGGAGTCATCGACCAAATCGGCCGCAAGCTGATCCACTTCGGGGAGTACGCCCTTCTGTGCTTCCTCTGGTGGCGGGCGCTCGCGAGCGTGACGAGCGCGCGCAGAGCCGCGCTGCTGGCGTTCGTGCTCGCAAGCGGATACGCCGTCACGGATGAGATTCACCAGACCTTCGTCGAGGGGCGACACGGCACGCCCGTCGACTGGCTGATCGACTCCGCGGGTGCCGCCGTGGTTGCCCTGACGCTCGGAACTCGCGAGCGGAGCGCCGCTTGATGCAGCGCGTTCCGATCGACTCGGCCAGGCCGATCATGGTGTTTGCGCTGGCGCGGCTCGCCCTGGCCATCGTCGCATTCCTGGCCGTGGTGATCGTCGGCTTTCCAACCGAGGGCCGGGCGGCGGCGGTGCTGGGCTTGTTCGTGCTCTGGTCGGCCGCCCTGCTCGCCACGGCGCGGCGGCATCCCGACCGCGCGCTGCACCCGCTGGTTCCGGCCGTCGACTTCGGTCTGCTCCTGGCACTCGAGCTGCTAGTGCCGGAGGCGCTCGGCGGCGTCCGGATTGCAGCCCTGTTCCTGATCGCGGCACATGCCCACTTCCAGGGCGAGCGGCGCGGGGTCATCATCGCCGTCGCCGGCTCGGTCTCGCTTGTCCTGGGATCGGCGATCCGAGGTGACGCGCCGGTCGAGTCCGATGTCCTCGGGTTCTACGAGGCTGTGTTCCTCTTGGCGTCGCTCGCCACGGCTCTGGTCGTAGGCCTCCTTCGCACGTCCGAGTCCGCGTCGCGACTGCGCGCGCGCGAGCTCTCGCGCCGGACGATGCAGGCCGACAGCCAGGTGCGCCGGCGTGTGGCCGACTCGATCCACGACGGGCCGGTCCAGGAGCTGATCGGCCTGGACATGATCCTCTCGGCGGCGAGCCGCGAGACGAGTCCGGAGACTGCGGAAGGACTGATCGAGGAGGCGCGCGACCTCGTGAGCCGCAACATCCGCGCGCTTCGCGACGAGATCGTCGAGCTGGGCCCGTACGCGTTCCAGGAGATGAGCTTCGACACCGCAATCGAGAACTGCCTGCCCGTGTGGCAGCGGCGCTTCGGCTTCGAGGTCCGGCTGGCGATCGAGCGTGTGGAGCTCACGCCGGAGATGGCCGGGGATCTGTTCCGGATCGCCCAGGAGGCGGTCGTCAACGCCGGGCGCCACGCCGAGGCCACCCGCGTCGAGTTGTCGCTGCGGTCGATCGGCCGCCAGATCGAGCTGCGCGTGGCCGACAACGGGCACGGCTTCAACGGAAGCCAGCCGCTTGCCCCAGCGGAGCCCGGCCACCTCGGTCTCGCGAGCATGCGCGAGCGTGCCGAGCTCATGGACGGGGAGCTCGAGATCGAGTCGTCGGACCGCGGCACGCGGGTGCTCGTGCGCGCCCCGTTGAGAACGGCCGCGGCCTAGATCACCACGAGTGCCAGGTCGACGGCTCCGCGCAGCTCGGCGGCACGCTGGGCTTCCTGCTCAAGCTCGCCGCGCCGAAGGCGGCCAAGGCGCTCAACGGTGAGCTCCGCCGTGGGCCCTTTCATCCTCATCCGCCACAGGCCGGCGAGGCGGCCATCCCTCAATACCGCTCCCGGGCTCGCGACCGGCCGAAAGAGCCGCTTGCGCAGGTCGGTGTCGGGCGCGAGCAGGGGCCGATTCGGCTTCTGGAGGTACGGGTCGCCAGGCGGTATCAGGCGGATGCCCTCGGCCGCGCGCGGCGACTCGAGGGCGCTCACATCCTCGCGAAGCAGCCACGCAGCGCTCCTCCCCACCGCCACCTCGGCGAGCTGGCCCTCCACCTCGTCCCACAGGCGAAGCGCGTGCCCCTTCGCAAGCCCAGCCCACTCGGCGAAGTCGCCGGGCCGCGCCGGCCCGTAAAAGCCGAGGAAGCGACGGACCGCCTCGCTCGCCGCCGGCGTCCGGCCCGGCGAGCCGTTCGTGTAGCGGCGCCTGGAATCGAGCCGGACGCCCGCCGCGACCGTGGCGTAGCGCCACAGCATCGGAGCCACGTGATGGCTCCCGCACCCCTTGCACCAAGGCATGAGGTCGGCGCTCACGCGCTCCCTCAGCTCCTGATGCAGGTCGTTCTTGCCGAGCCTGCGCCCGTTTGCGAGCGCGTCCTTGGTCGCCAGCGCGACCTCGTCGAGCGCGTCGCTCGGGGAGAAACCCTTCTCGGCGGCGAGTCGCCGGACCTGCCGGCCGAGCTGCGCGCCGAGCTCGGCGTCATCGCGGGCGATCAGTGCGCGGCCATAGAGCGCATGGTCACCGGGGGCCAGCGCGTGAATGGCCCCGCGGACGATATGCGCGACGACAAGCTCCCCGCCGTCGACCGCCTCGTCGTATGCCTCTCGGGAGAGGCCCGCTGTGCGCGCGGCGAGCGCAAGCAGGGCAGCGTCGCGGGAGAAGTCCGAGGCCGGGCAGGCGGCCGCGCCGGCGAGCGTGCTCGCGTTTCGAGCGGTCAGGCCCGCGCGGCCCAGCCGGAAGGCGAGCACCTGCTCCCTGTCCACTCAGCGGATGCTAGATCCAGCCGCGCTCGGTGGCGATCAGGACCGCCTGCGCGCGATCCACCGCGCCGAGCTTCGCGTAGGTGTTGTGGAGGTGCGTGCGCACCGTGCTCGTCGAGAGCTCCAGCTCGTGCGCGATCTGCTTGTAGACCTTGCCCTCGGCCAGCCGCTTCAGCACCTCGACCTCGCGCGTCGAGAGCGGGCAGGGGTCGACGTTCCGCTTCGCCTGGCCAGTTCCCTGGGGGAGCTCGTACATGACCGAGCGAAGCTGCTCGGTGGTGAGCCCGCACGCGCGCGCGGCGTGGAGAAGCTGCTTCGGGTTCACGGTCTGCGCATGCCCGTAGTGCGCGAGCATGTCCGCGAGCCGCACGAGCGCGGCCTCGCCCTCGACGTCGTCGGCGTGATGGCGCTCGATCGCCGTGGCCAGCCGGTTCGGCAGCGCCCAGCGGCGCGCGAGCACGCCGCCCACCAGCGCGTGGTCGACACCCAGCTCGAGCCGCTCCTTGTGGAGGCGCTCCTCGGGCGTGCGCGCCGCGCCGTGGATCTGCGACGGGTAGCCCGGATACGCGTGCGTGAGAACGAGCTTGCCGACGTCGTGCAGAAGCGCCGAGCAGAGCAGCTGGTCGCGGTCGTCGTACTCGAGCTCACGCGCGAGCCGGTCGGCCGCCGCCTGCGTGGCCACCGCGTGCAGCCGGAAGCGCTCGGGCATGAGATCCCACCCCGGCGTGCGCTCGAAGAAGTCGAAGGTCGCGGTGCGCGCGGCGAGCGTCTCCACCCCCTCGGGCGTGAGGATCTCGACCGCCTCAGGGATGCTCGCGATCTTGCCCTTCTTGCGTTGCGCGGTGCGGTTTGCGATCCGCAGCACGGTGATCACGAGGGCGACGTCGGACTCCACCGCCTGGACCACCTCGCCCACCGAGGAGCGGTCCTCGCGCACGACTCGGAGGACTCGATTCCGCGACTCGGCAAGAGCCGGAAACGCCTCGAGCGCCTCGAACGCAGCGGTGAGCCGGCGGCCGTGGCCTTCGTTATGGCGCGCCGCCGAATCCTGGCTCGCGGCATGCTTGATGGAGGGCGACGCTTCCACAGTCACACCGGGTATCGGCAGGGGTGGACGAAAGGTTGAGAGCTAGCGTCTAGGCCGCGTCGGATTCGGCTTTGCGAAGCGCCTTCTCGACCCTTGACAGCGACTCCTCGCGGCCGAGCGCCCACAGCGACTCGAAGATCCCAGGCGACACCGTGGTCCCGGTCAGGGCGACCCTGACCGGCTGGAAGATTTCCTTCGGCTTGACGCCCCGCTCCTCCACCAGAGCCCGCAGCCGCTCCTCGATCACGACGGTCTCCCATGGCTCCGCGTTCGCGAGGTCGTCACGCACGGCACGGAGATGTGGCGATCTGCCCCACTGCTCCCACGCCTTGTCGTCGTACTCCGTGGGAGCGTCGAGCAGGGGTCCGGCCAGGTCGGCGAAGTCCTTCAGGGTCTGCATCTTCTCCTGTGAGATCTCGACGATCTCGCGCGGGAGCTCGCGCCCGTAGAACTGCTCGAGGCGGCGCTGGAGCTCCTCGACCGGCAGCTCGCGCATGTAGCGCCCGTTCATCCAGCGGAGCTTCTGCTCGTCGAACACCGCCGGGTTCTTCGACACCCGCTCGAGGGCGAAGCGCTCGACCAGCTCGTCGGTCGCCATGAAGGTCGTGCTCTCGTCGTAGCCCCAGCCGAGCAGCGCGATGTAGTTGCGCACCGCCTCCGGGAGGTAGCCGTCCTCCCGCACCGCCTGGACCGACGCCGCGCCGTGCCGCTTCGACAGCTTCTTCCCGTCCGGGCCGTGCAGCAGCGGGATGTGGGCGTAGAGGGGCGGCTCGGCGCCGAGCGCCTGGAGCAGCATGAGTTGGCGCGGCGTGTTCGAAACGTGGTCCTGGCCGCGCACGACGTGGGTGATGCCCATGTCGCGGTCGTCCACCGCGACCGCGAGGTTGTAGAGCGGGCTGCCGTCCGAGCGCTGGATGACGAAGTCCTTGATCGCGGCGTACGGGTTCGTGATCTCCCCGAGCACCACGTCCTGGAATGTGATCTCGCCCTCGTCGGGCACGCGGAAGCGCACCGCGCCCTCGTCCTCGTATGCGTGCCCCGAGTCGAGCAGCCGGCGCACGGCCTCGCTGTGCCGATCGCGCCGCTCCCACTGCGACAGCGGCCCTTCGTCCCAGTCGAGCTCGAGCCAGTGGAGCGCGTCCAGGATCAGCTCGACGTTCTCGGGCGTGGAGCGTTCGCGGTCCGTGTCCTCGATGCGCAGCACGAGCTCGCCGCCCGAGCCGCGCGCGAGGAGCCAGTTGTACAGCGCCGTCCGCGCGCCGCCGATGTGCAGGACGCCCGTCGGGCTCGGTGCGAAGCGGACCCTCATGCTCACAGGACAGCGGCCTGCGAACCCGATGGCTCAGGGTCCGGGAGGCGCACCATCCGGAACCCGTTGAACAGCCCGATCAGCGCCGCGATGAGCGAGACCAGGAGAGCGACCTGAAGCGCGAGGTGACGCGCGTCGGTGTTGATGCTGAGGATCTCGTCCTGAACCTCCGGGGGCTCCTCGGCCAGCAGCTTTTGCAGCTGCGCGTCGCTCATCACCTGCGCGTCGTCTTCCAGCACGTCCGCGATGTGCTGCTTGTCCGCCGGGGGCAGCACGGTGCTCGATTCGGCCTTGTTCGTGAACGCGATGGACAGCGTGGCGAGCATGATCGCGCCCGCGAACGCCAGACCGAACGAGAGGCCGAAGGAGCCGGTCGCCGAGTTGACGCCCGCGGCCTCGCCGACCCGCTCCTCCGAGACGGGCGACAGCGTGTAGTTGTTCAGCTGGGACACCAGCAGGCCGAGCCCTGCGCCCGCGAGGATTAGGGGAACCACCATGTACCAGCCGGTGTCGGCGCTTGGGACGATCGGTATCAGGATCAGCATCGCCACCGCGGTGAGCAGGAACCCCGTACGGATCAGGATGGCCGGGCGGCGCCGCCCCGCCCGCTTCCCCGCAAGCAGCGCCACCGCGAACATCGTTAGCGACAGCGGCGCGAGCGACAGGCCCGCCTCGAGCGCGTTGTAGCCGAGAACGAGCTGCAGGTAGATCGGCAACGCAATCAGCATTCCACCGAGCGCGATCTGCTGGAGGATGCCCTGAGCGATCCCGAAGCTGAACAGCTTGGAGGCAAACAAAGTCGGGTCGAGCAGGGTTGCCTTGCCCTCCCGCCTGCGGCGGCGGAGCCAGTAGACCAGGCCGACCAGAGCCGCGACGCCGAGCACGAGAAGAGCCGCCACGGATTCGCCGCCCTCCTGCCAGACGAGGACGCCGAGGACGACACCTCCCATGCCGACCACGGACAGGACCGCGCCCACGCCGTCGACGGACCGGTCGCCCGTGTAGGGCACATCTCGGATCATCCCGCTCGCGGACAGGACGACGGCGATGATGACGCCCTCGAGCGCGAAGCCCACGCGCCACGACAGCAACGTCGTGAGGAAGCCGCCGATCAGCGGTCCGACCGCGGCGGCGATCGCGGCTGTGGCCCCCACGAGGGCATAGGCCTTCGCCTGCGCCTTGCCTTCGAAGTTGCCGTGGATCAGCGACTGCATGGCGGGGAGATACAGCGAGGCGCCCAGCCCCCCGATGACGGCCCAGAAGACGATGATCGCGCCCAGGCCCTGGCCGACCACCATCGCTAGAGCCCCGCTCGCATAGAGGACCAAGCCGACGACGTAAGCACGCTTGCGGCCGAAGAGGTCGCCGACCTTGCTGCCGATCAGGATGAATGCGGCCGACACCAGCGCCTCGATCGCCACCGCGGCCTGGACCCCGCTCACGGTGGTGTCGAGGTCGCGCACGACCGCTGAAATCGAGACGTTCATCAGCGACGTGTCGATGACGAACACGAACATCGCCATGGCCAGGAGAAGGGCCAGGCGCGGATTGGGGACTCGCTCGTCCGTCGCCACGCCGGGCGAGTCTCCCATACCGTGGGGACCGGTCCGCATGGCGGCTAGATTGCCGCCTCCATGCTAGTTGGTGCGCACGTGTCCACGGCAGGCGGCCTCGTCGCTGCCCACGAGCGCGCCGTCGAGCGCGGGTGCGAGGCGATGCAGGTGTTCAACCAGTCGCCGCGCGCGTGGCGCCCGACGCGCTGGAAGCCGGACGACGTCGCCCATTTCCTAGAGCTCCACAAGGCGGGGCCGGTCGAATCGGTCTCGATCCACGCGGTCTACCTGATCAACCCAGCGACGAAGGACCGCGAGATGCGCAAGAAGTCCGCCGCCTCGCTGATCCACTCGCTGCGCATGGGCGACGAGATCAAGGCTGACGGCGTGGTCGTGCATCCGGGTTCGACCGTCGGCGAGCCGGTGGACGAGGCGCTCGAGCGCGTTGCAGAGATGGTGAAGCACGCGCTCGCCGAGTCGGGCAGGTGCCGGCTCCTCCTCGAGAACACCGCCGGCGCGGGGAACACGATCGGGCGGACCTTCGAGGAGCTGCGCGAGCTGATCGACCTTTCGGGCGGCGACAAGCGGATCGGCGTCTGCCTCGACTCATGCCACATGTTCGCGACCGGCTTCGACATCACGACCGCGGACAAGGTCACCGACGTGGTCGACCGCTTCGCGAAGACCGTGGGCATCCGCCGCCTGAAGTCGCTCCACGTGAACGACTCGCTCACGTCGCTCGGCTCGAACCGCGACCGCCACGCGGTGCCGGGCGAGGGCAAGATCGGCCCACGCGGCTGCGCTGCGTTCCTCTCCGAGCCGCGCTTCGAGAAGCTGCCCGCCCTCTTCGAGGGCCCCGGCACGAGCGGCCACGCGCCCGACAAGGTGGACGTGGACAAGATGCGGAAGCTGCGCGCGAACGGCCTGCGCGCGCGTCGCCGGCGCCGCTAGCCGCTGAGCCGCGCCGGCACGTCGAAGACGTGGTCGACGACGGCTCCATCGAACATGTCGAAGACCTCCTCGCCCGCCGGCGTGCGACCGGTGACCCTGAATATGGGTACTTGAGCGGGCGTTTTGTCTCCGGTGTTAAAGCGGAAGTCGCCCAGCACGCCGTTCTTCACCGTGCCCCTGCGGATCTCCTCGAGCACGGACTCCCGTGTCCCGTCCGAACGGGTGATCGCGCGCATCACGACGTCGGCGGCCTGCGCGGCGGGCAGGACGTAAGGCTCCGCGGACGTCAGCTGTCCGAAGTCGCGCGCGAAGCGCAATAAGGCCGGACTGGCCTCGCGCGCGCCGGCCGGGACGTCGATGGCGCTCACGTACAGGCCACGCGCTGCGGGCCCGACGTGTTCGAGCATGTCCGGAACTGGGGTGAACTGGTCCGTGACCATGATCGGGATCCGGCTTCCCAGTCGCGCGCGCAACGCCTTCAGCACGCGGTCCCCGCCGTCCCACACCGTGCCGCCGAGGAAGATCCCATCGGGCCGGGCGTCCGCCACTCGCGACGCAAGGCGAACGTAGCCGGCCGCCTCGGCGTTGAAGCCTGCCGAGCCGACAACGTCGAGCCCTAGCCGGGTTGCCGCCCGCTCGAACGGATCCGCGTGGGTCTGCTTCCATATTGACCCCCGCTCAGCCACGACAAAAACCCTCCGCAGGCCCAGCCGCTGTGCCATCAAGGCCTGGCCCACGCCTTGAAGGTCCTCGCGTGGCACGACGCGGAAGAAATTCCGGAGGCCGGTCGGATAGTAGACCCCCGGTTCCCCACGCAGCCCATCCGGGGGTCCGCCGAGGGGTCCGCCCCGGGTCAGTCCGGAGTGGGTGGCCGAGCCGCTCACGATGGCCAGCGGGCCACCTGGCGCCCGGTTCAGGATCGGGACCTGCACCTGGCCGCAGTACGAGGACCACGGGCCCACCACGGCGACGAGCTTCTCAGCGTGGGCGAACGCTGTGGCGTTCGCCGCGCACTTCCGGAACTCGAAGCCGCCGGACTGAGGGGTGGAGACATCGCATGACTGATAGCCCACGCTGAAATCGCCGGCCCTGAAGCGGCGCTGCTCGAGGGTGAAACGAATCGCGCCCTCGAGCGCTCGCGGTACGGCGCTGTCCGGGCCCTGCAGCGGGAGGTCTGACGCGATCAGCACGTCGGGGGCGCCGGCCCCGCCGATCACCGGCCCGCATCCAGATACCTCCAACGATCCCTCGGTCGTGCCCCCGGCGACGCTGACCCACGCCGAGCCGACCCCGGCCGCGATGGCCTGCGGAGCCCCAACAGAAGTCCTTGCCGTGGTGTCGTTGGTCCGGGGATCGATGCGCGACACGACGCCGTCGACGTAGTTGGCGGCCCATAGCGCCCCCTCGCCGAACGAGACGAAGCCGACGCCGACGCCCACGTCAATCGTCCTCATGATCGGGCGGGGCCCAGGGTCGATCCGCCAGACGACGCCCTCCTCGCGCGCCGCGGCCCAGACCGACCCGGCCCCGACGGCGATGCCGAACAGGTTGTCCGCAGCGACCGGGATCGTGCGGGTCACGCGGTTCGTGCGAGGGTCGATTCTGCCGACACCGGTCGTGTCGCCCAGGAACCAGACTCCCTCGTCGCCCGCGGCGATCGTGAAGGCTCCATCCGTAGCGATGGTTGCCTCGAGCCGGCCGGTGTCCGGGTCGATGCGGGAGACGGTGCCATCGGGGTTGGCGGCCCATACGGCACCCGCCCCCACGGCGATTCGGGGTGCGCCCGCGACGGGCAGCGCTCCCTGGTCGCCGCGCAGGCGCACGGTGCGGGTCACGCGACCGGTCTTCGAGTCCATGCGCGAGAGGCGGACCGTCGCGTTCGTGGTGTCCTCGCCCCCCGACAGGCCGACCCAGAGTGCGCCTTCGCCCACGGCCAGGTCGGTGGGCACGCCCTGCGTCTTGAACCGCTTCGTGACCTGCTTCGTCCGCGGGTCGATACGCGAGACGGTCTCGCGCTCGTTGTTGAGCATCCAGACCGCCCCGTCGCCCACCGCGACGTTGCCCGGCGGCGTCGCCGAGTCGATGAACGAGCCGACATCGCCGCTCGCCGGGTCGAGCGCCGCGACCCCGTTGCCGAGCGCCTCCGTGTCGCCGTCGTCGCCGCCCGTCATCGTCAGGATCGCCAGGCCGACCGCAACGGCGAGTACGAGCCCACCCAGCGCAAGAATGGCGGGCGCACGCCGGTAAAGCGCTGCCGGCACGATCGGGCGGGGCGGCGCCCCCGGAAGCTCGAGGCCGAGGGCAGCGGCCGTGTCGGCGATCAGCTCGCCGCACGTCCGGTAGCGGTCCTCCCTGTCCTTCGCGAGCGCCTTCCGCAGCACGGCGTCGAGTCGGCCGTGCCCGCGAAGCGGGGGCGGCGCGTCCTGCATATGGGCCCACATCGTCTCTGCCTCGGTCGCGCGATGGAACGGAGGCCTGCCGGCCAGGCACTCGTAGAGCACGCACGCAAGCGCGTAGGAGTCCGTGCGCCCGTCGACGGGCTCGCCGCGAATCTGCTCGGGCGCGAGGTAGTCGAGCGTTCCCACGAGCCGGCCGGTGTCCGTTGACGCGCCCCCAAGCTGCTTGGTGATGCCGAAGTCGGTTAGGTAGGCGTGCCCGTCCTCGTCCAGGAGCACGTTGGCGGGCTTCACGTCGCGATGGACCAAAGCCCGCCGGTGTGCGGCGTCGAGCGCGCCGGCCACCTGCGCGAGGATGGCCAGTGTCCGCTCCGGGCTCAGCTTGCCCTCGCGATCGAGCAGCGTCCGGAGATCGCTGCCCTCGACGAAGCGCATGGCCAGGTAGAGCTGCCCGTCGTGCTCCCCGGCCTCGTAGATCGGAATTACGTTCGGGTGGTCTAGCGAGGCCGCCAGCTTCGGCTCGCGCAGAAAGCGGGCGCGGAACTGCTCGTCGTCCGCGAGCTCCGGTGCAATCAGCTTCAGCGCGACACGGCGGTCCAGCGACAGATCCCGTGCGAGATAGACCACGCCCATTCCGCCGCGTCCGATGGGCGACTCCACGCGATAGCTCGCAAACGTGCTGCCAGGGGTGAACGCTGCCTTCATTTGGCGCTCATGCGGGTCCGGGCCGACCGTAACATCGATCTCTCTCGACCGCTAACCCCTATGGGGGACAGCGCCGTCGGCGCTGCCCCCCGGCTCCGGCCCTCCTTGGCCGCGGGCGAGCATCCTGCTCAGTGAGCCGCGGCTTCCGCGTCGCCGCGGCGCCGGCGCCCGGCCACCATCAGCGTCAGTCCGAAAGCGATGCTCAGCAAGGCGAGAATCGCCGCGGCACCGATGCCGGCGTCGCCCCAGTCGAACCCGCTCCCGGGGCTCTCGCGAATCTCGACCACCGGCGTGGGAACCGGCGCCGAGGTCGGCTCGCGCCCCGCGTCACGGGCGTCGGGCGAGCGCAGGTCCTGCCTGCCGTTCTCAGCCGAGGCGATCGCCGCGTCGCGGGCATCGGGCGAACGGATGTCCTTGTAGCCGTTCGTGCCCGAGGCGCCAGCCGGCGAGCGGAGCTCCTGGTAGGCCTCGCTCGCTCCCGCGGCTATCTGGGACGGCGGCGGCGAGACCGCGGCGGGATCGTTCTGCTGCCACTGCTCGATATGCACTGCAGCCGCCGTGGCGGGCGCGACGAAGACCGCCGCGAGGGCCACGGTCGTGATGAGTGTGGTGCGTCCCATGTCTGCCTCCTTCTGGCGGCCACCTGGTGCGGCCGATTGCGGAGACGGTCGCGTCAGCCGGTTGCAGAACAGGGTTGCTGCCGGTAAAGGCCGGTAAAACCTCAGGCAGCAGAGGTCCCAGCGAGGGACCACGTGAAGCGCGTGCGGGTCTCCGCCGGTGCTAGCCCGCCCGGGCGCGCGCCGCGGCGAACGAAAAACGTGGCCGCGGGCGGTTGGCGCGCGAGCTCGCCGCGCACGCGCCCGAGGCCCTCCTCGCGCCAGCGCTCGGAGAGGCCGACTATCACCGCGCCCGCGTCCCCGGCAGCCTCGGTCACTCCGAGTGCACCGGCCGCGGTGAGCACGGGCTCCGCCACGACGCCCGCGGTGCGCTGCAGGATGAGCGAAGCGTCCGCAAGCAGCCTGCTCGCGTCGCGCCCCTTTCCCCGTCTGTCGGCGGCGCCGACGAGGCGCAACCGCGCTCCGGTCGCACGCGCGAGCCACGCTCCCAGTTCGAGCGCGGCCCAGTCGTGCGTACCGGCCCCGAAAGGGACCACAACCGGGCCGTCACGCAGAGCGCCGGAGGCTGTCACCAGGAGCGCCACATCACACGGCGCGCGCTCCAGAATCGTTCCGACCGAGCCGCCGAGCGCCTCCTCAGCGTTGTCCACCAGCAGGAGCTCGACGGGCTCCTGCGATGCGAGCCGGGTCAGGTCCTCGCCAATCGCCGGCGACGAGAAAGCGGCCGTGCGAGCGGCGAAGCCGTCGGCGAGCAGCGCCTCGCGCGCGTCGGCGAGCTGCGTGGTGGCGTTAGCCACAGCCTCGGCCGGAACGACGGCGGCGACGATCAGCTCGCGCGTCGGCTCACTCCCCGCCAGGGGCCTTGCAACGCCGAGGAGCGCATCGAGGGCGCCGAGCGCGCTCGGCGCGACGAGCAGCGCCCGCTCGGGTGCCCCGGCTGCGCCGGCTCGCGCCGGCGCAGGCCGACCCGTGGGCAGCGAGAGCTCCGGGTCCTGGCGCAGGATCGCGGCCTCCAGCTGCTTCAGCGACTCGCTCGGCTCGAGCCCGAGCTCCTCGGAGAGCTCCTGCCACGCGCGGCGGTATGCCTCGAGGGCTTCGGCCTGCCGGTCGCTCCTGTACAGGGCGAGCATCAGCTGCTGCCTGAAGTGCTCGCGCGTCGGGTGCTGCGACACGAGCGTCTCCAGCTCACCCACCAGCTCGGCGTGCCGGCCGAGTGCGAGGTCGGCCTCCACGCGCTGCTCGACGGCTGCGACCCTCAGTTCCTCGAGCCGCGCAACCTCGGACTGGGCGAACTGCTCATAGGCCAGATCCTCAAGAGGCGGCCCGCGCCACAGGCCGAGCGCTTCGCGGAGCTTCGCGGCGGCGCTCTCAGCCGGCGCCCTGCGCGCTTCGGCGACGAGTTGCTCGAAGCGGGCGAGATCCAGTTCCTCTGGCTCGACGTAGAGCACATAGCCCGACGAACGGGTCACGAGGCGCTCGCCCGCCAGCGCCCCCCGCAGGCGCCACACGTACACCTGGATCCCCTTGCGGGCGGTGAGCGGCGGCGAGGCGCCCCAGAGAGCGTCGATCAGCCGATCGCTCGAGACCACCTTGTTCGCATGGAGCAGCAGCATCGCCAGGACCGCACGCTGCTTGACCCCGCCGAGCGCCACCGTCCCTTCGTCCCCGGCCACCTCCAGTGGCCCGAGAACACGGAAGTCCATCGCTCAGATGCCGTCGCGCAGGTCGAACGCGCCGTCCAGGTCCTCGATGCTCGGCTTCGTGAAGAAGCCGGGGTTCACGCACTCGAAGGCCTCGGTGTAGCCGTCGTAGGCGCGTTCGACTGACGAGCGGCATTGGGGTAGCGGCAGGCCTGTCATCTTCACTCCGCCGAAGCCGTGGCGGGTGCGCTCGGCCTGCTCAAACAGCTCCTGGTCGATCTCGCCGCGGAAGACCTTGTTCATGCAGCCCATGAAGCGCCGGCCGGTCTGCTCGTCGTCGTAGAGGTAGAGGAACTGGCAGCCGGAGGCCACGCACCCGGACGGATGAACGACGCGGTCACAGAACGAGCAGCACTGCCGGCACTCGTGCAGCTCGGATGCAGTGCGTGCTGGGACAGGCGGCACCCCGCAAGTGTAGAGCGAGGCCTCCTGTCAGGCGACCAGTCGGCAGGCGCCTGTCAGCCCGGCCAGCTCGGCGCGGCAGGCGCCGTCCGCCGACACCCGCCAGTCCGGTCCTAGCAGCAGCCGGCGCTCGCCGACTTCGAGCAGCAGCTCGTAGTCCCCGCCGTGATGCGCCACGACCTCTCTCAGGTCTTCGAGGAAGCTCTCCGGCACACCCGGATCGACCTCGATCGTGAGCCGGCGGACGACCGCCTCCTGGGTGGCGAGCTCGGTGGCCTCGAGGATCTCCTCGGCGCTCGGATCGAACGCCTCGACATCCTGGGCCACGAGCTTCGTCTCGCCCTCCTCCTTGTGGTCCACGCGGCCGCGCACGATCACGATCTTGTCCACGTCGACCTTGTCGGCGTTCGCGGCGTAGGCGGAGTTGAAGACGAGCAGCTCCACCTGGCCCTCGAGGTCGTCGAGCGTGGCGAACATCATCGGGTCGCCCTTCTTCGTCCGGATGCGCTTGCACTCGGCGATCATCCCGCCGACGGTGACCCAGTCGCCGTCCTTATTCGCCGCCAGGTCTGCCAGCGAGCAGTCCACCTTCGCTCGCAGCGCCGGGCGCACCTCCTTCAGCGGGTGGCTCGACAAAAAGAGTCCGAGCGTTTCCTTCTCCCACTCGTTCAGCTGCTTGCGATCGTCCGGAAGCGGCGCGATCGGCGGGTCGTGGTGCGCCGCGGCGTCCTCGCTGCCGCCGCCGTCGAGGTCGAAGAACGACGACTGGCCGCTTCGCGCGTCGTCCTGGGCCTGCTGTCCGGCCGACTGCGCGCGTGCAAGCGCCTTCATCATCCCCGTGCGCGTGCCGGGCAGCGAATCGAACGCGCCGCACTTCACGAGCGACTCACTCGCCTTCTTGTTGACCGCCTGGCAGTCGACGCGCCGGCAGAAGTCCCAGACCGAGTTGAACGGCCCCTCCTCCTCGCGCGCGCGAATGATCGCCCCGACTGCCTGGTAGCCGAGGCCCTTCACCGCGTCGAGGCCGAAGCGGATGTTGCCGTCCACGACCTTGAAGTCGTGCCCGGACTGGTTCACGTCCGGCGGCAGCACCTCGATGCCCATGTCCTCGCACTGCGCGACGAAGAACGGCACCTTGTCCTTCGTCGACATCACCGAGGAGATGAGCGCAGCCATGTATTCGGCCGGGTAGTTCGCCTTGAGCCAGGCGGTGCGGTAGGAGATCAGCGCGTAACACGCGGCGTGGCTCAGGTTGAAGGAGTAGTCGGCGGATGCTTCGTTGACGGCCCAGAGCTCAGCGATGACCGCCTCGGAGGTTCCGGTGGCGCGCGCGCCCTCGAAGAAGCGGTCCTTGAGAGCGGCCATCCTGTCGCGCTGCTTCTTGCCGATCGCCTTGCGCAGGTCGTCGGCCTCGGGCCCCGAGAAGCCGGCCATCGCCTTGGCGATCTGCATGGACTGTTCCTGATAGAGGATCACGCCACGTGACGACTCCGTGATCGGCCTCAGCCGGTCATCCGCGTAATGGATGCCCTCCGGGTTGCGCTTGTTACGCGCGTAGGTGTCGATGAAGCGCATCGCGCCCGGGCGGTACAGCGCGTTGAGCGCTACCAGGTCGTTGAACTCGTCCGGGCGGACCTTGCGCATGGCGTCGCGCATGCCGTCGGACTCGAACTGGAACACGCCGATCGAGTCGCCCCGGGCGAGCATCTCGTATGTCTTCGCGTCGTCGAGCGGCAGTGAGCTCATGTCGGGCCGATCGCCGGTCGACTCCTCGATGATGTCGAGCGCCGACTCGATCACGTCGAGGTTCCGCAGCCCCAGGAAGTCCATCTTGAGGAGGCCGATCTCCTCGATCGGCTTCATTGGGTACTGCGTGACGATGCGGTCGTCTGCCAGCTGGAGCGGCACGATGTCGGTGAGCGGGCGGTCGGCGATTACGACGGCCGCAGCGTGGATCGACGAGTTGCGGACGATCCCCTCGAGCCCGCGCGCAACGTCGATGATCTGCCGCGCCTCCGGCTCCGAGTCGTACACGCGGCGCAGGTCGGGCTCGTCGGCAAGGTACTCGTCGAAGCTCTTCGACCGGCCCATGACCGGCTCCGGAATCAGCTTCGCGATCCGGTCGCCCGCACCGTAGTCGTGCCCGAGCACGCGTGCGGCGTCACGCGTGGCCGCGCGCGGGAACATCCGGCCAAAGGTGACGATCTGGGCCACAGACTCGCGGCCGTACTTGTCGGCCACGTACTGGATCACGCGCTCGCGGCCCTTCACCGAGAAGTCGATGTCGATGTCCGGCATCGAGATGCGCTCGGCGTTGAGGAAGCGCTCGAACAGGAGGTCGTACTCGAGCGGGTCGACGTCGGTGATGCGAAGCGCGTAGGAGACGATCGAGCCGGCCGCCGAGCCGCGCCCCGGGCCCACGGCGATCCCGTTGTCCTTTGCGAACTTGACGAAGTCCCAGACGATCAGGAAGTAGGCGGAGAAGCCCATCTTCTCGATCACCGCAAGCTCCATCTCGAGACGCTCGACGGCCTCGGCGGGCGGCGGTTCGCCGTAGCGCTCGCGCAGCCCCGCGTTCGCCAGCCGTCGGAGATACGCCTCCTCGCTTTCGCCGTCCGGCGCCGGGAAACGCGGGATCAACATCTTGCCGAGCTCGATCTCCACTTCGCAGCGCTCGGCGATCTCGAGCGTGGTCGCGACCGACTCCGGCCAGGCGGCGAACTCCGACGCCATCTCGTCCGAGTCCTTCAAGTAGAACTCGTTCGTGTCGAAGGAGAGCTTCGGCGCGCTCAGGGTGCTCTTCGTCTGAACGCAGAGCAGCGCCTTGTGGTTGTCGTAGTCCTCGCGCCGCAGGTAGTGCACGTCGCCGGTGGCGACCAGCGGCCGGCCCATTTCGCGGGCGATGCTCACGATCGCTTCGTTGGCCTTGTCCTGCTCGGCGATGCCGTTCTTCTGGACCTCGAAGTAGACGTCCTCGGGGCCGAACACCTGCACCAGCTGGTCCACGTGCGCGCGCGCCTCGGCGGGCGCGTCGTCCACCACGCGGCGGCAGAAGCGGGACTGGAGGCAGCCGGTGAGGGCGATCACGCCCTCCGAGTAGCGCGACAGCAGGTCCAGGTCCACGTTCGCCTTGCCGCGGCTATAGCCCTCCAGGTAACCCGCCGAGCTGAGCTTCACGAGGTTCCGGAAGCCCTCGTCGCTCGACGCGAGCAGGGTGAGGTGATTGCGCTCGTACCTGACGGCGTCGGACGCCCGGTTGTCGACGAAATAGGCCTCGAGGCCGAGGATCGGCTTGATGCCGTGCTTCTTGCACGCCTTGTAGTGCTCAACCGCCCCGTTCATCACCCCGTGGTCCGTCAGGCCGAGCGCCGGCTGGCCGAGGGCTGCCGCGCGCTCGGCGAGCGCGTCGATCGGACAGGCGCCGTCGAGCACCGAGTACTCGGAGTGGACATGGAGATGGGCGAAGGACACGCGCTTCTCCATCCTAAGAAGCGCCGCGGATGGCGACGCGCGGCTTGCCGCTGTTTGCGGCTAGTCGTCTCCGGAGGAGGCCTTCACGGCCACGAGCCCGGCCGCCAAGACGGCCGCGACGGTCGCAGCGGCGCCCAGTTTCGTCTTGTTCTGCCCGAGCTTTCGGTTTACCACCGTCTTTATCCCCTGCCAACTGGCCCACCCCAGCAGGGTGTAGAGCTTGATCCTCATGAGTCGCTCTTTCCCCGGTTCCGCACGTTGTACGCCATTCGGGACTGAAGTGTCCAGAGCTCTATGAAGCCGGGGCTCGCCTGCTGGGAGAAGAGGCCGCCGGACTCGCCGAAGCCGGCGAGGGCGGGGTCGTACAGGGCGTTCGGGGAGCTGCGTGTCACTGCGCGGGCGCTGCCCTTGTAGAGCCGCATCGTGACCTCGCCGGTCACCTGCTCGTTCACCGCGTCCATCAGAGCGTTGAGGTCGGACAGGAGCGGCTCGTACCAGAGACCCGCGTAGACCAGGTACGCCCAGTGGTCGTCGAGGTGCGGCTTGAAGTTGTTCTGGTGGATCGTCCCGACGAGCTTCTCGAGCTCCTTGTGGGCGGTCAAGATGATCGCGGCCGCCGGCACCTCATAGAGGTCGCGCACCTTGAGGCCCACGATGCGGTCCTCGATGTGGTCGACGATGCCGACGCCGTGCCGTGACCCGATCTCGCCCGCCCGCTCGAGCAGCTCGACGAGCTCGAGGCGCTCGCCGTCAAGCGACAGGGGGCAGCCGCGCTCGAAGCCCACCACGACGTCCTCGGGCTCGTCCGGCGCCTCCTCGGGCCGGGTCACGAGGTTGAACACGTCGTCGCGCGGGGGCTCTTCAAGATCCTCGATCGCGCCGCCCTCGGATGAGCGGCCCCAGAGGTTGTCGTCGATCGAGTAAGGCGGCGTCTCGGTGCCGCCCTTTACCGGGATGCCGTGCTCGCGGGCGTAGGCGATCTCCTCCTCGCGGCCCATTTGCCAGCCGCGCACCGGCGCGATGATCTTCATCTCCGGATCGAGGGCGATCACCGTCGACTCGATGCGCACCTGGTCGTTCCCCTTCCCGGTGCAGCCATGCGCGACCGTGTCGCAGCCGCTCTTCCGCGCGTACTCGACCGCGAGCTTGGCGATCAGCGGCCGGCCGAGCGCCGTGAAGAGCGGGTAGCCGCCGCCGTAGAGCGCGTTCGCCTTGATCGCCGGGAGAACGTAGTCGCGCGCGAACTCCTCGCGCGCGTCGACGACGTGGCAGTCGAGCGCGCCGAGGTGCAGAGCCTTGCCCCTTATGACCTCGTAGTCCTCACCCGGCTGGCCGAGGTTGACCGTCAGCGCAACGACCTCGGCCTCGTACTCGTCCTGGATCCATTTGAGCATCACGGACGTGTCGAGCCCGCCGGAGTAGAGCAGCAGCACGCGCCCGACCTCGCCCGGCTCGGCCTCGTACGAGGCGGTCTTGATTAGCGTGTGGCGCTCGTCTGCCATCGCGCGCGGACCCTACTCAAGCCCCGCTTGGAGCCGGCTGACGGCCTCGTCGATCTCCGCCTCCGAGACCGTCAGCGGAGGCAGCATCCGGATCGTCTCCGGCCCGGTGGCATGGACGACGAGCCGCTGCTCCAGCAGGAGCCGGCGAGCCACGTCGGGGGCGTCCGGGAGGTCGAAACCGATCATTAGGCCAAGGCCCCGCGGCCTGAGGCCGAGCTCGCGGAGGCCGGTGCCGAGCCGATCGCCCTTTGCGGCCACGGCGTCGAGGAAGTCTTCGTCGTCCACCGCGTCGAGCACCGCGTTTGCCGCGGCGCAGACCACCGGACCGCCCGCGAAGGTGGACCCGTGGTCGCCCGCCCCCAGCACGTCGGCGTGCTCGGGCGCCGCGACGCAGGCACCGATCGGGAGGCCGCCGCCGAGCCCTTTGGCGACGGTCATGACGTCCGGCGCCACGCCCGCGTGCTCCCATGCCCAGAGAGCCCCCGTGCGGCCCATCCCGCACTGAATCTCGTCGAAGATCAGCAGGGCGCCGTGCTTGTCGCAGGCGTCCCGTGCGGCCGCCAGCATCTGCGGATGGATCGGGTGGATCCCGCTCTCTCCCTGGACCGGCTCGATGATCACGGCCGCCGTGCGGTCCGTCACGGCCTCGACGAGCGGGAGCGGCGGGCCCTCGCGCGCGACGGCGCGGAAACCCGGTACGAGCGGCGCGAACGGCGCCTGCTTCGACTCCTGCGGCGTCGCCGAGAGCGCGCCCATCGTGCGGCCGTGGAAGCCGCCCTCCATCACGACAAAGTCGCCGCCCTGCCTGCGCTTGCGGGCGAGCTTGAGCGCGCACTCGATCGCCTCGGCGCCCGAGTTGCAGAGGAACACGCGGCCGCCGAGCGAAAGGTCGGCCAGCCGCTTCGCGAGCCGCATGCTCGGCTCGGTGTAGAAGAGGTTGCCCACGTGTATGAGCCGGCTCGCCTGCTGGCGAACCGCCTCCACGACCTTCGGGTGGCAGTGGCCGAGCTGCGCCACCGAGATGCCGGTGAGGAAGTCGAGGTACTCGTTGCCCTCGTCGTCCCACAGGCGCGTGCCCTCGCCGCGCACGAACTCGACCGGGTTGCGCGCGTACGTGCTCATGAGCGCATCGCGCTCGAGCTGCTGCAGCTCGGCGAGTGTCACGACACTAGGGCCACAGCTTGGTCCCGATGCCCTCGTCGGTGAACAGCTCGAGCAGTAGCGAATGCGGCTCGCGCCCGTCGAGGATGTGCGCCGCGCCGACGCCCGACTCGAGCGCGTGCACGGCCGCCTCGAGCTTCGGCCGCATGCCACCTGTCACCTCGGGGATGCGCTCGCGCACCTCCTGAGCTGTGGCTTCGGAGATGCGACTGCCGGGATCGTCGGGATCGCCGCGCCAGCCCTCGACATCTGTGAGGAAGACGAGCTTGAAGGCGCGGAGCGACTCGGCCACCGCCGCGGCAGCGGCGTCGGCATTCACGTTGTAGGAGTTGCCCTCGGTGTCCGCGCCCACCGACGCGATAACCGGGATGTAGTCGGCGGCGATGTGGTGCAGCACGTCCACGTCGATGGACTCGATCTCGCCCACGAAGCCGATGTCGGTCTCGCCGCCGGCGAGCTGCTTCTTGACCGTGAACAGCCCTCCGTCATCGCCGCAGAGCCCGACCGCGGGCTGCCCGTAGCGGTTGATCCGCAGGACGATGTCCTTGTTCTGCTTGCCGACGAGCACCATCTTCGCCACCTCGACGGTGGCCTCGTCCGATACCCGAAGGCCCTCGACGAAGCGCACCTCCATCCCGAGCCGCTCCATGTAGCTCGTGATGTCCGGACCGCCGCCGTGGACGACGACCGGGTTCATCCCCACGTACTTGAGGAGCACGACATCGCGGGCAAACTCCTCGCGCAGCTCGGGCTGGACCATCGCCGCGCCGCCGTACTTGATCACGACCGTCTTTCCGTGGAACTCCCTGATGTATGGAAGCGCCTCGAGGAGCGTTGCTACGTCTCTCACGACGTGTACTCCGCGTTGTACCTCACGTACTCCGGGCTGAGGTCGCTGAAGAAGACCTCGGTCTCGCCTCCCTCGCCCGGCAGGGTCAGCGCGTACTCGACCTCCTCGGCCTGGACGAGCTCCGGCCGCGCCGGCTCCACGACGTCGCCGGCGGACACCACCTGATGACCCTCGATCTCGAGGTCCACGATGAACGGGTCGCCGGGCGGCCAGACCTGGCCCGCCGCCTGGAGGATGCGGCCGAAGTTGGGGTCGCCGCCGTGTAGGGCGGACTTCACGAGCGGTGAGTTGGCCACTGCCCGCGCGACCGGCTCGACGGCGTCCGGGCTTCCGGTGACCACGACGCGGCCGACGCGCCTCGCGCCCTCGCCGTCGTGGACGATCTCGAGCGCGAGCTGGCGCAGCAGCGCGTCGAGCGCCTCGCCGAGAGCGAGCTCGTCGGGCGACTCCGGCTGGATTCTGGTGCCCGAGGTGCCGCTCGCCAGAGCGACGACGGTGTCGCTGGTCGAGAGCTGCCCGTCGACGCTGATGCGGTCGAATGACCGCTTCACGCACACTCCTGTCAGCAGGTCGAGCGTGGCGGCGTCGAGCGCAGCGTCGGTCTGGATGAAGCAGAACATCGTCGCGTGGCGCGGCGAGATCATCCCGGCGCCCTTGGCCTGCGCCGAGAGACGCACGGCGCCCGAGGGGAGCGTCACCTCGAGGCAGGCGCGCTTCGGGCCGGCGTCGCTGGTGAGAATCGCCGTCGAGAATGTCTCGGCATCGGGGCTCAGCGCCCCGCACGCCTGCCTGGCTCCCGCGATCACCCGCTCCCTCGGAAGTTCGACACCGATCACACCGGTGGACGCGACGGCAACCTCCTCACGCTCCAGTCCGAGCTCCTCCGCCACCACGGACTGCATCGCAACCGCGGTTTCGATGCCGCGAGCCCCGTCGCCGACATTCGAGCATCCGGAGTTGGCCACCACGGCGCGCAGGCGGTCCAGGACGGCCTCCTTCGCGACGATCACCGGCGCGCCAAGGCGCGCGTTGGTGGTAAAGCGGGCGGCGGAGACGGTGGCCTTCTCATCCGAGCTGAGCACCCCCACATCGAGCCCCTCCGGCTTGATGCCCGCCGCAACTCCCGCCGCTCGGAAGCCCGACGGAAGGAGGTGCGAATCGAGCTCCTTTATGTGCGCCGGCGCCTCGACCCACCGGGACCTGAAGAAGGTCACTCCAGCCCCTCCGTCTCCGGCAGGCCCAGCATCAGGTTGAGATCCTGGACGGCCTGGCCGGCGGCGCCCTTCCAGAGATTGTCGATCGCGGCCAGCGCGATCACGCGCCCGCCGACGACGCTCACCTGGATGCGGCAGCGGTTCGTCTCGCGCACGTCGTCAGTCCCCGGCGGCTCGTCCACGAGGTCGATGAAGGGCTCGTCCTCGTAGGCCTCGCGGTACAGATCGCGCACCTCGGCTTGACCGATTTCGGTGGTCACGTAACAGCTCGCCAGCAGACCCTGCTCGACGGGCACGAGGTGCGGCACAAACGTGAAAGTCGCACCGTTCAGCTCCTGCTCGAGCTCGGCGGCGTGGCGGTGACCCTCGACCTTGTATGCCTGCACGTTCTCGGTGACCGACACGAAGTGGGTCGTCGGAGTGGCCTCGCGGCCAGCCCCGGAGACGCCGGACTTGGCGTCGACCACCACTTCCGTGATGTGGTCGCGCAGCGGCCAGAGCGCCAACAGCGCGGCGGTCGGGTAGCAGCCGGGCGCGGCGACGAGCTCGGCGGCCCGGATTTCGTCGCGGTGCGCCTCCGTGAGACCGTAGACGGCGTCGTCGAGCAGCTCCGGTGCGGCGTGAGCCTGGTACCAGCGCTCGTAGCGCGCCTGGTCGAGGCGGAAGTCCGCGGAGAGGTCCACCACCTTCAGGCCGCGCTCGCGGAGCGCCTTGACGGCCGGAGCGGCCGCGCCGTGCGGATAGGCGACCATCGCCGACTGCGCGCGTTCGGCAATCCCGTCGGCGTCGAACTCCTCGAGAACCAGCGGAACGCGATAGCGCGGATAGAGCTCTTCATGGCGCCGCCCGACATCCGAGCGCGCCGTGACCGCCGTGAGCTCGAGCGAAGGATGCCGCCGCAGAATGGCGGCCGCGACAGCCCCGCCGTAGCCGGCGGCACCGATGACTGCCACCTGGTCAGAAGCGGTCATGACCGAGATCAGGGTCGTGGCTCGACGAGCGAAAGACTCGCATGGCAAGGAGTCGGGCGCAGTCGATGCCGGAGGCACCGGCGAGCAGCGGCGACGCAGCCAGGCGACGTCTTGCAGCCGCCGGCCGCGACACTGATTGAGGGAATGACCGCCTAAGCACGGAGGTGCCCTCCGATCGACTCCAGCTCCTTCTCGATCGCCGTGCGTCGCTCCGCGACCTCGGCGTCGGTGAGCGTGCGGTCGGGCGCGCGGAACTCGAGCCGCAGGGCGAGCGACTTGCTCCCCTCCCCCACCTGCTCGCCGTGGTAGAGGTCGAACACTCGCAGCGAGGCGAGCAGCTCGCCGGCCCCGGCCCGCACGACCTCGGCGAGCCGGGCGGCCGGGACGTCCTCGGGGACGATCACGGCGATGTCCTGCAACACCGCAGGGAAGCTCGTCACGTCGCTGTAGGTCGCTATACGTCCCCGCGTGAGCTCGTGGAGAAGACCCGTCTTGAGCTCGAAGGCGGCAGCGCCACCGTAAAGCTCCCACTCGCGCAGGACGAGCGGATGCAGCTCGCCGATCCAACCGAGCTCGACTCCCTCGGCCGTGACGATGGTTGCCGCGCGCCCGGGATGGAGGAACGGCCGCCCGCGCTCCTCTACCCGCCATTCGACCTGAGCCGCCTCCATCAGGGCTTCGAGCAGCGCCCTCGCCGCGTAGAAGTCCGGCGCGCGGGCCGGCGTGCGCCAGCCGGCCGGTGCCGCCTCGGTGAGGACTACGGAAATGTGAGTCGGCTCTTGTGAAGGGGTCTGACCCCCTGGCGAGCCGTCCGGCACCGGCTCGAGCGGGCCCGCCGGCAGGTAGGCGTGGGCTGACTCGAAGAGCGCGAGCCCCGCGCGGCCGTGTGCCGCGTTGTGCTGAGCCGCGTCGAGCAGGCCGGGGAGCAGCAGCGGGCGCATCACGCTGTGCTCCTCGCTCAGCGGGTTCTCGATCGCCAGCGGCTCCACGTCGGCGATGCGCAGCCGGGCGAGCTTCTCCGGTGATGTGAAGCTGTAGGAAATCGTCTCGAGCAGCCCCCGGTCGCGGAGCAGGTCCTCGAGGCGGCGCCGCAACGGCTGGCTTCCCGTGAGCCGCCCGATCGCCTCGCCGCGCGCCGGCAGCGTCGTCGGCAGCTTGTCGAGCCCGTGTATGCGGGCGACCTCCTCGATCAGGTCGGCCTCGCGCTGGACGTCGCTGTCGCGCCAGGGCGGGACCCGCCATGTGGAGGCGCTGCCGTCATCTCCAACGCGCTCGAAGCCGAGCCGTTCGAGTATCCCGCCAGCGGTTCCCTCGTCGATGCGCTCGCCGAGGAGCTTCTCCATGCGGGCGGCGCGAAGTGGCACGACGCGCGGCTCCACCGGGTACGGGTATGCGTCGATCGTCCCAGGCACCATCCGCGCCCCGCATAGCTCGACCATCAGCTTTGCGGCCAGCCGCTGCGCGCCCATCGCCTGCTCGGGATGCAGCTGCTTCTCGAAGCGCGCGGACGCCTCGGTCCGCAGGGCCAGCGCCTTCGAGGTGCGCATGATGTTCGGCCCGACCCAGGTGGCGGCCTCCATCAGAACGCGCGTCGTGGAGTCCGATACCTCGGAGATCAGACCTCCCATCACGCCGGCGATGCCGCTCGACCCTTCCGCGTCGCACACCAGCGCCATTTCGTCCGTGAAGGTGCGCTCGACTCCGTCAAGCGTCGTCATCGTCTCGCCGTCGCGAGCGCGGCGGACGATGATCTGCTTGCCGCGCACCTGGTCCAGGTCGAACGCGTGCAGCGGCTGTCCGGTCGTGAGCATCACGTAGTTCGTGATGTCGACGACGTTCGAGATCGGCCGCTGGCCGGCCGCCATGAGGCGCTGCTTCAGCCACAAAGGTGACGGTCCGATCTTCACGTCCTCGAACACGCGCGCCGTGAAGCGCAGGCAGACCTCGGGGTCGGCGATCTCGACCGAGGCGTGGTCCTCGGCGCGGTCGCCGCCCGCCGGCTCGGCGTCGGTGGCGGTCGGGTCCTCGCCGAGGGGCGCCGCGGTGGTCGCGTGAACGTCCCTCGCCACTCCGTAGACGGCCATGGCGTCCGGCCGGTTCGGAGTGATCTCGAGCTCGACCACCTCGTCCACGATCGGCAGGTGCTCGGCCAGCGGCGCGCCCACCGGGAGCGACTCGTCAAGAACCATCGTGCCATCGTGGTCCCCGCCGATGCCCACCTCGTCCTCGGCCAGGATCATCCCGCTCGACCTGATCCCGCGGAGCTTCGCCTCGCCCAGCTTCGTGCCGTCCGGCATGATCGCGCCCGGCCTGGCCACCGCGACCGTCTGCCCCGCGGCAACGTTCGGCGCGCCGCAGACGATCGTGCTGGGCGCGTTGGCCCCGATGTCCACGGTGCACACCGTGAGCCGATCGGCGTCAGGGTGCTGCTCGGCCGTCAGGACCTTCCCGACGACGAACTCATGCGGGTCACCCACACCCACGCGGTGGAGGCGCTCGACCTTGAGGCCCGACATCGTCAGCGTGTCGGCGAGCTCCTCGGCCGACCGGCCGGGGTCGCAGTACTCGCGGAGCCATCTCACCGGGACCCTCATGCGCCGAATTGCTCCAGCAGGCGCGCGTCGTTCTCATAGAGCATCCGCAGGTCGGGCACCTCGTGGACCACGCTCGCGATCCGCTCGATGCCCATCCCGAAGGCGAAGCCCTGCACGCGTTCGTTGTCGTAGCCATTCGAGCGCACGTAGTCGAGGACGTTCGGGTCGACCATCCCCGAGCCGAGGATCTCGATCCACGCCTCGCCCTTGCAGGTGCCGCAGCGCTGTGAGCCCTCGTAGCCGGTGCCGCCGCAGCGGAAGCAGGACACGTCGACCTCCACGCTCGGCTCGGTGAACGGGAAGTAGCCCGGCCGCAGGCGCACCTCGGTGTGCTCGCCGAACATCTGGCGCGCGAAGGCGAGCAGCACGCCCTGCAGGTCGGCGAGCGTGATGTCCTCGTCGATGGCGAGGCCCTCGAGCTGGTGGAACATGGGGACGTGCGTGGCGTCAGGGGTGTCCGGGCGGTACACGCGGCCCGGAACCACGATGTAGATCGGCGGCTCCTGCGCCTCCATCGCGCGCACCTGCATCGGCGAGGTGTGCGTGCGCAGGAGAATGTGCTCCGACAGGTAGAAGGTGTCCTGCGGCGCCCGCGCGGGATGCTCCGCCGGGTGGTTCAGCGCCGTGAAGTTGTAGTACTCGTAGTCGATCTCCGGCCCTTCCAGGACCGCGAAGCCGAGCCCGATAAAGATGTCCTCCATCTGGCGCCGGATCTGCGAGACGAGGTGGAGCCGGCCCGCCGGCTGAGGCGGGTCGCCAGGCAGCGTCACGTCGACGCGGTCCTCCGCGAGGCGCCGGTCGAGCTCGGATGCCTCAAGCTCGGCGCTGCGCTCCGCGAGCAGCGTCTCGAGCGCGACGCGCACCTCATTGGCCGCCTTCCCGACCGGGCTGCGCTGGTCGGGCGGCAGCTCGCCGATCGAGCGGAGCGTCGCGGTGAGCTCGGACTTGCGGCCGAGGTAGCGCACCCGCAGCTCCTCGAGCTCCTGAGTGCTCCCCGCTTCGCGCACTGCGCGCTCGGCCTCCCTCCTGAGCTGGGCCAGGTCAGTCATCGCGCGCCATCCTAAGTGCCGTTTCGTACAGGGCGACGGTCGCGGCCATCGCGACGTTCAGCGAATCGGCGTGGACCGGAATGCGCACGCGGGCGAGCCCCTCCGCCTCGGGCAGCTCTCCGCGCTCCGACCCCATCACCAAGATCGCCGGTCGCTTCACGTCCACGTCACTCAAGAGGCGCTCCGCCGATATGTCGAGGACCACTTTGTGGCCATCGAGTTCGTCGAGCGTTGCACGAGCGGGCGGCCGCTTGAAGATCGATCCCATGGACGCGCGCACGGCTTTGGGCGAGTACGGGTCGGCACAGCCCGGACCGAGCACCACCGTTGCGTCCGCGAGTGCGTGCGCCGACCGGATGATCGTTCCCACGTTCCCTGGATCCTCTACGGCATGGAGGTAGATGAGCAGGTCACCCTCGGGTCCTGCCCAGCGTTGCCTGTACACACCGATCACTCGCGTGCCCGAACCCAGCGTGCTCACTGCATCCAGGAGTTCGGGCGCGACGTCGATGCCGGCTCGCAGGAGGAATTCGGGATCGGGGCCCAGGAGATCCTCGCCCTCCGCCGCGAACAGGCCCAGCTTGGTCCGCCAGGTCTTCTGCCGGAGCTTGCGGATGGTCTTCAGTTTGTCGTTGTCGGGGGATGTGATCACGGGAAAAAAAAGGGCGCCCTTGAGAGGCGCCCGAGAGAGTTTGGTTTCCGCGTTCGCTAAGCGGCCGCGGCCTCCCGGGCTTTCTCGGCAAAACGTCGGAACGTCTCGGGGTCGCGGACGGCGATGTCGGCGAGAACCTTGCGGTCGAGCTCGATGCCGGCCTCCTTTAGGCCGTGCATGAACTGGCTGTAGCTCATGCCCTCCTGGCGGGCGGCGGCGTTGATGCGCACGATCCAGAGCCGGCGGAAGTCGCGCTTCTTGTTGCGGCGGTCGCGGTAGGCGTAGGTGTCCGCCTTCAGCAGGGCCTCCTTGGCCCGCTTGTAGCTGGAATGCGCCTGCCCGCGGAAACCCTTGGTCCGCTCGAGCGCGGCGCGGCGCTTCTTGCGCGCGTGAACTGAACGCTTGACCCGGCTCATTTGTGCAGCAGCGCCTCCACGCGCTTGCGGTCGGCCTCGGTGATGTCGACCGGGCGACCGAGGCGGCGCTTCCGCTTCGCGGGCTTCTTACCGAGATTGTGGCTCGTGAAGGAATGCCGCGCGAGCAGCTTGCCCTTGGCGGTCTTGCGGAAGCGCTTCTTGGCGCCGGAGTGAGTCTTCATCTTCGGCATTGCGAACGGTGTATTGAAGCAGACGCGAAAGGGACCCTCGGGTGGAGGGTCCCTCTCCTCAAGCCAGATTTCGGCCTCCGGTGGCTACGGGAGTGCCCCACCGAGTGGCGTGGCCTCCTGCGCCGCCGGCTGAGATGCCCCGGCACCCGGGTCGGCCTGCCGGTCGCCAGACCCGATGAGCGCCAGCGCCAGTGTGGTGGCGACGGCAGCCACCAAAACGGCGCCGAGCAGCCACATCGTGACCCTGTTATGTGCCCAACCCGGGAGTCTCGGGGCCCTGCTTGCGACGGTCTGCATGGCTTCCTCCTGGGGAAATTGCGGTCGAGAACGACACTGACCCAGTCCGGTTGCGCCCCGGTATCACGGCGGTAGCGTTGTCCTATGGAGTTCCGGATCCTCGGCCCGCTCGAGGTCGCAGAGGCCGGGCGGGCGATCCCGATCGCCGACGGCAGGGAGCGTGCGCTGCTGGCGATCCTGCTGGTCCATGCCAGCGAGCCGGTCTCGACCGATGAGCTGATCGAGGAGCTTTGGGGCGAGCACGCGCCCGCCGCCCCGAGAAAGGGGCTCCAGATCCAGGTGTCGCGACTCCGCAAGTCTTTAGGCGACTGCTCTACCCGGGTGGTGACCCGGCCGAATGGCTACCTGCTCGATGTGGAGCCGGGCGAGCTCGACCTCGACCGGTGCGAGCGCCTAGCCGAGCAGGGTCGCGAGGCCCTCGCCGCCGAAGACCGTGCGCGGGCCGCGGAGCAGCTGCGGGAAGCGCTCGCGCTCTGGCGCGGACCGCCGCTTGCCGACTTCGCCTACGACTCGTTTGCACAGGCGGAGATCGGCCGGCTCGAGGAGCTGCGGCTCGCGCTGCTCGAGGACCGCATCGAGGCCGACCTGGGCTGCGGAAGGCACGCAGAGCTGGTCGGCGAGCTCGAGGCGCTCGTGGGCGCCCATCCGCTGCGTGAACGTCTGCGTCGCCAGCTCGTGCTGGCGCTATACCGGTCTGGCCGCCAAGCGGAGGCACTCGAGGCGTATCAGGCGGCGCGAGCGATGCTTGACGACGAGCTGGGCCTCGAGCCGATGCCCGCCCTGCGCGAACTGGAGCAGGCGATCCTCACCCATGACACGGGCCTTCGACCTCCTGCTGCGCCCGGTCCTTCGGTCAGTCGGCTGCCGGCGCCGCCGACACCAACGATCGGCCGGGACGAGGACCGCCGCGCCATCGCGGAGCTGTTTCACCGAGAAGACCACCGCCTCGTGACGCTCACCGGCCCCGGCGGGGTGGGCAAGACGCGCCTGGCCATCGATGTGGGACGGCGGCTCGAGCCTCAGTATCCGGACGGCGCCTGGCTGGTCTCGCTCGCCGCCACGGCACAGGCCGAGCACGTCCCGAGCGCGATCGCCCAGGCGCTCGACGTGACCCCGGTGCGCGGTGAATCGGCGGTGGCTGCTTGCCAGCGCTTCCTCGGTCCCAAGCGGGGAATCCTGGTGCTCGACAACTTCGAGCATGTGCTCGCGGCCGCTTCGCTCGTGAGCGATTTTCTGGTCGCCTGTCCGGGCCTGCGGGTGCTGGCGACCAGCCGCGAAGCGCTGCAGCTCCAGGCGGAGCACCGCTATGCGGTTGGCCCGCTGCAGGTCCCGGAGGATGGTGCTCCTGAGGCGGTTGCACAGGCCACGGCCGGCGCGCTGTTCGTGGAGCGCGCCCAGAGCCGCGACCGGGCCTTCGAGCTGACGACGGCCAACGCCGAGGCGGTCGCGAGTGTGTGTCGCCGCCTCGACGGCCTGCCGCTCGCGCTCGAGCTTGCCGCAGCACGGATGGCGGTGCTCGGCGCCGAGCAGCTCGACGCGCGGCTCGCCGGCGCGATGGACGCGCTCGGAAGCGGCCCGCGGGACGCCCCGGCGCGGCAACGGACGCTGCGTGCCACGCTCGAGTGGAGCCACCGGCTGCTGAGCGCACCGGAGGCTGCGGCATTTGCCGGCTTCGCCGCCTTCGCGGGCGGAGCTACCGTCGAGGCGGCAGAAGAGGTCACGGGAGCCGAACTCGACGTCCTGGAAGGGCTCGTGGAGAAGAACCTCTTGCTGCGCGAGTCTGGGCGGCTCCTGATGCTCGAGACCGTGCGGATGTATGCCGACGAGCTGCTCGAGCGCGATGACCGCGGTTCAGAAGTGCGGCTGCGCCATTGCCGGCACTTCGTCGCCTTCGCCGAGATCGCGACTCCGCATCTCCGCACTCATTCCGAACCAGAGTGGATGCCGCGGCTCGACGCGGAGACCGACAACTTCAGGGCGGCGCTCAACTGGGCTCTCAGGGAAGGCCAGCCGGCACTGGCGGTGAGGCTCGCCGGTCGGCTCAGGGCGTATTGGGAGTTCCAGGGTGCTTCGGTGGAGGGCGGTCGTTGGCTGAGGGCGGCCATCGAAGCAGCGGACGACGAGGTGCCGCTCGAGGATCTCGCCCGGGCGTTTAGGGCAGAGGTGGTCATGCTCGAAGAGCAGGGGTCGTGGTACGACGCAGGCGGATCCGAGGTCGTCCGCAGTACCGCCTCCGAGGCGCTTGCCTTGTCTCGCCGCGCGGGAGACCCGGCTGGAATCGCCGATGCCCTCCTGCATCTTCGCGGCTTCGACACGGGCGACCCCGAGCACGGGCGGGCGCTAGCGGAGGAGGCACTGCCGTACGCTCGCAAGGCCGGCGACGAGGGGCTCATGGCTGACGCGCTCTCGCTTCGGGCGCTCTCGTTCCGGATCGTCGATGTCGACGCCGAGATCGCGGAGATCGCCGCTCTTTATCGCAAGGTCGGCGACGTCCACGGACTCGCCTCGCTCTACAACAACGCGAGCTGGGTGGCCATCATGGAGGGGAGCTACGAACGCGCGGCGGCATACCTGGACGAAACGCTCCTTGCCGTCGAGAGGACCGGTGAGCCGCTCAGGCTCATGCTGGCCTTCGGCAACCTCGGACTCGCTTCGCTGTTCATGGCCGATCTCGACGACGCCAAGGCGCATTTCGCGGAGGAGATCCGGCTCTGTTGCGAGCACGGCCTGTCCTGGCTCGCGTCAGAAGGCATCGCCGGTCTCGCGGCCGTTGCCGCGCGCCAGGGGGAGGTTGAGCGCGCCGCTCGCCTGCTCGGCGCAGCGGAATCACTGGCGCGTGTCTTCGGCGACAGGGCCGGCGCCAGGCTCGAGCAGGAGTTCTTCTCGCCGGCCCGCCAGCAGCTCGGCGAGGGCCGTTGGGGCGTCGCGCACGCGGAGGGAGCGCGGCTCAGCTTTGACGAGGCCGTCCGCCTCGCGCTCGACCCGGCCTAGGGCTCTATGCCTTAGCCGGCGTCCGCCGCCGCGGGTGCGTCGGCGGGGGCTTCGGTCGGCGCGGGGGCCGGCGCCTCTGCCGCCGGCTCCCGCTCCGGCTTGCGCTTCACCGGGGCGAGCAGCATCGTCATGTTGCGGCCGTCCTGCTGGGGGGACTGCTCGACCGTGCCCAGGTCGGCGACGTCCTCCGCCAAGCGCATCAGCAGCCGCTCGCCGCGCTCGGGGTGCGTCTGCTCGCGGCCGCGGAACATGATCGTGACCTTCACGCGGTCGTCGCCCTTCAGGAAGCGGACCACGTGGTTCTTCTTGGTCTCGTAGTCGTTGGTCGCGATCTTCGGGCGCAGCTTGATCTCGCGGACGTTCACCTGCTTCTGGTG
>JBKPME010000094.1:0-13143 GCA_046731915.1 Actinomycetota bacterium
CGTCTGTAGCGGGTACAGGCGCGCGCGGCACGGTTCGTTCGGGTAGGTCGTCGGCAGCGTCCCTCGACCAGGCGCCCCTTCAAGCGGCGTTGGATCGTGAACCTGACGACTGCAACCTCCGAGAGGGTGTAGAGGAAGGTCGTGCCGCGCTTCACACTCGCCGATATACCGGTCCGGTCCACTTGAAAGCGTGTATTGGTGAGCCTCAGCCCGGAGATGACCGGAGCGACGGCGTCCGGGGGCGGAGGCGGAGGGCCGGGTGGGGGCGCGGCGCTCACCAGACCGTGGCACATCGTGGTTCCGCTGTCGGTGAAGGTCTTTCCTGCCTCAGGCACGAACGTCCACGAGTAGCTGGTGGGGTGCAGTGTGAGCTTCAGGACGCCGAACGTGTCGTTCTGGGCCACCTCGCTATGTGCAATCCGCGAACTGAGCCCCGTGAAGAACGCGCCGCCCGTGCCGACGACGAACTGGCGAATGCCTCCGGCCGGGTCAAGGTTGCCGTTTCTGTCGAGCGGCGCAAAGCGCTCGTAGTCGTGGCTGTGGCCCGACAGTACGATCTCGGCCTGAGCGTCCTGGAGCGCGTCCCAGAACGGCTGCGTGAAGGTGCTCGATCCGTCGTGACCCGAGCTGTAGCGCGGATGGTGCCAGAAGGCGAGCGTGCAGCTGGCCGGATGAGCCGCCAGATCGGCCCTGAGCCAGCGCTCCTGCTCAGACCCGACGCCGCAGTCGACAGTGTCGGAGCTGTCAGCTGGTCTCGTGCAGTTGGAGTTAAGCGCGACCAGGTGCCAGCTGCCGACGTCGAAGCTGTACCAGCCCTTTCCGCGCGGTCCCGCGGGGCCGTCCAGCGCGCCGACGCCGTTGAAGTAGTCGAAGTACCCCGTGCCCGAGCTCTCGTGATTCCCCAAAATGGGGTGGCTGATCGGCTTCACGCGGCCCCAGGAAGGGTCGTAGACCTGCAGGATCTTCGTTAGCGAGGCGCTGCTGTACTGGATGTCACCGAGCGGCAGCACGGCCGCCAGCCCGGCCCCGACGAGTAGGTCGGACGTTTGGCCCTGGCGGCAGAAGTCTCCGGTCCCGGTTTCAGGATTGACTGGATCACAGCCGATGTCTCCGGCCGCGGCAATGACCGGGTCCTGGGCGGCCGCGGGAGCGGCGAGCGCGCCGACGGCCCCGCCGATGGCCAAAACAAGAAGGAGCCTGGGAAACCATGACACGACTCGCTCCCGCTTCCCCGTCGAGTCCTTCGCCGACGGTACCGAGGTGGTGGTGCCAGCATGCACCGCGATCGAGGCTAGCAGCGGATTCCCCGCCGGCCGACGACTTTCTCGACGCGGCTCTCAGCTCGGCTCTCGCCATTGGCGGAGCGTGGACCGAGCGGGCGATGTCGCAGGAGAACGTGGAGCTGCTGCGCAGTATCTACGCCGACCCGCGCGGCTTGACTGCTGGCTCTGGCGGCAAGGTCGCGCCGGACGCGGAGTTCGATCTCAGCGCGGCGTACCCGGACGCCGCCGATCGTGAGCGGGCTTGAGGAGTTTCGACGCTTTCGCGATAGCGGACCCTGGGGCGATTCTCCGATCCAGTTCGAGCCTGAGCGTCTTTCAACGTTGACGACGAGCGCGTGGTCGTCTTTGTACGAGTGGCGGCAACTGGGCGGGGGAGCGGCGTATCGGTGGAGATGCCGGTCGCCCACGAATTCAAGATCCGCGAGGGCCTGGTGCTGCGCTTCAAGGTCTACGGGAGCCGCGAGCAGGCCCTCGAAGCCGTCGGGCTGCGGCAGTACGCGATGTCGCGGGAGAACACGAGCCCTTGTTTGAAACGACGACTCAGCTCGGCGCTCGGCGTTGGCGGAGGGTAGACCCGACTTTCGTCGGAACGGCCTCGCCTCGTTAGCAAGTCGGCCGAAGCTCCGCTCGCAGAGCGGCAGACGTCAGAAGAGCTGGTTCTCGCCGGCGAAGATCTCGGAGACCGAGTCGTCGATGAAGATGCGCCGGATGGTGTCCTCGAGGATGTCGGCACAGGTGAGCTGAGTGATCAGGTCGGGAGCGTCGGCTCGCAGCGGGACGGTGTCCGTCACCACGATCCCGGCCAGCGGCGAGGCCTCCAGCGTCTCGAACGCGTTGCCCGAGAACAGCCCATGCGTGGCGACCGCATACACCCGCTCCGCGCCCTCGTCCAGCACCGTCTGCGCCGCGGCCACCAGCGTGCCGCCGGTGCCGATGATGTCGTCGACGATGATCGCGCACTTGCCCTGGACGTCGCCGATGACCTTGCCGATCTCGGCCACGCCCTGGGCCGGGCGCTCCTTCTCGAGCAGCGCGTAGGGCGCTCCGACCTTTCGGGCGAAGTTCCGGACCAGCTTGACGCGGCCGGCGTCGGGCGCGATCACGACCAGGTCCTCGCCGGCCAGGCGGTCAGTCACGAACTGGGTGAGGATCGGCATGGCGGTCATGTGGTCGACCGTCTTCGAGAAGAAGCCCTGCGTCTGGCCGGCGTGCAGGTCCATGGTCACGAGCCGGTCGATGCCCGCGACCTCAAGCGCCTCGGCCACCAGGCGCGCCGAGATCGGCTCGCGCGGCGCGGACTTCTTGTCCTGGCGCGAATAGCCGTACCAGGGCGTGACCGCGATGATCCGGTGTGCAGAGGCGTGCTTCGCGGCGTGGATCATCAGGAGCAGTTCGACGAGCGCGTCGTTGACGGTCAACCCCTCGTGCTCCGAGGCGCAGATGGACTGGACGATGAAGATGTCCGCGCCGCGAATCGACTCGGCGTAGCGGCAGTAGACCTCGCCGTCCGGGAAGGTCTTCAGGCCCGCATCGATCGGCTTGACGCCGAGCTTGTCGGCGATCTTCCCGCCGAGTTCCATGCTCGCGCGGCCGGCCGTCAGCATCAGGCGCTTCTCATAGCTCGCCGAAATGCTCCGGCTCGTGGCGGGTGCCTCCGACGACTCGAGGAGCTTGCTCATTTCTGCGAGTCCTCCTCCACGCGATCCGCGTAGCCCTCGATGTTCTTCTGTTTCTCCCGAGCGACCCCCAACGCGCCCTCCGGGACATCGTCGGTGATCGCCGAGCCAGCGCCAGTGTACGCCCGGTCGCCGACGTCGAGGGGCGCTACCAGCGAGGTGTGAACGCCGGTCTTCACGCTCTTTCCGAGTTTCGTCCGGTGCTTCTTCCTCCCGTCGTAATTCGCGGTGATGGTGCTGGCGCCCAGGTTGCTCTGCTCGCCCACTTCGGCGTCGCCTATATACGAGAGGTGCGGCACCTTGGCGCCCTCGCCGATGTCCGAGTTCTTGACCTCGACGAAGGTGCCGACCTTGGCGTTCGCCCGGACGATCGTCCCGGGCCGCAGGTAGGCGAACGGGCCGATCAGGCTGCCCGGGCCGAGCTCGGCCTCGACCACGTACGAGTGGATCACGGTTGCGCCGTCGTGGATCGTGGCGTCCCTGGCGGTCGTGTGGGGGCCGAGCACACAGCGCTCGCCGACGGTCGTACTGCCCTCCAGCACGGTGCCCGGTCCGATGACGGTGTCGCTGCCGATGGTCACCCCCGCCTCCACCCTTGTTGTGCCCGGCTGCAGGAAGGTGACACCTGCCCGCGCGTGCTCCTCGATGATGCGCCGCTGGGCAGTCTCCTCGGCCCGTGCAAGTCCCACTCGATCATTTATCCCGATTGCCGCGTCCGCGTCATCGGTCTTGTGTGCGGCGATCGTGCGCCCGCTGTTACGAATCAGCGGGAACACACCGGTCAGGTATCGCTCGTCGCGCTCGAGCTCGACCTGGTCGAGAGCCGCGAACAGGGCCTCCGCGTCGAAGACATATGTCCCCAGGTTGATCTCTCGCACGGCGAGCTCGTTGGCGGAAAGGCCCTCGGTGTACTTCGTCTCGAAGATCCGGTCGACCGCCCCGTTGGAATTGCGAACAACGCGGCCGTAGCCGGCCGGGTCGAGCTGGTCGGTGGTGAGCAGTGTCGCCGCGGCGCCGCGGCTCTCGTGCTCAGCGATGAGTCGCTGAATCTGGTCGGCGGTGACCAACGGATGGTCGCCCGACATGACCACGACCGTGCCGCCATCCTCGCCAGCGGCTGCGCTCACAGCGCTTCGGGCGGCGAGCACAGCGGCACCGGTGCCCTCCCCCTCGCGCTGCTCGGCGACCTCGACGCCCGCAGGAAGTCCCTCGGCAACGCCGTCGCCCGGTCGCACGATCGCGATCACCCGCGCTGCCCCACCGGCCCGTGCGCTATCGACAGCCCACTCGACCAGTGTCTTCCCCGCGACGCGATGAAGCACCTTCGGAACGTCAGACCGCATCCGAGTGCCCTGGCCCGCGGCCATGATGAGGACCGTAAAAGGCGCGGCCATTCGATGCTGAGGGTACCGGGCGGGCACGGATGTCACCGCCTATCCTCTCGCCACCGCCTTGGGGGGTCGTCTAGCGAGCAGGACACTCGGTTTTGGTCCGAGGAACGGGGGTGCAAATCCCTCCCCCCCAGTTCGGCCAGACCGCCAGTTCCGTCTGGAACAGCCTGCGAACAAATGTTCGTGCCCCGTCCCGCAGAACTGCCGCCCATTTCCGATCACGACCTCTACTGGATTGCTGGTCTCATCGAGGGGGAAGGCACCTTTCTCGCCGGTCCGCCGAGCGCACCCGTTCCCCGGCGTTGCAGCTTGGGATGGTCGATAGGGACATCGTCGAGCGTGCGGGGGCTCTTCTCGAAGTCGCCGTTTGCGTCGTGGCGTCCAGGCGCGAAGGGTGGAGAACTGCTTACTGCGCGCGTGTCCGCGGTTTACGCGCCGTCCTATGGATGAGGCGCCTGCGGCCGCTGATGGGCACACGACGACGCGGGCGCCGTCCTATGGATGAGGCGCCTGCGGCCGCTGATGGGCACACGACGACGCGAACAGATTGACCGTGCGATCGCGAGCTACGCGCCTGACCCTCGCCGGCTCCTCTCGGAGCAGCGTGCGAAGGAGGCGCTCGTCCGGTTGGCTCGTGGCGAGTCGGTGCGTGACGTGGCGGAACAGCTTGGCACGCGCATTTGGTGCATCTACGACCTCAGGCTGGGCCGGACGCACACGCACCTTTCGCGGGCTGTCTAGCGATCTTTGTGCTGGTTCGGCACGCGGCCTGCTTCGCTGCCCTTCTCGTGGGCTGGGCCGCCTGGGGGGACTATTCCCAGGACTCGCATCGCCTTTAGGCCCAGTGAGAGGCGTTCGCGGCCGTCGGTTGAGGAGACGTCCAGGTCGGTCAGCTCCTTCACGCGTTCCAGCCGGTAGCGGATCGTGTGGCGGTGGGTGAAGAGCTTCTCGGAGGTCTTTGCCACGTTGCCGTCTGCGTCCAGGAAGGTCTCGAGTGTTCGGACCAGCTCCGTCTCGTATTGGTCGTCGTATGCGACCAGCGGGGCGACGGTCTCGTCGAAGAAGCCCTGCAGCTCGCGCGGGTCCTCCGCCATCGCGGGCAGCAGCAGGCGGTAGGCGCCGGTCTCTTCGAAGGAAAGCTCGCTGAGTCCGCGTGCCTCGGCCACGTTCGCCGCCAGCAGCGCCTCGGCGCCCGCGCGGTGCACGTCCGCCGGCTCGGCTGTGTGGCGGCTGCGGGCCACGGTCACGACGAAGGCGGGCAGGTTCGACTCAAGCTCGTGCAGTACGGCCGTGGCGGCGCGGCGGCCGACCGCGGAGTCGGCGCCCGGTACCAGAATCACAAGCTCGCGCTCGGCGAGCAGTCCGGCGCCGTCGTTGGGGCCGCTCGCGCCGTGGCGGGACCAGCCCGACTCGGCGAGCGCCGCGAGCGCGCCTCGCTCGATGGCTCTGGCCCCCCGCTCGGCAAGCGTGAGCACGCGGGCGCGCCAGTCGCCTTCCTCGGGTCCCTGCGGTCGGGCCCGGACCACAAGGGCGGTGGTCCCGCCGGCCAGGTCACATCCAAGCTCGGCCGCACGGGCCACGATGTTCTCCCTATCGGTCACCCGCCGCCCGAGCAGGTCCTGGATGAAGTCGCCGACCGCGGCCTCGCTCGCCCGCTCGGGTGCGCGCGACCGCTCCAGCTCGAGGCCGATCAGGTTGCCCACCAGGCGCAGGAGCGCTCCCGGCGGCGGCTCGCCCCGGGGCCGGTAGCGGAGGCGCCCCACCTCGGCGTCCGCCACGCGCAGCTCGATCGTCTCGGTGCCCGCCTCGCCTGCCATCACCGCTCGCTCGTCCTCGGGCGACGCGCACGCCACGGCGAGGACGCTGCTGCCTGGGTCGAGCACGATCACGCTCGAGTCGAGCGCCCGGCTCGCCGCCCGCGCGACGGCGGGCAGGCCGGCACCCGACTCGACCGCATCGGAGACCTCGTCGAGGGCCTCGAGGAAGGGGCGCGACTGCGTTGACATCAGGCGTAGGTGTCGTACGTCCAGACGATCGCCAGGCCGATGGCGGCCCCGATGCCGAGCAGCGTCCCCAGCACGTACACGGTGAGGAAGCCGGCCGCGACCTTCTCCCAGACCCGGCCGTAGCAGCGCGTCGCCGGAACCAGGATCAGCGCCACGTAGCCGGCAAGCGCCAGCGCGCCCGCAAGGACGATCACGAGTTCGGTGCTTGAAAGCTCGACGCTGCCCATCAGGTCCTGCGCGCGGCGGCGGCATCGTGTCTCTCCCCGGCGCGCGCGTCCTCATTGTTGCGGATGTGCTCGACGACAAGCGCTATTCCGCCCAGCAGCGCAAAGATCCCGGCTCCGAGACCCCAGCCGCCGGCAACATCCGACCACCAGTGAACGCGCAGATAGATGCGCGTGATGCCGACGGCCGCCGCGATCGCGAGTGCCACGAATACGAGCACGCCGCTCGTGACGAGCCGCAGACGTCGCGTGAGCGCCACCGCAACCGCGATCCAAGCCATGGCGTATGCCGTGTGCCCGCTCGGGTAGGCCGCTCCGGTCGACTCGACTAGCGGGTCCGGGGGTCGCGGGCGGTCGAGCGCGCCCTTCGTCACGTGCACGGCGATGTAGGTGAGCACGAATCCGAGGACGAGCACGATCGCCTCCGCGTGACGCCGGCGGTAGGCCAGCAGCGCCGCCGCGCCCGCCACGAGGCCCGCGACGGTGGGGAACGCGCCGAGCGCGGTCACGACCTTTGCGACGTCCACGAGCACGTCCATCTGCAGCTCCTGCGCGAGGTCGAGGGCCTCGTTGTCGAATGGCGTCGGCGAGAGGCTCCGGGCGAGCTCCGTCACGTAGACCACGAACACGAAGATGCCGACGCCGCAGACGGCCATGAGCGTGGTCAGCTCGAGTCCCAGTTCTTTGGGGATCAGCCTGTGGGCGACGAAGCGCACGTACGGGGTGAAGAAGTGCGCCACGGGCCGCACCAGCCAGCGGTAGAGCGGCGCCGCGATCACGAACAGCGGGCGGATCAACGGGTGATCCCGGTGCTTCTGGAACCACGCCGCGATGTCGCGACGGCGGCGGTAGGCGAGGACCACGCCGACGATCAGCGCGACGGTGACGCCGAAGCCGAAGATCGCCTGGCCGGCGATGTGCGCCACCTTGTCGAACGAGCGCCAGAAGATGTACCCGAGCACGCAGAAGGTGGTGGCCCACAGGCCACAGCCGACGATGCTGTACGGGATGAAGCGCCGGTACGCGAGCCCCGACGAGCCGGCGACGAAGGGCGCGAGCGCGCGTACCAGCCCGATGAAGCGGCCGATCAGGATCGTCCGGCCGCCGTAACGCTCGAAGTAGCCCTCCACCTGCTCGAGCCGCTCGTGCGTGATCTTCACACGCGGGCCGTGCTTCTCTAGGAAGCGGCGACCGAGCCGGTGCCCGATGAAGAAGCTCGTCGTATCGCCGAGCACGGCGCAGAGCCAGACGAGCCCGATCAGCGGCAGCAGCTGAATCTCGCCCTGGCCCGCGATGACGCCCCCGGCGATCACGACGGTCTCGCCCGGCGCCACCAGTCCCACGAAGGCGGCGGTCTCCAGGTAAGCCATGACGCCGACCAGCGCGTAGGTCCACGGACCCAGCGCCTGCGCGATGTCGCCGATCAGCTTCTTCGGATCCGGCAGCGACGACAGCACGCCGCTCGCGTAGACGGCGAGCGCCAGCGCCAGGAGCACCCCGATCCCCTTGCGCTCGAGGCTGAGCCTGCGCCAGCGCCAGACCAAATACGCCGCCACCAGCACGGCTGCTACTGCGGCGATCATCTCCCGCGCCGACATGAGCGCGGAGGGTACGTCAGTGCGGCTCGGCCACGAGCGCGCCGGGCAGTTGAGCGGCAGCCTCCTCGGCCGCCGACCGGTCCGGGAACAGACCGAAGCAGGTTGGGCCCGATCCGCTGACGGCGGCCCCGTGGGCGCCCGCGGCGGTCAGGGCGTCGAGCCGCTGACGTAGCTCCGGGCGAAGCGAGAGCGCGGCGGGCTGAAGGTCGTTGTCGAGCGCGGCGGCCAGTTCTGCGAGCGGCGAGATGGCAAGTCGCCGGAGCGGCTCGGCGCCGAGCTCGGCGCGGCCCCCATCGAGGCGGTCCAGCTCGGCGTAGACCGCCGCCGTCGAGAGGCCGTTCGGGTCCGGCACCAGAACGGCCACAAAGGGCGGCAGGCTCACGGGCTCGATTCGCTCGCCCGTGCCCTCGACGAGCGCATGTCCCGGCTCGAGCTGGCCGGGCACGTCAGAGCCAAGCTCAGCGGCCAGCTCGACGAGCTCATCGCGCCCGAGCGGACCTCCCGCGAGCTCGTTGGCAATTCGGAGCGTGGCGGCGGCGTCGGCGCTGCCGCCCCCGAGGCCGGCCGCGACGGGGATGCGCTTGTCGATGGTGATCGCGAGCGGCGGCAGCCGCCGGCCGGCCCGCGAGCGGAACTCCGCGAGCGCGCGGGCGGCGAGGTTGTCGCCGGGGACGCCCTTGCAATGGACACTGTCCCGGCCGGTCTCCTTCGGCTCCGCCGTGACCTCGTCCGCCAGGTCCATCGAGGCGATGAGCGAGCAGATCGGATGGAGCCCGTTATCACCCACACGCCCGACGTGCAGGACCAGGTTCAGCTTGGCGTAGGCGAGCTCACGGAGCACCGGGCGGAGCCTAGGCGGTCGGGTAGGGCCGACCGCTAGCGCGGCCGGAGGGCGGCGAGCCGCTCGGTGCCGATCGTCTGGGCGAGCCGGGGCCAGTCCTCAGGCTCGAGCCGCTCGGCGCGGGCGTCGGCGGGCTGGCCGAGTCGCTCCAGAGCGGCGCGAGTGGCGTCGCGGAGGTCGGCGGCCGCGCCCGGCGCCAGTGCGAGGGACCCCGCCAACGCCTTCCGCCGGTGCGCGAACCCGGCGTGCACCAGCGCGACGAGCTCCGCCGGAGGCGCCGGCGCGCGGCGGCGGAGCACCACGAGCGCCGAGTCGACGTTCGGCTCCGGGTGGAACACGGTGCGCGGGACCTTCCGCAGGAAGCGCACCTCGCACGACAGCTGCGCCAGCACCGACGTCGCGCCGTAGCTCTTCCCGCCAGGCGAGGCCCCGAGCCGGTCGGCGACCTCGCGCTGGACCATGGCCACCCAGAGCCCCGCATCGGGGAGCTCCGCGATGGACTTGAGCAGCACCGTCGCGGCAACGCCGTACGGCAGGTTTGCGACGACCTTGTTCGGAGCCGGCTCCAACTCGGCGAAATCCATCCTCACCGCGTCGGCTAGGTACAGAGTCGAGTTGCGGAACGAGTCGAGCGCCTCGCGAAGCGGCGCCTCCAGCGAGCGGTCGACCTCGACCACATGCAGGTGCGCCACGCGAGGCGCGAGGAACTCCGACAGGACGCCGAGGCCGCCGCCGACCTCCAGCACGACGTCGCTCGACTCGAGCTCGGCGGCGTCGCCGATCAGGCGCAGGATGTTGTCGTCGATCAGGAAGTTCTGGCCGAGCTCGCGATTCGGGCGCACGCCGAAAGCGCGCAGACGGCGGAGTGACGCCTGCCGCGGCTCCCCGACGGCCTCGCCCGATTGCTCGCTCACGGCCCGAACACGCGCTCGGCGTTCGCGTCCACGATCCGCTCGAGCTCGTCGTATTCGACCCCGCGCAGCGCGGCAACGAACCGAGCCGTGTGCGCAACGTTGGCCGGCTCGTTCGGCTTGCCCCGCACGGGTTGCGGCGCGAGATATGGCGAGTCCGTCTCGACCAGGAGCAGTTCGCTGGGCAGCTCGCGGGCGGACTCCTGAAGGTCGGTCGCCTTGGGGTAGGTGACGTTGCCCGCGAACGAGCACAGGTAGCCACGCTCAACGCACTCGTCGATCCGGTCCGGTGCCGAGAAGCAATGCAAGATCACCGCGGGGAGCGAGCCGGAGTGCTCGCGGAGGACGGCAAAGGTGTCGTTCTCGGCAGCGCGTGTGTGGATCACCACCGGCAACCCGATCCGGGCGCCGAGCTCGAGCTGCGCCTCGAAGGCGCGGCGCTGGTCGTCGCGCGGGGCGTGGTCGCGGTAGTAGTCGAGACCGGTCTCGCCGATGGCGCGGGCGCGCGGGTGCGCAGCGGCGCGCTCGATCTCCTCGAGGCCGGGCTCGTCGAATCCCGCAGTCTCGTGTGGGTGCCGGCCAACGATCGCGACGACCTCGTCGTGGTCCTCAGCGGCCGTGAGCGCGTGGCGGATCGAAGGTCCGTCCGTCCCGACGGTCGCCATCCGCCTCACGTTCGCCGCCCACGCCCTGCCCACGAGCTCGGCAACCGGCGGCTCGCACGCGTCGAGGTGGCAGTGGGTGTCGATCACGGCCTCAGGCGGCCGGCGCCTCGGCCTCGACTCTCGGGAACAGCTGCCCGAGCTCGCCGACCTTGGCGCCGCCCTCCACGGCACCCAGTGCGGCTCCGTCGAGCCCGAGCTCTTCGCGGCCGAGCGCCGTGAGCAGCCGTTCGGCCGAGGCGGGCATGAAGGGATGCAGCAACACCGACAGGACGCGCAGACCCTCGGCGAGCGTGTAGAGCACTTGGTCAAGGCGGTCGGCCTCGCCGTCGTCCTTCACGAGCTGCCAGGGCTCCTCGTCCTGTACGTACCTGTTGAGCAGCTTGATGCGGCGCCAGATCTCGTCCAGCGCGGCGGTCAGCTCGACGTCGTCGATGTGCGCGCGGACCGCGTCTGCGATGCCGTCGAACTCCGCCGCGATCTGAGGCGGCGGCTCGGCGCTCGGCACGACGCCGTCGCGATAGCGCTCGATCATCGCGAGCGTGCGGCTCGCCAGGTTGCCGTATTCGTTGGCGAGCTCGGTCGTGTAGCGGGTCTCGAATCCCTCTGGGGAGACATCTCCGTCGGAGCCGAAGCTCACCTCGCGTAGGACGTAGAAGCGCAGCGCGTCGGGGCCGTACAGGTCGGCCACCTGGAAGGGCTCGATCACGTTCCCCAGCGACTTCGACATCTTGTGCTCGCCGAGCAGCAGGTAGCCGTGGATCGTGACCTTGTCCGGCACCTCGATCCCAGCCGCCATCAGCATGGCCGGCCAGATGACGGCGTGGAACTTGAGAATGTCCTTGCCGATCAGCTGGACGGTCGCCGGCCAGAATCTGTCGGTGAGGTCCTCGCCGGGCCGCGCGTAGCTCAACGCCGTGTAGTAGTTGAGAAGCGCGTCGATCCAAACGTAGATCACCTGCGACTCGTCCCAGGGCACGGGCACGCCCCACTTCAGGTGAGCGCGTGAGAGCGAGAGGTCGCGGAGGCCGCTCTTGATGAACGCGAGCGCCTCGTTGTAGCGGTTCGTCGGCGTCACGAATCCCGGTCGCTCGGCGTACAGCTTCTCGAGCGGCTCCTGGAAGTCGGACAGCCGGAAGAACCAGTTGTCCTCCTTCTCGACGTCGAGCACGATCTTGTGGATCGGGCAGCGGTTGCCGTCCTCCAGTTCGCTCTCGGTCTTGAAGTCCGCGCAGCGCGGGCAGTACCAGCCCTCGTATGTGCCGGCGTATACGTGACCGTTGTCGTGGATCCGCTGCACCACCTCAGCCACCTTCGCCATGTGCTCGGGGTCGGTGGTGCGGATGAAGAAGTCGTTCGTGACGCTCAGCCGGGCCGCGAGCTCCTTGAAGCGACCCGCGTTCTGGTCCCCCAGCTCGCGCGGGGTGATGCCGAGCTTCTCGGCCGCCTGGGCGACCGGCTCGCCGTGCTCGTCCGTACCCGTGAGGAAGAAGACCTCCTCCCCCCGCTGCCGCATGTGCCGCGCCAGAACATCGGCCGCGATCGTCGTATAGGCGTGCCCAAGATGAGGCTCGCCGTTGACGTAGTAGATGGGGGTGGTGACGTAGTACGGCATAGTCCATCGACTCTACCCGCGCGGGAGCGCTGAATTTGGCTCCTGCGTGGCGTCAGGCGGCGTGCGCCACGTACACGCCCGCCCCGGGCGACGGTTCCGGGACCGGTTCACCGGCATCCGCGGGGCCTTCGAGGTGGAATGCGATTGCCTCGCGGAGATTCTGGGCGCACTCGTCTACATCGTCACCGGTAGCCACGCAACCGGGAAAGTCCGGCGTCCGCGCCGAGTAGTTCGAAGGCGGTCGACCCTCGACCAGGATGAGGTAGCGCTCCGCCCGATCTACGTAGTCAGTCATCGCCCAAGACCTGCCTGTCGAATGATGCTGGGCGGCCGTCGCAGGGGGTCAAATCATCGGACGGTTTGCCCGCAATGGTCACGAGGCCGGCCTGCTCCGGGCGCACTGTCTGAACTGGCCAATGGCTTTCGCGGATCCGAACGAGTCGCCCGCCCTCGCTCTCAATGAGGCGAATGGCGTGCCTCGCTCTCACCGTCCGCCGGCGAGCGGTCGGAGGAGCTGGGTGAGCCTCGCCCTTATTCGCGCCCTCGGACGTCGGCGATCGTCGGAAAGTCCGAGGATGGCCGCGGCAAGTAGGAGGCCGCCACACGCGACCACCCACCCGAGGTTTGGCCCGCGACTGTCTTGTTCGGAGGATGCCGCCCCTCCCGGGCCAGTGTCCGCGACGCGTGCGGGGTTGCCCGGCCTCACTCGCTCGGCTTGAACGGATCGCAGGGGATCTGGTGCGAGGCCGGAGACCACGGCGCGGCGCCCTCTGGCGTCACCGGGGAAGGCGCGCGACCCGCGCGCATCGTTCGGCGCACGCAGCGGCTGAGGCGAGCGCTGCGCTCCGGCAAGCGGCGAGCTCGCGGGTGCGGGGAACGGCGCTCGCCCAGGTGCAGGAGCCAAGCTCGGCGCGCCGCCCGGCACCGGTGCAGGCC
>JBKPME010000095.1:0-35363 GCA_046731915.1 Actinomycetota bacterium
GGGAAAGGCACTTCTCGCACGCCGGCTCGGCGGCGCCCGCGCTCGGCTGCGAGCCCGCGCCCGGACCAGCGGCGGCGTCCGCCGCGCGAGGGCCCGCACGCGGGCGATCCTCCGCGTCGAGCATTTCACGACCCCACCCGGCTCTTGGCTACCCGACCGGGCCACCCTGACCACGCGCGGCCGCAGCTACGTGCGCCGCCTGCGCGGCAAGCTAGTCGCGATCGCCAGCCTCCGCTGCGACGGGTACGAGGCGGACGTGCGCTCGAGCTCGGACGCCACCTCACATCTCAGCCTGGCACGCGCCGCCGCGATGTGCGCCGCGCTTCGAGAACTCGGAGTCGACACGCGCCCGCGGCTCGTCGGCCACGGCGACACGGACCCAATCGCTCGCAACGCCAGCGAATCAGGCCGAGCCAAGAACCGCCGCGTGGAAGTCACCGTCACACATAAGCCAGAACCGCTCCCGTCGTCGAGGTCTCGGGCCACGCAGCCGACTCAACGACTCGTGTCAGTGAGGCCGGGGAAGCCAAGCAGCGCAGGGCAACCCGCCGAGGGCGCAACACTTCCGCTGCGCGTAGTCGAGCGCGGCAACCTGCGCCCCGACACCAACCTCGCCCAACCACGGCTGCTCCCGATCTTCTGCCGCGTGCCCTAGAGCGGCCAGCGGCTCGCCCACGGTCTGAGCGCACGCAACGCTTAGACCTCGCATGCGCGTAGGCGAGTCGTGATGAGCTCCTCCGCCTCGTGGGTGCACGATTGGTAGCTGCCGACCGCCGCAATGAAGCCGACGCGCTCGAGCGTGTATAGCCGTAGCTCGGTCCGCGCGGACACCGTCGTCGTCCGCGTCGTGTCACGGAGCAGTGCTATCTCGCCGAACCCCTGCCCCGCTCCGATTGTCGCCACCAGGCGCCCATCGGCGAGCACGTCGGCCTCGCCCGTGTCGATGACGTAGAAGTGATCACCGTCGTCGCCCTGACGGATGACGTCCTGGCCCGCCGGGCACGCAAGGTGCCTGACGTTGCCTGCGAGGAGGTCGATCGCCGGCATGGGTAGCGGCCGGAGCATCCGGACGCGCTTCAGCACCTCGATCTCGTTGTCGCGGCGCTGGATCGACGCGTCGATCGCGCGCAAGCGCGGCCATGCCAGTGCTACCGATACTGGTGCCACGAGTCCAAGGGCCACCAGCGCGCCGCGAATGCCCAGAAGGTGGATGACGAACGGAGTGACGAGTGAGCCGAGCGCCATCGTCAGAACGACGCCGCTCTGGAATGCGCCGAACACACGAGCGAGCATGCTTTCCGGCACGAGCCGGGGGACGAGCGTATACAGCCCGATGTCGACAAGCGCATTCCCCACCCCGATCAAAGCAAGCAGCGCGAAAACCGCGGTCGCATCCGAGATCGGACTGCAGAGCACGAGCGGCAGACCCCAAAGCGCAACGCCGGCTCCCTCGATCACGGCCAGCCGCCGGCAGCCTACGAACACCGAGGCGGCGAGCGATCCGACAACCGCGCCCGCGCCGACCGCACCGGTCAGCACGCCCACACCAGGCTCACCCGTGTCGAGCACCTCGAAGGCGAGGACCACGACGAACACGTTGAGACACCCGCGTGTGAACGTTTGCGCGAGTCCGACCCACATCACCAGTCCAGCCTCGCGATAGCGCAAAAGCCCGCGAAAGCCGTCGACCGTCTCCGCGATGATGCGCGCGAGCGGCGCCGGACGCTCCCGAGGCGGCGCCTCGTAGGAGGTTCCCACCAGCAAAAGGCCCGCCACGACCGAGAGCGCCGCCACGCTGGCGAAAGCCGCGGCTGGGCTCGCGACGTTCAGCAGGAAAGCGGCCAGCAGCGGACCGGCGAGGACACTGATCGAGTCGATGAACCCGCGGACTATGTTGGCGCTGGTCAGCTCCGGCGGCGTTCTGCACAACACCGGCAACAGCGCGCTGTGCGACGGACGGTAGGTCGTGTAGATGCCGTTCGCGACTACGGCCAGCGCGTAGACGCCGAGCAACGGCCCGTCAGCGGCGAGCAGAGCGGCGGCGGCGCTTAGCGGGACCGCGCGAAGCAGGCACGACCACAGCAGAACGCGCTCGCGCCGAAAGCGGTCGGCAAGTGCCGTTCCGAATGGCGCGAGAAGCGCTGCGGGCGCCATGCGCGTGAACGCGACGATGCCGACAGCGACAGCACCGCCGTCGCGGAACGCGACCACCCCGATGGCGACGAGCACGGCCCACTCAGATGCGATTGCCGCGCCGAACGAGAGCTGCGCGCGCCGGAGGTTGGGATTACGGGCGTTCGTGGAAAACGCCCGAGCCGAGGCGCGCAGGCGCTCTCGGATGCGCTGGCACGCGACCGCTTCAGTCATCGGCGGCGGGCACCTCCTTCGAACAGCGCCGCGGGGACGCGCTCGGTGAACGTGGCAGCTGCCGTGGCCCTCATGACGCCGCGCAGCAGACCACGACCGGCTGACATACCGCTGACGTCTCGCTGATGCGCGCCGTCAGCGGCACCCGGAATGGCGCCTGATCAGTCGGCGCGGGATGCCCGCCCCTGTCGACGCCGGGTCGAACCAAGCCTCTTGGCGGACACCCCTTGGGAGCGTGTAATGGCTATGACGGGCCGGAACGTCATGCAAGTCCGGGCCTCGCAGGTCGGCATAGACGACGCACGCCACCGGGCCGGCTGCGCCCGCAGCCCGCGCCACCTCGGCTAGCTCATCGATCCACGCTGTCTCGGCGACCGGGTCGATCGAGTGGTCGACCTCCGCCTGCACTTGAACCCACCCGGCGACCGGCACGCCGGCGATATCCAAGCCGTAATCCGCCGGCAGCTAGTCGACCCGCAGGGCGCGGAACTCCGCGTCCTCCAACCATGGGTACCGGAAGCGCTCGAGGGCCCGGTGGTGCACGTGCGTGTCGATGAGAGCCAGCACGACGTAATCGTCGGTTGAGCTTATTCCTCTGATCTGCACGGCGGTCGGGCAGGCTGGCCGCCGCTGAGGTGCTGGCCGCCCTCTGACCGGCTCCGTGGGACCTGGCGGTTAACCGAACCCTGCTAGGGCGGCCTGCCCCATGGGAACACGTCAGCGGGACGCTCATGATTCTGAGCACACGATGCACGGGCTCCCCAGATACCGCCGGCGCCGCGTCCCTGTCGTCGCAGTCGTGTTGACAGGTGGCCGCGTCGTTTCCTACCCGCTCCGGCGCAGCAGCGCCCTCGGCGAGGTGGTGCGGAGAGGCTCTGTGCGGAGGTAGTGCGGCATATATTTGCCGCAGGCCCTCCGTCACGATCCCGGTGGCGCGCATCGTGGACCGCGTGACGGCGCGCAACCGGCTGCTTCGGGGAGCAGGAGCGCCCGTGTGAACCCGGCTCCGCCCGTGCTCGAGGTGTAGGGCGTCACGAAGGCGTACGTCAGGACAAGAGCGCGCGCAGGCTCTCGTGCTCGTCGCGGCAGGCCCCGCAGCCGGACAGGTGTTCGCGCATGCCCGGGATGCGCGCGTCGGCGTCCTCGTCCTGCAGCTCCAGCTCCACGTACTCATCCAACCGCTCGAAGCACTCTTCGCAGCCGATGTCGGGGCCGGCCCGTCCGAGCACGCGCTCCAGTTCTTCCCTGCGCTCGGTCATCCGTCGCCCTCCTCGATATAGCCCTCCGCCGCAAGCTTGGCGCGCAGCTTCCGGCGCGCGTCGTGCAGCGTCTTGTAGAGCGCCCCGCGCGTCGTGTCGAGGCGCTCGGACAGCACGTCGATCGGCACCTCGTTCAGAGCCAGGGCGGTGAACACGTGGCGTTGATGTGGCGTCAGCTCCGCGCCGACCGCGCGCTGCAGCGCTTGCAGGAGCTCCGCCGCCTCGCGGCTGCGCTCCACGGAGGCGCCCTCGTCCGCAAACGCCGGCCAGCGCTCCGGCTCGAGCACCACCTCGCGGCCCTGCCACGCGCGCCGGCGTACCTTGACGCCGGCCTCGAGCAGCGCGAACTTGTAGGCCCAGGTCGTAAACCGGCTCGCGCCCCGGTAGGTGTCGAGCTTGGACAGCAGGGCGACCATGGCGTCGTTTGCCGCCTGCATCGCCAGGTCGTCGAGCTCCTCTCCGCGCACGTAGGAGAACGCCGCGCCGCGCCGCCTCAGCTCGAAGCGCGCGGCGCGAAGCAGCAGGTCGTGCAGCTCGGCGAGCGCCTCGTCGCGCTCGACGCCGTCAGATCTGAGGGCATCGACCCAGTTCCGTTCGACGGGAGCAGCATATGCCACAGTCATTTGCTCTTTTGCGACCGCAGGGGACAAGATCTTACGCCGGGCGTAAGACCCGCCGCAGCGGGGTCGCTAAGCGGGCATGACCACACTCACAGCTGTTCTTCGACCCATACCGATCCCGAAGCGCGAGGCGCTCACCCGCGATCCCACGGCCCAAGCCTTCATGCTCCTGCGGATCGCCTTCACGGCGGCGCCGATCCTGTTCGGGCTCGACAAGTTCGCGGAGGTGCTTACGGACGACTGGACGCGCTACCTGTCCACGGAGTTCAACAGCATCCTCCCCGGCAGCGCAGCCGATGCGATGCACATCGTCGGCGTCGTGGAGATTGCCGCCGGCCTGGTCGTCGCGGTCACCCCCCGCTTCGGCGGCCTCGTCGTGGCCGGCTGGCTCGGCGGCATCATCGTCAATCTGCTGCTCGTGGGCGGCTACGGCGACATCGCGCTGCGCGATTTCGGCCTGCTGATCGGTGCGCTGGCGCTGTCACTGCTGGCGAGTACGCACGACCCCTCAGGGGGCTGGACCAAGGCGCTACCCCGCTAGCCGAACGGCGGTGTGAGGCTGCGCTGCGCCTGTTCCCACAGTCGCGAGACACCGGCCGTGCCGTGTTCGCGCACCCGAGTAACAGCGTCCAGGTCGAGCACGTCGGTGAGGAGCTCATCGCCGTGCCCGGCCTGCAGGCGCACGAGGCCTTCGGGATCGACGATGAGGCTGCTGAGCGCGTCGTTCTTCGACAGGCAGGTGTTGCTCTACGAGCACATCCTCGAGTCAGGAGCCGAGCGGCGGGTATTCGAGCTCTCCGCGCCGGCCGACTCGCTGGCGCGCGGACTGGTGGCCATGGAGGACGGCCTCGGCCTGCAGGTGGTGGTGGGACACCCGCGGCTCGACAGCGCGGAGGCGGAGCGGGTGTTGGTGAGCCACGCGAGCGCGGTGACGGGGGTGGAGCTGTTCAACGCAGCGGTCGACGACGACGGCCTTGAGGAACAGGGACTGTCCTGGATAGAGCACCGATACGGTGCCCTAAGCAGGATTGTTGCCAGAGGCAGGCGGGACCTGTCCCTCAATGGTGTCGTTCGCCGCGGCCCTGTGAACGCATCGGGTCAACAAGCGCCAAACGGCGCCGGCCTGAGGGAGGTGACCGGCGCCGTTTGCGTGGGGCTGGGGTTGGAGCCCCGGGGTACCGCGGCGTAGCGCGGTGAGGTCGTCTAGGCAGCGTGCGAGAGGCGGCCGCGGAGAAGTCCGCGGAGGCCGCGGCGACGGCCCTCCGAGCTCTTCTCCGCCGACTCGATCTGCGAGCGGCGCAGCTCGAGGAGCGCCACGAGCTCGGCCGTCGGCTCGAACGGGTCGGCGATCGGGCGGCCCGAGCCGATCGGCAGCGCTGCCAGCATGCGCGCGTCCGCCTCGGCTATCAGCGCAGGTCCTCTCGGCGGACTGGCGCTGTCCAGCGCGGCCAGGCGGGCCAGCGCACGATCATCGGCTGAAGTCGAGCGGCGAACGGTGACGTTCTTCACGTATGTCTGACCTCCTGGGTGGTACACCCATTGTGTGTATTACATGCAAGTGCTAGTCTAGGCGGTCGAAGAGTGGCCACAATGTCCCACAAGATTGATTTGTCTGAGCTTGAGCGAGACGGCGCGGTGTCGCTCACGCAGCAGATCGTCGACCGCTTCGCCGCTGCAATCGAGTCGGGCGAGCTGGCTCCCGGCGAGAAGCTCCCACCCACCCGGGAGCTCGCCGAGCTGGTCGGCGTGAACCACCTGACCGCCGCCCGCGTGTACAGGCGACTCGCCGAGCAGGGCTACGTGACCGCGAGCGTCGGGCGCGGCACATTCGTTCGCACGCTGGCGCCCGCCGGCAGCGCTGAGCTCGGGGACGACTGGCAGCTCTACGCGCTGCCCGAGCACGAGCTGAGCTACTCCGAGCAGGTGCTCGCCGACGTGATGTCGAGCGGCGGGCAGGAGGGTCTGCTCTCGCTCGCGATTGGCTGGCCCTCGCCGCGGCTCTATCCGACGGAGGAGCTCGCCCGGATCACCGCCCAGGTGTTCGAGGAGCAGGGCGAGGACGCACTCGCGTACCTGCCGGCCGAAGGCCTGTACGCCTTCCGCGAGCAGCTGGCCGCCCGCGGCCGCAATCACGGCTTCGCCGATGACCCCGACGAGATCATCGTCACCTCCGGCGCCAAGCAGGGCATCAGCCTCACCGCGCGCGCCACGCTCGAGCCGGGCGACGTCGCGATCGTCGAGTCGCCCACGTTCGCAGGGTTGCTCGACTCGCTCCGCCAGACCGGAGCGCGCGTCATCGGCGTGCCCGTGGACGAGAACGGCTTCGACGTCGCGCAGCTCGAGCGCCTCCTAGCACGGCACGAGGTGAAGTTGGTCGCGCTGCAGACGGCGTGCCAGAACCCGACCGGCCGGGATGTCTCCGAAGAGCGCCGGCGGCGGCTCGCCGAGCTCGCCATCGACCGGAACTTCTTCGTTCTGGAGGATCGCGTCTACGCCGACACGAGCTTCGAAGGCGAGCGGCCCCGGCCACTCCGCGAGCTTGCGCCGGCGCACGTCATCTACGTGAACTCGCTCTCGAAGGTCGTCGGTGGCGGCCTCCGCGCCGGCTGGGTCGCGGCGCGGGGGCCGGTTCGGGAGCGCATCGCGATGCTGAAGCTCGAGAGCGACTTCTTCACGGCGGCGCTCATCCAGCAGATCGCCGCGCGCTGGCTCGCGTCGGGCGCATACGACCGCCACATAGAGCACACGCAGCCCTTCTACCGCGAGCGCCGTGATGCGCTCCTTCAGGCACTCGAGCGGCACATGCCCGGCGAGTACCAGGCGGATCGGCCCGAGGGGGGTCACCACGTTTGGGTGACACTGAGGCGTCCTCTCGACGAGCGGGCGCTCTACACCGAGGCGGCCCGGCACGGCGTGGCCTTCACGCCGGGCGGCGCAGTCACCGCCGAGCGCCGGACACAGACGTCGCTGCGGCTCTCGTTCTCACTGCTCGATGCGCCCGAGCTCGACGAGGCCGTCAAGCGGCTCGCTCGCGCTATCCGCGAGGTGCGGCGCCGCTCGCGCCACGCTGTCTCGGCACCGATGTCGTAGGCGCAAGCACCGGGCGGTGCACGGTGCGCGGCGATGGCCTTTCCTAAAGCTTCTGCCAGAGCCCGCCCAGCGTGCGGAGCTCGTCGCGCGAGAAGCGGCTGAGGAACACCCGGCGCACCCCGTCCAGGTGCGTCTTCCGGGCCTCCCCGAACTCGCGCCGGCCCTCGGATGTGATCTCCGCGAACCAGCCTCGGGCATCGCCCTCGCAGCGCTCGCGGGTGACGAGGCCCTGACGCTCGAGCCGGTCCACCAGCCGCGTCAGGCCGCTCCTGCTGAGAAGCACCGAGTCGGCCAGTTCCGCCATGCGCATCCGGCCCTCCTCCGAGTCGTTCAGGAAGAGCAGCACCTCGTACGACGAGAGCGGCATCTCGTGCTCGCGTGTGAGCTCGGCGTCGAGCGTGCGCATGAGCTCGGCGTGGGCCCGCAGCATTCCTCGCCACGCGGCCAGCTCCTCTTCGTCCAGAAGCACTGCTGTAGAGTGGTTGCTGATGCAATCATTGTACCGCCCGGCCTTGGGCGATCCCGAAGGGGCGCTGGTTCTCTTCCACGGCCGCGGCGCCGGCGAGCACGACCTCTTTCCGCTTCTCGACATGCTCGATCCCGAGCGGCGTTTGCTCGGCGCCACCGCGCGCGGCCCACTGTCGCTGCCGCCCGGTGGCGCGCACTGGTACGTGGTGCGGCGCGTCGGCTATCCCGATCCCGACACCTTCCACTCGACCTACCCGCAGGTCGCGAGCTGGCTCGACGAGATGCTGGCGGAGCACGGCGTGCCGCACGATCGCACGGTGCTCGGCGGCTTCTCGCAGGGCTCGGTGATGTCGTACGCGCTCGGCGTCGGCGCGGGCCGGCCGCGCCCCGCCGGGATCATGGCCCTGAGCGGCTTCATCCCCCAGGTCGAGGGCTTCCAGCTTGACCTCGCCAACGCGGCTGGGCTGCCCGTGGCGATCGGCCACGGCACGCATGACCCGGTCATCCCCGTCGACTTCGGGCGCGACGCGCGCGACCGGCTCACCGAGGCAGGCGCCGAGGTGACCTACCGCGAGTCGCCGATGCCGCACACGATCGACCCGGCCTTCATGCGTGAGCTGCCCGCCTGGCTCAGGGAGGCGGTGGCGTCAGCCGCGGCTGAAGAGTCGCCGCAGTCGGTCGAGTAGCGCCCGGAAGAAGAGCGAGAAGCCGCCGATCGGCTGGGCGGTCGTAGGCGCCTCGCTGCCTCCCGCCGCGGGCGGCGCGGCCGCGGCACCCTCCGGAGTGGCGGCCAGGACGGCATCAACCGGGTTCGGCTCCGCAGCGGGCGGCGCCTCGATCTTCTCCTGGAGGCAGTCGGCGAATTCCTTCAGCAGGCGGTTCGAGATGTCCTGGATCATGCCGCCGCGGCCGAAGCGCGCGAGCCGGCCGGTGATCGTGAAGGCGGTCTCCACGTCCACCTTTGTCAGCTCGCCCTCCTCGCGCATGGTGCTGACGATCGAGGCCTTCGCGGAGCCCTGGCCGCGCTTGTCCTGGCCGCTCGCCCGCATCACGACCCGGCGCGCGGCCTCGTCGAGCTCCTCCATCTTGAGCTCGCCGCGGTAGGCAGCCGTGGTGGGACCGAGGCGGACGCTGAAGCTGCCGCGGTAGGTGCCGTCGTCGCCCGCCTCGGTGATCTCGGCGCCAGGAAGGCAGGGCGCAACACGCTCGATGTCCACGAGCGTCTCCCACACCCGCTCCACGGGAGCGCGCACCTCGAACGATTGCTCGAGCTTCACCGGCTTGTGGCGGCGCCGCTGACCGGGCCCCCGGCCCGGAGGGCGTCCAGCTCGGCCGGTGTGTCGACGTCCTCGCCGCCACCGAGGTCGTCGCAGGGCACGTCAAGAACGGGAACGCTGAGGAGGAGATTGCGGGCGCCCTTGTCGCCGCTGACGTTCCGGAGCGGCTCGAACAGCTCACGCTCCAGCAGAACCGGGTGGCCGGGGTTGCCGCCGTAGGTGGCCCTGACGGCGGCGGCGCCACTTCGGGCCGCTATCACGCGCCGGATCGCGTCGGGCGATACGCGCGGCTGATCGCCCAGTGTCACGACGACAGCCTCGCAGGCGACCAGCTCCGCGAGGCCGCAGGCCAGTGACGCGGCCTGGCCTTCCGCCCAGCGCGAGCACACGCGCGGCTCGACGCCGTGGAGGTCGATGGCCGCCGCAATCTCGTCCGCGCCCGAGCCGAGCACCACGACGACGCGCCCGACCGGCGCGGCGGTCATCGTCCGGAGCGCGTGCTCAAGCAATGGGATGCCGTCCAGCTCGGCCAGCTGCTTCGGCGCGCCGAAACGGGTTGCGGCGCCGGCCGCGAGCACGAGTCCGCCGATCAAGCGCCCACCTCGTGGATGCGGCCGGCGGTGCTCGACAGACGGCCGCCGTCGCGTCCGTTCCTCACGGCAACCACCTCGGCCATGATCGAGAGGGCGGTCTCCTCGGGACTCACCGCCCCAAGGTCGAGCCCGATCGGGGCGGCGATGCTATCGAGCAGCTCCTCCTCGATGCCCGCAGCCAGGAGGCGCTCCCGGCGGTGGGCCTGCGCGCGGCGGCTGCCCATCGCGCCCACGTAGGGCGCGTCCGAGCGCAGCGCGATCGCCAGCGCGGCGTCGTCGAGCTTCGGGTCATGCGTCAGGATCGCGACGTAGGTGGCCCGGTCGATGCCGCCGATGCGCGCGAAGGCCTCGTCCGGCCAGCCGGCGATTACCTCCTCGGCGTCGGGGAAGCGATCGGAGGTGGCGAACTGCGAACGCGGGTCGCACACGAACGGTCGCCAGCCGGCGGCCCGGGCGAGCCGGCAGAGCGCAGCGGCGTAGTCGACCGCGCCGAACACCACGAGCCGGGGTGCGGGAGCCACCACGTCCACGAACAGGGTCGTCTCGCCCACCTCGCGCGTTTCGGAGCGCTCGGCCCACAGAAGCTCCTCGGCGGCTTCGACTGCGACGCCGTCGAGCTCCGGTGTGCCAAGCCCGCCCTCGCTACTGCCATCGGGGCGCACGAGCAGCTTCGCGCCCACGCCCTGGCCGGCGATCACGGTCACGAGCGCCGCGCGGCCGTCCCTGGCCGCTATCTCGGCGAACTCGCTCTGCAAGCTCACCGGGAGAACTCCTCCACGAATACATCTATTTCCCCACCACAGGGAAGTCCAACATCCCAGGCCTCGCTGTCCGCTATGCCGAAGTGGAGGAGCTTGGGTTCCTCGGCGCGCAACACCTCGGCCGCGGCCTCCACCACGGCACCCTCCACGCAGCCCCCTGAGACCGCCCCGGATACCTCGCCGTGCTCGTTCACGGCAATCTTCGCCCCGGGCGCGCGCGGCGCCGAGCGCTTCACGCCGACCACGGTCGCGATCGCCACGCGGTCGCCGCGGTCGATCCATGCCTGCACGTCTTCGAGAACGTCCTTCATCCCAGTCCACCTTCCATCAGGTCAGCCAAGTCTGCCAACGACGCGAGTGAGTTCCCGGCCAGGAAGTGGTCGACGTGCGGGAGCGCGGCCTGCATGCCCCGCGTGAGCGGCTCGTAGCCCGGATGCGCCTTCAGCGGGTTCAGCCAGATCAGGCTGTGCGCGCAGCGTCTCAGACGCGCCATCTCCGCCGCAAGCTGCTCCGGGTCGCCGCGGTCCCAGCCGTCGGAGAGCAGCACGACGATCGCCCCGCGTCCGAGCCGGCGCCCGTGCTCGCGGTTGAGGGTGGCGAGCGCTTCGCCGATGCGCGTGCCGCCCGACCAGTCGTCGGCCGCGCCCGCGGCGCGGTCGAGCGCGCAGTCGGGGTCGCGCCCGGCCAGCTCGGCGGTCACGCGCGTGAGCCGCGTGCCGAACACGAAGGCCTCCACCCGCCGGCGTGCGGCCACGCACGCCTGCATGTACTGGAGCAGCATGCGCGCGTAGGGCTCCATCGAGCCGGACACGTCGCACACGAGCACGAGCGGGCGCGGCCGTTCCGAGGGCTCGCGCCAGTGACGCTCGACGGGGTCGCCGCCCGTCCGGAGCGACGAACGGATCGTGCGGCGCAGGTCGGGGCGCGCCGCGTGCGGCGGTGCCCCGCGGCGGCGGGCCGCGCGAGTGCGACGGCTGGGTCGTGTGGGACCCGCTCCGGCGAGGCGCCGCATGACATGGCGGGCCACGTCGCGCTCGGCGTCGGTGTACTCGGCGAAGTCCTTCTCGCGAAGCAGGTCGGCGTCTGACCACGCCGAGGGCACGACGTCCGCGTCGCCCTCGGAGGGGATGGCCCGCTTCTCGGCGGCCACTGCCACACGCGGGAGGACGATCGAAGCCGGTTCGAGCTCCTCCGGGAGCTCCGGTGCCGGCCTGGCCACCGGCGCGAACAGCTCGGCGAAGGCCGCATCGAATGCGGCCAGGTCGTCACGCCGCGAACACAACGTCGCCCTCAGAGCGAAGTAGGCGGCCGTCCGGTCGGTGGGATCGACGGCGGCCAGGGCACGGTGGGCGCTGAACAGCTCGTCGATGCCGACGCGGGCGCCCGCGGCGCGCATCGAGGCGGCGAGGAGAGCGAGTCGGCCGGTCAGTCGGAAACCCAGGCGCTCACGCACCGCGCAGCACCTCGCGCTCGCGCACCCGGTCGATGTCCTCGCGCACCTTGAGGACCACGCCGAGCGTCTCGTCCAGGTCCGCGTCGTCCAGCGCCAGCAGCGCCTGTGCCCAGGCGATGGTTTCACCCACGCCCGGGAGCTTGTAGAGCTCCTCGCCACGCAGCCGCGCCACTCCGGCGCACACGCGATCCGCGATCTCGTCCGGCACGCCCGGGAGCCGCACGCGGACGATCTCGGCCTCGCGCTCCGGCGTGGGATACTCGATCCAGTGGTAGAGGCAGCGCCGCTTCAGGGCGTCGTGCAGCTCCCGCGTGCGATTCGACGTGACGACGACCACCGGCCGTCGCTCGGCGACGACCGTGCCGAGCTCCGGGATCGAGACCTGGAAGTCCGACAGGAACTCGAGCAGGAAGGCCTCGAACTCGTCGTCGGCGCGGTCGATCTCGTCGATCAGCAGCACGACCGGCTCACTCGCCTGAAGCGCGTCGAGCAGGGGCCTGCGCAGCAGGAAGCGCTCCGAGTACAGCGGCTCCTCGACACCGGCGCGGAGGTGAAGCAGCTGGCGCGGATAGTCCCAGTCATAGAGAGCGTGATGGAGGTCGATGCCCTCGTGGCACTGGAGTCGGATCAGCCGCGCACCGGTCGCGCCCGCCAGCGCCTTCGCCACCTCGGTCTTGCCCACGCCGGCCTCGCCCTCGAGGAGCAGCGGTTGCTCGAGCGTCACCGACAGGTAGACCGCAGTCGAGAGGCCTCGGTCCGCGAGATAGCGCTCGCGCGCCAGGGCCTCCTGAACGTCAGCTGCGTCGTCCAGGCTCAGACGCTCACTGCCTCCTCGAGTGCCCTGCGTGTGAGTACCCGCGCCAGGTGGCGCTTGTAGTCGGGCGTCGCGTTGAGGTCGCCCGGCGGGTCCGTGCCCTCGGCGGCGTGCTCGGCCGCGGCGGCGAGCTGACGGTCGTCGAGGCGGCCGCCCCGGAGCGCGTTCTCCGCGGCGGTCGCGCGCAGCGGCGTGGAGCCCATGTGGGTGAGCCCGATGCGCACGTCGTCGCACGTGCCGTCGGCTGCCCGACTGACCAGCGCGCAGGCGGCGACCATCGCCCAGTCCTCGGCCCGGCGTGTGAACTTCTGATAGCCGAAGCCGTAGCCGCCGAGCGCGGGCATGCGGACGTCCGTGATCACCTCGTCGTGTGCGAGCGACGTCGTGAGGTAGTCCTGGAACAGGTCTGACGCCGCGATGCTGCGCTCGCCGTTCGGACCCCGTGCGATCACCGAGCCGTCCAGCGCGAGGAGGACGGCCGGCAAGTCCGACGCCGGGTCACCGTGGGCGAGCGAGCCGCCGATCGTGCCGCGATTGCGCACCTGCTGGTCGGCGATCATCGAGGCCGCACGAGCCACGACGCCGAGCTCGGTCGTGTCCTGAAGGTCGGCGTGGCGCGTCATCGGCCCGATGCGCCAGCCCCCATTCTCCTGCTGGATGCCGTGGAGTCCTGGGATCTTGCGCAGGTCGACGAGGACGGTCGGGGCGGCGAGGCGCAGCTTCATCAGAGGCAGCAGCGAGTGGCCGCCGGCCAGCAACTTGGCGTCCTCGCCGTTCTCGTGGAGCATCCTGATCGCCTCATCGACGGACTCGGGGGCTTCGTAGTCGAAGGGAGCGGTAATCACGCCACACCTCCTTCCGGCGGCTTGGAGGGGCCGCTACCGGCGCTCCCCTGTGCCTGGTCATCCAGGGCACGGCCCTGCTCCGTCGCACGCGGGCCGCCCCCGTTCCCCCCTGCGGCCTGGATCGCCTGCCACACGCGCATCGGCGTGAACGGCATGTCGAGCTCGGTCACACCGAGCGGCTGAAGGGCGTCGAGCACGGCGGCCGCCACGGCCGGCGTGGCGGCAATCGTGCCGGCCTCACCGACCCCCTTCACGCCCAGCGTGTTCACCGGCGACGGCGTCTCGGTCCGGTCGGTCTCGAACGAAGGCAGCTCCGCGGCCGTCGGCAGGGCGTAGTCCACGAACGTGCCGGTCACGAGCTGGCCGTCCTCGTCGTAGACGACCTGCTCGTAGAGCGCCTGCCCGATCGCATGGACGATGCCACCGTGTACCTGGCCCTCGATGAGCATCGGATTGATCGCCGGGCCGCAGTCGTCGACGGCGACGTAGCGCACAACCTGCGCCTTGCCGGTCTCGGAATCCACCTCCACGACGCATGCATGCGCGCCGAAGGGGAACACGAAGTTCTCCGGGTCGTAGAAGGCGCTCTCCTCGAGCCCCGGCTCAATGTCCGCCGGCAGCTCGTTGGGCGGGATGTGCGCCGTGCCGGCGATCTCCGCCATCGTCATCGACTTGTCCGGCGACCCGCGCACGTGGTACTTCCCGTCGACGAGCTCGATGTCCTCGGGCGCCGCCTCGAGCATCGCCGCGCAGATTCGCTTCGCCTTGTCCTGCACCCGCTGCGCTGCGCGCACGATCGCCTCGCCGCCGACGGCGAGCGAGCGCGACCCGTAGGTGTCCCAACCCCAGGCCCCCTGGTCGGTATCGCCGTGATGCACGTCGACGTTCGCCGGATCGATCCCGAGGATGTCCCCCGCGATCTGGGCGAAGCTCGTGTCGAGCCCCTGGCCGTGGGGTGAGGTGCCGGTGTAGACGATCGCCGAACCGGTCGGGGTCACGCGCACGTTGGCGGACTCCCAGAACGCCGCCTGCAGGCCCACGCCCTGCGGGCCCACGGCGCGCGACGGCGCAAGTCCGCACACCTCGACGTAGGTTGAGAAGCCGACGCCGCGGTACACGCCCTCGCCGCGCAGCCGCTCCTGCTCGGCACGGAACTCGTCGAGGTTGAAGTGCTCCAGCAGCCTGTCCAGCGTGCCGGTGTAGTCGCCCGAGTCGTAGACGATGCCGAGGGCTGTCTCGAACGGGAACTCTTCCTTTCGGATGAAGTTCTTCCGCCGCAGCTCGAGCCTGTCCATGCCGAGCTCGTCGGCGAGCCGGTCCATCGTCAGCTCGATCCAGTACGTCGCCTCCGGCCGGCCTGCCCCGCGAATCGCGTCCGTGCACATTTTGTTCGTGAACACGCCCGTGAAGTGCAGGTCGATCGCCGGGAATCGGTAGCAGCCGCCCATGACCGGAAAGCCGAGCGTCGGGATGAATGGCGTGAGCAGCAGCTGGTAAGCGCCCAGGTCGGCGATGATGCGCACCCTGAGCGCGGTGATCGTCCCGTCGCGCTTGGCGCCGAGCGTCACGTAGTTGACCTGATCGCGGCCGTGGTGGCTCGTCGTCATGTGCTCCGAGCGCGTCTCGACCCACTTCACCGGCCGGCCTAACCGCTTGGCGAGAGCGACCACGAGCGCCTCCTCGCCGTAGACCTGCAACTTCGCGCCGAAGCCGCCGCCCACGTCCGGCGCGATCACACGGAGTTGGTCCTCCGGGATGCCGAGCATCCCCGAGATGACGAAGCGGGCGATGTGCGGCACCTGTGTGGTCGAGTAGAGCGTGAGCTTGTCGCCGCGCAGCTCACCGATCGAGCAGCGCGGCTCGATCGGCACGCCCGAGGTGCGGGGGTTCACGAAGCGGCGCTCGACCGTCACATCCGCCTCGGCGAGGCCTGCATCGACGTCACCGCCGCTGACCGCCCACTCGTGAGTCTTGTTCGTGCCGAACCGCTCCCAGACGAGTGCCGAGCCGTCCTCGAGCGCCGCCTCCGGGTCCACGACCGCGGGCTTCGGGTCGTACTCGACGATCACATCCTCGGCGGCGTCGACCGCCACGTGCCGCGTGGTCGCGACGACCACTGCGACGGGATCGCCCACGTGCTTCACCTGGCCGCGCTTAAGCGGCCAGTGATCCGGGGTGTTGATCTCGACACCGGGCGGCGCCCAGACCATTGCCAGCGGTGCGGCGAAGTCGCCCGCCAGGTCCTCGCCGGTGAAGACCGCCACGACGCCGTCGCGCTCGAGCGCCGCCGAGGTATCGATGGAGGTAATCGCGGCATGCGCCTCGGGCGAGCGCACGATCACCGCGTGCAGCATCCCGGGCAGGTTGATGTCTTCGGTGTAGCGCCCCCGCCCCGTGATCATCCGGGGGTCTTCCTTGCGCCTCATGGCCTGGCCGATGGCGCTCATGCCGCCACCCCCGCGCCCGCGGCCGACTTAACCGCCTCGACGATGTTGTGGTAGCCGGTGCAGCGGCAGAGGTTGCCCTCGAGGCCGCGCCGGATCTCCTCGTCCGACGGGTTGGGGTTGCGGGCGAGGAGGTCGGCGGCAGCCATGATCATCCCTGGAGTGCAGAAGCCGCACTGCAGGCCGTGCTTGTCCATGAAGGCGGCCTGCAGGGCGTGGAGGCCGTCGTCTCCCGCCAGCCCCTCGATCGTGGTCACGTCCGCGCCGTCCGCCTGGGCGGTCAGCACGGTGCAGCTCTTCACGGCCTCTCCATTCAGGTGGACGGTGCAGGCGCCGCAATTGGTGGTGTCGCAGCCGACGCGCGTCCCGGTCAGGCCGAGCTCGTCGCGCAACCAGTGGACGAGCAGCAGACGCGCTTCCACGTCCGCTTCCCGCCGCTCTCCATTGACGGTCACCTCCACGTGGACGGTGGCGCTCATCCAGCTCCCTCCCAGTCGGTTCGCTACTTCGCCTGCGGATGCTAATGCGCGGCTATTCTCGACCGCGATGATCGCCAAGTCTTTCGAGTTCGAAGGCCATCGCCTCGTGTACGACGAGTACGGCAAGGGCGCCAAGGTTGTGGTGCTGCTGCCCGGTCTGCTGTTCTCGCGCAAGATGCACGGGCCGCTGGCCGAGGCGCTCGCGGAGCGCGGTCATAGGGTGCTGTGCCTGGACCTGCTGGGACACGGCGACTCGGACCGGCCGCCCGAGATGTGGAACTACGGCATGAGCATCTTCGGCCGCCAGACGTTCGCCCTGCTGGACCACGCGGGCGTGGACAAGGCGGTCATCGGCGGCACCTCGCTGGGGGCGAATGCGACGCTCGAGGCAGCGGCGGCGGGGCCGGAGCGGGTCAAGGGGATGCTGATCGAGATGCCGGTGCTGGACAACGCGCTGCTCGCCTGCGCCCTGGCGTTCACGCCCCTGCTCGTGGGCTTGACCTTCGGTGCCCCGGTGGCGCGGGCGATCGGCACCGCCGCGCGGGCGGTCCCCAGAGGCGGCTGGCTGCTCGGCGACATGCTGCTCGATTGGGTGAGCCAGGACCCGAAGCCGTCCGCGTCGGTGCTTCAGGGACTCTTCTACGGCCGCGTCGCGCCGCCGCGCGAGGAGCGCGCCAAGATGACGCAGCCGACGCTCGTGATCGGGCACTACCGCGACCCGATCCACCCCTTCTCCGACTCCGACATGCTTGTGCGCGAGCTCCCGAACGCCCGCCTCGTCCAGGCCTCGTCGCTACTCGAGCTGCGGCTAACGCCCGAGCGGCTTACCGGCGAGATCGTGGAGTTCGTCGGGGACTGCTTCAAGCCCGCGCGGACCACCTCCGGCACCCGCCGGCGAAGCGGCTCAGGCGCCGCTCGCGGCGCCCGGACACGGCGCCCGTCGGCTTAACGTCTGCTTAGAGCCGTTCACTACGCTAGGCCCTCGTGTCGCACCGCAGGGAGCAGAAGGAGAAGCTGCGGCGCGAGCGCGAGGAGCGCGAGCGTCAGGCCAAGGCCGCCGAGCAGCGCAAGAAGCTGGTCGGCTACGGAGCCGGCGGGCTGCTGGCGCTTGCCGCCGTGGTCGTGCTGGTGGTGCTCGCCACCGGCGGCAGCGATGGCGGGAGCGACGCCCAGGCCGCCGAGGTCTTCCCGGACGGCGGCAGCGTCCCGCAGCAGAAGGTGTTCGAGGTCGCGCCTGCGGCCAGGGCCGCGGGATGCACGCTAAAGGACGTCAAGGCGACCTCGCGCGAGCACACGACATCGCTGTCCGAGCACGTCAAATACAGCACCAACCCGCCTACCAGCGGCAAGCACTACCAGATCCCCGCACAGGACGGCATCTATGGGGACCCGCCGCAGGACGAGGAGCTCGTGCACGGCATGGAGCACGGGCGCGTGATCTTCTGGGTGAAGCCGACCATCCCCGAGGATCAGCGCGCGAACATCCGCGCCCTGGTGGAGGACGACTCGTACCAGATGTTCCTCGTGCCGCGCAGCAACATGCCGTACGCCGTCGCGGCGACGGCGTGGGACGCCGACCCGGCGCCCAACGGGACCGGCAAGCTGATGACCTGCGACAAGGTCAGCGACAAGACCTACGACGCGCTCGCCGCCTTCCGCGACGAGCACCGCTCGCAGGGCCCCGAGCCAATCCCGTAGCGTAAGCGCCGGGCGGTGCCCGGTGCGCCGCGATGTCATCCCGTAGCGTAAGCGCCGGGCGGTGCCCGGTGCGCCGCGATGTCGCCCCTGGAAGGCGCAACCGGCCACCGCTATACGTGTTGGGGCTGTGATGAAGCTGCTCGCCTCAGCAGCGGCGCTTCTGTGCGTCCTTTGCCTGGTTCCGCCCGCGCTCGCCGCCGGAGCTGCTGATTTCGAGACCCGTGCACCGGATCGGGCGGCTGCAAGAATCGTTGCACCACGGCCCTTCAACCTCGTCGGGCTGCATTGGCGCGGAAACGCCAGTCCGGACGCGGAGGTCCGCATCAGGCGCGGCGATCGGTGGAGCCGCTGGCAGCACCTGGGCGCGCACGGCACGGGCGTGTCCGACCCCGTCTGGGTCGGCAGGGCGCGCACCGTCCAGTACCGGCTCAGCCGGAGGGTGCCCGGCCTGCGCCTCCACTTCGTCGCGCTCGGCAAGCGCCGCGCGCCCGCGCGGGCCAGCCAGACCACGAACACGCCGTTCCCCTACGTCTCGCGTGAGGATTGGGGCGCCGACCAGTGCCCGCCGCGGACGGGGCCCGTGTACGGCGAGGTGAAGGCGGTGCACGTGCACCACACCGTGTCGATGAACGACTACACGCCCGCCGAGGCGCCGCAGATCGTCCTGGCGATCTGCCGCTACCACCGCAACTCGAACGGCTGGAACGACATCGGCTACAACGCGCTCGTCGACAAGTACGGCACGATCTACGAGGGCCGGGCGGGCGGGCTCGACAAGGCAGTGATCGGCGCGCAGGCGCAGGGCTTCAACGCGCAGACCGCGGGCGTCGCGAACATCGGCGACTACACGAGCGTCGGCGCCAGTGACGCCGCCCTGGCCGCCACGGCGACCTACATCCGCTGGAAGCTGGCCGTGCACGGCCAGCCGCTGTCCGGGCCGGTCACGCTGACGAGCTCGGGTGGCCCGGCCAGCCGTTACCCGGCCGGCGCGCATGTGACGGTCGACCGCGTGCTCGGACATCGCGACACGGGCAAGACCGCGTGCCCGGGAGACGGCCTCTACGCCCAGCTCGACGACATCCGGACGCTGGTCGTGTCGGGGATGCCCTTTGCCACCCCAGCCGCCCATGTCACGGCAGCCCTGGCCGACTCAAACGCGAACTACGGCCAGACGGTGCCCGTGAGCGGCGTCCTCGTAGGGCCGGACGGAACCACGCTCGCCGGCCAGGCGGTTGAGGTCCAGGTGAACAGCGACAACGCCTGGCGAACGGCTCGCCGCGTGACCACCGGAACGGACGGGGCCTATGCCACAGACCTCAAGCCGGCGAAGCGGATGTACGTCCGCGTTCGCTACGGCGGGAGCGCCGATGTGCGCGCCGCAGCCTCCCCGCAGCTCCTGCTGCGGCTGCGACCCGTCGTGACATTCAGCCGGCCGCCCAGCACCGCGACCCGTGGCAGACGACTCACGGTGAAGGGCACCGTGGCGCCGCGGAAGCGAGTGGTGACGGTGGTCTTCCAGCAGCTGGTGAGCGGCCGCTGGCGGACCGTGGGCCTCCGCGCGGCCCGCACACGCAGAAGCCGGTTCGCCACCTCCTTCACCCCGGCGCACAGGGCCGGCTACCGCTACTACGCCGTGGCGGCTTCCGACCTGGACACGGACCGCGGCGCGTCGGCGCGCGTGCCGCTGCGCGTGCGCTGAGCTACCAGCCCTGCTTCAGGTCCTCGCTGTAGAGGCCGTGGCCCGTCGCCAGCATGCGCGCCGTCTTCCGGACGATGTGGAGGTCCAGGGCGAGCGAGCGGTGCTCGACGTACCAGACGTCCAGCTCGATCCGCTCCGGCCACAGGAGTGAGGTGCGGCCGTTGATCTGTGCCCAGCCGGTGATGCCTGGCTTGACCTCGAGGCGGCGCCGCTGGCGGTCGGTGTAGCGGTCCACCTGCTCCTGGACGGTGGGGCGCGGCCCGACGATGGCCATATCACCCTTCAGCACGTTGATCAGGTTCGGCAGCTCGTCCAGCGAGAAGCGGCGCAGGAGCCTTCCTGTCCGCGTGATGCGCGGGTCACCCTCAAGCACGTAGAGCCCGGCACCGATCGACTCGGCGCCCGGCACCATCGTCCGGAGCTTCCAGAGCTCGAACGGCTCGCCGTCGCGGCCCACGCGCAGCTGGCGGTAGAAGACGGGCCCGCGGCTCTCGAGCCTGATCGCGATCGCCGCGAGCGCGAGCACCGGTGCGGTGACCACCAGCAGCACCGTGGCCAGTACGACGTCCAGCGCCCTGCTCAACGCTGGTTACCGTTCCGGCGCACCGTCTCAGGCGATCGCATGCAAATCCTCTACCTGCATCAGTTCTTCGTGACCCGCGCTGGCGCGGGCGGCACGCGCTCGTATGAGTTCGCGCGCCGCTTCGTGGAACGGGGCCACTCGGTGCGGATGGTAACCGCCGCCCAGGGCGGGACCATCGACGGAATCGAGGTCGTCGGCGTGTCCGGCGCCTATTCGGACTACATGCGCGCCACGGCGATGTCGAACCTCGGCCGGATACTCGCGTTCGCGCGCTTCGCGCTCGGCGCCACGGCGGCGGCCGTCCGCGGTCCGCGTCCGGACGTGGTCTACGCGAGCTCGCCGCCGCTCACCGTTGCGCTCCCGGCGCTCGCCGCCTCGCTGCGATGGCGCGCGCCACTCGTGTTCGAGGTGCGCGACCTCTGGCCAGAGGCGCCGATCCAGATGGGAGCGCTCCGCAACCCGCTGGCTCAGCGGCTCGCCCGGGCGGTGGAGGGGTGCGTCTATGCACGCAGCACACGCGTTATCGCGCTGTCACCCGGGATCCAGGCGGCGCTGCCGAAGGAGAAGAGCGTGCTCGTGCCCAACTCGGCTGACCTCGATCTGTTCGACCCGGCCGCCCCGCCTGTGCGATTCCAGGTCTCCTACTTCGGCGCAATGGGGGAGGCGAACGACCTCACGGCCGTGATCGAGGCCGCGACGCGGGTGCCGGACGTGAGCTTCGTGCTGATGGGCGACGGGAAGCGGCGCGCGGAGCTCGAGCGGATGGCGCCGCCGAACGTGCACTTCCGAAGCGGCAGCAAGACCGACGTCGCCCGGCTCGCGGCCGAGTCGAGCGCGTGCCTCACGCTCTTCAAGGACGTCCCCGTGCTCGCGACCAACTCTCCGAACAAGCTCTTCGACACGTTCGCGGCCGGCCGTCCGGCGATCGTGAACATGGACGGGTGGATGCGCGAGCTCGTGGAGCGAAACGAAGCCGGCCTGTACGTCCGTGCGGGCGACGCGGGCGACCTGGCCGCCAAGGTCGCTTGGCTGCGCGACCACCCGGACGAGCTGGAGCGGATGGGGAGGAACGCGCGCGCCCTGGCCGAGCGCGAGTTCGGGCGCGATCAGCTGGCCGAGCGGGCGCTTGCCGTGCTCGAGGAGGCCGCGCGCTGACCGAGCTCTCGTACTGCGTGGTGAACACGAACGGGCGCGAGTACCTGCTCGCCTGTCTCGCCGCGATCGAACGCGTCCATCCCCGCGGCGTCGAACACGAGCTGCTGGTGCTGGACAACGCCTCGACGGACGGCTCAGCCGAGGCCGTACGCGAGCGCCACCCCGAGGCGCGGCTGTTCGCGCTCGAGCGCCGCACCGGCAAGGCCGACAACGACTCGCTTCTCCTCCGCGAGGCCCGCGGCCGCTACTGCCTGCTGCTGAACGAGGACTCGGAGCTGCGCGCGGGCGCAGTCACGGCGCTGCTCGACGCGCTCGAGCGCGACGCCGGGGCCGCTGTGGCGGGCGCGCAGCTCCTCACGTCCGGAGGCGAGGCGACGCCCTGCGCCTGGCGGCTTCCCGACATCCCGTGGGGGCTCGCCGCGGCCGTCTTCCTGCATGATCGCGTCGCCGTGGAGAGCACGGGCGCGAGCGTTCGTGAGGTCGGCTGGGTGCAGTCGAGCGCCGCGCTCGTGCGCCGCGACGCGGCCCAGCGGGTGGGCTGGCTGGACAGCGACTTCTTCGTCTACTCCGACGAGACGGACTTCTGCAAGCGCCTCCGGGACGCCGGCTGGCGAATCCTCTTCGTCCCCGGAGCACAGGCTGTGCACCACGACCAGCTCGCTACCGATGCCGCTTCGATGCGGCGGCGCATCGTGGAGTTCCACCGCAACCGCGACCTCTACTTCAAGAAGCACGGCATGACGCTGACCCGGCTCGTGTGGAAGGCCTGCTGGACCTGGGCCTACCTCGTGCGCGCACTCGCGGCCGCTCTCCTGCCGGGCCGCGACCCGCGGCGCTACCTCCTCCACGCCCGCCAGGAGCTCTTCCCCGGCAGCGGGGAGGGAATTCGAGACGCCGCCGAGGCCCACAACCGGGCCCTGGCCAATAACGTGCCCGCACGCCATGGAGCACGCTGACGCCGCCCAACTTGCCGCTTTGGGCGGAGCGCTCGGTGCGGTGCTCGTGCTGCTCGCGGCGGGAGGGCGGGCGGGGCGCTTTGCCGTGGTCGCAGGACTCGCTTCGCTGGCCGCCGCCGAGCTCGCCTTTGCTTGGGCGCTCAGCGACGGCGTCTTCGACCGCCTAAGCGGTCCGGAGGGCATCGCAGCGCTCGTGCTGGCGGCTGGCGCCGTCGCCGCGGCGGCTGCGGTCTTCGTTCGCTGGCCCTCACTCGTGCCGGTCGCGGTGCTCGTCACGGCGCCGCTCCGGCCACCGCTCGCGTTCGACAGCTCGAGCGCGCTGCTTGTCGAGCTCAGCGAGGACGGCCGGCTCGGCAGGCTGCTGCCGCTCTACTTCGTGCTCGCGGCTGCCGCCCTGGCGCTCGGCTGGCGTGCACTACGGGGGGCTGACCTGCGCGCGCTCCCACGCCCCATCGCGCTTCCGGCCGCGGCCTTCTTCGCGTTCGCCTGCTGTTCGCTCGCCTGGGCGGACGACGTGGAGGCAGGCACCAACCTGCTCCTGTTCTTCACGCTCCCGTTCGTGGCCCTGCTTGCGACCGTCGCGCGCGCCGAGTACCCGGACTGGGCGCCGCGCGCACTGGCTACCGCGGCGATCGCGCTCGCCTCGCTGTTCGCAATCGTCGGCCTCTGGCAGGCCGCGACCCACGAGCTCTTCTTCTACGCCCCGAACCTGGCCGCGTCCAACGCGAACACCGACTACTTCCGCGTCACCTCGCTGTTCGGCGACCCGAGCCTGTACGGCCGTCATGTGGTGCTCGGCATCGGCGTGGCGCTCACGCTGCTCGCCACGCGCCGCTGGCGCACCTGGCCACTGATCGCGCTCCTCGCGCTGATGTGGGCCGGACTCCTGTTCTCGTACTCGCAGTCGAGCATGATCGCGCTGCTCGTGATGACGCTCGCGCTCGCCGTGGCGACAGGCGACAGGCGAGTTCGGCGCGCGGTCGCGTTGCTCGCGGCCGCCGCCGTTGTCGCCGCCTGCGCCTACGTCGCCGTGCAGGTCGCGGACGGCAAGTCCTTGAACAGGATCACCAGTGACCGGACCGAGCGTGTGCAGGACGCGACCCGCGTGATCGAGAAGCACCCGATCGTGGGAGTCGGCATCGGCGGCCAGCCGCGCGCCAGCCGGAGGCTCGCCCACAGCGACCGGCCGACCCCGAACTTCGTGTCGCACACGACCCCGCTCACCGTGTTCGCGGAGCTGGGCGTGATCGGCCTCGCTCTGTACGCCTGGCTGCTCGCCGCCGGCGCCTACCTCATCCTGCGCGTCCGCAGGCGCGATGAGGCGCTTGGCCTCGCGCTCGGCGTGACGCTGCTGGGGCTGTTCACGCACGCGCTCTTCTACAGCGGCTTCCTGGAGGACCCGCTCACCTGGCTCGTGATCGGGATCGCGGCTGCATACGCCGCGCAGCCGGTTACCGAGCGCCGGCGGCGGGAGGTCGCGCCGGCGTGACCCAGCGCGAGGGGCTCGTGCTCAGCGGGGTGCTGCTGGCGCTGGTGGCGATCACGCTGCCCGAGCTTGGATCGGATCCGTGGCACTTCCGCCCGCCGAGCGTCGACCCGCAGGGGCCGCTCGCGCCGCTCGTGCGCGCCGCGGGCGACGAGTGGGACGTGGGCATTGCGCGCGCCTCGGCCTTCGTCGCCGCGCTCCTGTGCGGGGCGTTCGCCACCTTCCTGGTCGTCCGCACGCGCCCGTCGCTGCCTGCCTGGACAGGGATCGCGCTCGTGCTCGCGGTCGGCATCCTGCTCGCCGCGCCGTCGACTTTCCTTCAGTTCGGCCTACGTGACTCGACCGCGCCGTGGTTCTTCACGAATGACTCGACCTACCAGATCGAGCTCGGCGGCGAGCTGCTGCTGGACCTCGACAACCCCTATGGGCACGACTACCGCGAGTCCGGGCTGGAGCGCTTCTACACACGCGACGGCAGCGTCTCCCAGCGCGTCCGTGAGCGCGAGGTGGCGCTCGAGCACTTCGCCTACTTTCCCGGCGCTGTTGTGACCGCGGCGGTCTGGCGGCTCATGCCCGACCCCTTCGACGACTACCGGCTGCTGGTCCTGCTCGCGACGCTCGCCATGCTGCCTGCGGCGCTGCTGTTCCGCGGCCCACTCGGCTGGAAGCTCGTGCTCGGCGCGGTGCTCGTCTGCAATCCGATCGCGGTTCGCTCGGCCTGGTTCGGGCAGAACGACGCGCCGAGCCTCCTGCTGCTCGTGCTTGCCTTCGCGCTGGTCACCAGGCGGCGCTTCGCGTGGGCCGCCGCCGCGCTCGCGGGCGCGATCCTGCTGAAGCAGTTCGCGATCGTGGCGGTGCCGTTCATGGCGCTGATGATCCCGCGTGAGGAGTGGAAGCACGCGGGTCTGACGTTCGCCGGCGTGCTGGCGGTCGGCTTGCTGCCGTTCCTGATCGCCGACCCCGTGGCGTTCTACGACGACACCGTCAAGTACGGGGCCGGTACGTACAGGATCGTCGGCTACGGGCTCTCGGGGATCCTGGTGCGGCTGGGGATCATCGAGGACCGCGACGGAAGCTACCCCTTCGTCGTGATCGCGCTGCTCACCTGGGTGCCGCTGACCGTCTGGCTGCTGCTCGCCCAGCGACGCGCTCGGGAGCTCTGGATCGGCGCCGCCGCGTTCGCGGTGTCCATCCTGTGGCTGATGTTCATCGGCCGGACGTTCAACAACTACTACTTGATCTGGCCGATGACGGGCGCGCTCGTGGCCGCGCTCATGGCGCTAGGGTCGCCCCGTGCTCCAGCACCAGGCTGACCCGGCGCGCTGCGTCGTGCTCCTGCCGGGCATTCGCTACTTCAGCCAGGCGCCGCTCCTGTGGTTCGCGCGCGAGGCGGCGCAGGCCGACGGCTGGTCGGTGGTCGAGGTCGACGAGCGCGCCCCCGGCGACGAGCAGCCGTTCGAGTGGATGCAGGGCCAGGCACAGCAGGCGCTCGCGGCCGCCTCGGGTGCCGAGCGCGTCGTCGTGGTGGGCAAGTCGCTCGGGAGCGCGGCGGCGCCGATGGTGAACGGCCCGGCGGTGTGGCTGACCCCGCTACTGAACCGGGCGGAGATCGCCGAAGCCGTCGGAGCGGCGACCGCGCCGACACTCCTGATCGGAAGCACCGCAGACCCCACCTGGAGCGAGGGGAGCGTTCCCGTGAATGAGGCGCTCGACGTGGTCGAGCTCGACGGCCTCGACCACTCGCTGCAGGTCAGCGCCGATCCGCTTGCCTCTCTCGACGTGCTTCGCGACGTGACCGCTCGCGTCGCCGCTTTTCTCGAGCGGCTTTCCTAGCCCGAGCCTCCTTCTTCTCGGCGCGCCGCTGGCGGGCGCGAGCCCACGCCAGGTACTCCTTCACGACCTTAGACCCGGGCTTGGCGAACGCATACTCGTGCGCGCGTCCGGTCAGGTAGACGCGATCCTGGTCCGCCACCACCGGGTTGGCGTACTTGCCCGAGGGGAAGCGCCAGACGCGGTGGCCGTCGCGGGCGCGCACCGCATACGTCGAATCCGGGCCGCGCGCCACCGACCGCGACGCCGCCTCGCCGCAGGTGGAGCAGACCGCGTAGTAGACGAGGCCCTCCATCACGGTAGGCGCAGCGTGCACCGCGCCGTTCGCGTTGATCTGCCAGCGCACGTCGCCGGTGGCGGCGTCAAGCGCGTAGAACTTGCCGTCGTAGGTGCCCACGAAAACCTTCCGCCTGTAAACGGCCGCTGCGCCATAGATGTAGCTGCCGAGTGGACGCGCCCAGAGGAGGCGGCCTGTCTTGGCGCCGTACACGTACATCGTGCCGTCCGTGTTGCCGATGTAGACGCGGCCGTAGGCGACCGTCGGCGTGGCGTACCAGAACTCGCGGCGCCCGAAGCGCGACTGCGACTGCGCGCTCCACAGCAGCCTCCCGCTCTTGGCGCTGAGCGAGTAGAGCGTCCCGCTGTCCGAGCCGACGAAGATGCGCCCGCGCCAGTATGCCGCGGACGTGTTCACCTGGTTGTCGGCCTGGAAGCGCCAGATCCGGCGGCCGTTCTTCGCGTTGATCGCGTGAACGCCGTTGTCCCAGGCGCCGAAGAAGAGCCGCTTGCCGTGGAGGAGCGGCGACGACTCCACCGGGGCCGTCTTGTATCGCCAGCGCTCGCGCCCGGTGTCGGCATCCCAGGCAGCCACGAAGCCGTCGGCGCCCGGCTGGTCCTGCGAGCACACGACGTGGTGCATGTAGGCCTGGTACACGACGCCCCTCCCGATCGTGGGCGAGGACGCGGCACAACGGCCCAGGCTCTTGCGCCAGTCGACCAGCCCAGTCTTGGCATTGAGGGCGAAGAAGAGGCCCTTCTGCTGCGCCAGGTACACGTGCCCGTAGCCGACCGTGGGCGGGAACTCGAGCGTGTCGTGGGCATCGATCGTCCAGAGGCGCTTGTAGCGCGGCCGGTGGTTGTAGGGCGATATGTGCTGGCGCGCCCTGTCGTAGCCGTACGTTGGCCAGGGGCGCGGGTTCTGCTTCTTGGGAGGCGGCTTTGGCTCCGGCTCCTCGGTGGTGACGAACTCGTCGCTGGCGGAGCCCCTCTTCTCGATCGGGTCCTGCGCGCGCACGTACAGGCCGATCGCGACCGCGAGCACGATCACGAGCAGCCCGCCTCCCACCAGCAGGCGTCGTCGGGTCACGGGCCGCAGGATGGCAGGCGGTGCGGCAAGCACTGCGCGGTGCCCGGTGCGCAGCCATGTTGTTCGCTCAGGTGCCGGGGCCCTCTGAAAGCAGCTTCCAGATGCGTTTTGTCACTTGAGGCAGCTCTAGGCTGAGCGCCGACTCCTCGAGCTCGCGCGCCCACTGGGGCGTTCCCGCCCGCAGCACGATGCCGCCGCCAAGGCCGAAGGCGACGAACGCCGGCTGGCCGGCGTCGCGGCCCGCCTCCGTCAGGCGTCGAGCCGATGCCGGCAGCCCGTGGGAGTTCTCGAACACGGTGAACTCGCCCACGAAACCGGACACGCCTTCGAACAGCCCGAGCGAGTCCTCGAAGACGGTGAGCGGCGACGCGCTGGTGTGGACGAGCTCCGTTCGCTCGCCCAAGGCGTTGGCTCGGCGCGGCCCGGAGGCGCCACTCATTACCGAGCCCTTGAGCGTCACGCTGCGTTTGAACGAGTCTGCCCCGAACACCGCCACGCGACCGCCGTCCGCGGCGTAGTCGCGAATGCGGTCCAGCAGCTCGTCGGGGAGCCACAGCTCGCTCCCGGCGAACGCCACGCCGGGCGCGTTGCCGAGCGCGGGGCCCTCGTGGCGGGCGAGCGCCAGGTCGGTGGTGAGGTCGTAGGGCATGCGTTCACGGTCGAGCCAGCGCAAGAGCGGCGACACCTCTGCGTTGAAGCGCAGCGGCAGCCTGCCGCCCGCGAACGGCGTGTCGAGTCCGATCGCCTCGGCGAAAGGGAGCCGGTCGGCGAAGCCGTCGGCGTCGTAGTCCGCGCGGTTGAGCCCCTGCCAGGTCATTGCCGGCAGGACCACGAGCGGCCGCGCCTTTCCGCGCGCGCTACGCGGCGGGAGGCCCGCCACCGCGAGCGGCCAGACGGCCCGGTCCCTGCCGGCCCTCACTCGGACCACGTACACGCCCGTGCGCATCTTGCTCGGCACGTGGATTCGGAAGCGGCCGGCCACGCGCCCTCCCTTCAGCACCGGCGTCGGATCACCGAGCCGCGACACGACGAAGTCGAAGCTGCGGTCGATCGGCCCGACCTCGAAATGCGCAAACGCGCCCGCGGTGACCGCCGACAGCGGGCCGAACAAGGTGAAGTTCCGCACCGAGACACCGGTACCAGGCCTCGCGACCGACGCGCGCGGCAGCGGCAGCGGAGCCTCGGTGGCGTTCCCCGCCTTGTCGCGAACGGCGACCGTGAAGGCGTAGTCGCCCTCCGGCGCAGGTTCTGTGTGCTCGGGACCGGCGCTTACGCTTCCGTCCCAGGTGGCGGTGCGGTTCGGGCCGCCCCTGAAGCGTCGTACGATGCGCGCCGCGCCCTCACGCGTGCGGAAGACGCGGACCACCGGCGCCTCGTTCCTCGGCCCCCGGTAGCGCAGCTCCACCCGCGGCGGCTCACCGGGCAGGCCCGTGGCTATGACCGACGGCTTGGCAGACACGAGCGTCACTCGCGACGGAACGGTGTCGACGCTGATCTTCTTCACCGAGTCGATCACCCGGCTCTCGTCGCGGCGCACGACGCGCATCCGATAGGTGCCGTCCGGCACCACGTTGCCCTCGTCGTCGCGCCCGTCCCAGGTGAAGCGGTGCTTCGCGTCGCCCGCAAGCCGGCGACTGCTGACGATCTGCCGCACCTCCGTGCCCTCCGAGTCGATGACCATGAACGACACGCTCGCCGGCTCGGAGAGATCGAAGCCGATCCGGGACGTGTCGCGGTAGCCGTCGCCGTTCGGAGAGAAGTGGGAGGGCTTGGTCGCGAAGCGAATGACCAGCGGGAACTCGCCCTTCAGCTGCTGCGTCACGAAGAAGGCGGCGATCGTCGCGACCACCAGCACCGCGAACACCGCCCGGACGATTGGCCGGGTCATCGAGGGCGGAGCCGAGTCATCGGTGAGCGGACCCTAGAGAATGCCTGCGTGCGGGTACACCTGATCGACCCCTCCGGAGACGTCCTTCCCTACGACCACGCCCTCGCCGCCGCGCTGGCCCGGCGCGGGGTCGACGTGGAGCTCGTCACGTCGCGGTTCGTGCACGGGCCACCGCCGGCGCCGGCCGGGTACGGCGTGACCGAATCCTTCTACCGACTGGCCACCCGGTTCGGGGATCACGCGCCGCGGCGCCGGCGCGCAGTGAAGCTCGCCGAGCACGTCCCGGACATGCTCCGCTACCGGCTCCGCGCGGACGCCGCTGACGTGCGCCACTTCCAGTGGCTGCCGCTGGAGCGCATCGATGCGTACCTGCTGCCGGCGACGCGGCCGCGCGTGCTCACCATGCACAACGTGATCCGGCGCGAGGCCGTGGACCTGCGCCTGGCGAAGCGCATGGACGCGGTCGTAGTGCACACTCACCACGGCGCCGAGCTGCTCGGGGGCGGTGAGCGCGTGCACGTGATCCCTCACGGTGCGTTCGAGCACCTGACCCACCAGCGCAGCGAGCGTCCGCTTCCTGACGAGCTCGCGGCCGTCGAGGGTCCGGTGGTGCTGTGCTTCGGCGTGATCCGGCCCTACAAGGGCGCCGACGTGCTCGTCGAGGCCTTCCGCCAGGTCGAGGGGGCCGAGCTGTGGGTGGTCGGGCGTCCGCTCGAGGTGTCGATGAAGCACCTGCGCCGGCTGGCGCCGCCCGGGCGCGTGCGGTTCGTCGAACGCTACGTGAGCGACGCCGAGCTGCCCGCCTACTTCCGGCGCGCGGACCTGCTGGTGCTGCCACATCTGAATGTCGACGTTTCCGGAGTGCTGTTCGCCGGACTCGCGTTCGGCAAGGCGATGATCCTGAGCGACGTCGGCGGCTTCCGCGAGCTCGTGGAGGAGCGCGGCGCTGGGGTGCTGGTGCCGCCCGGAGATCGGGATGCGCTGGGCGCTGCGATCGGGCGCCTGCTCGCCGACCGCGAGGAGCGGCGCCGACTCGAGGATCGCGCCGCGGCCGCCGCGGCGGGCCCCTTCTCGTGGGACCGGATAGCCGAGCAGACCGCCAGTCTGTACGAGCAGGTGAGCTCGTGAGGGTCGTATTCATGGCGAAGTGCAAGCGCTCCGCGGCGCGTGCGCTCGACTGGCTCGTCGGCGAGGGCGCCGACGTCGCCGCCGTGGTGGCGTCCGAGCCCGACGAGTTCACCCGCGACGAGCAGCGGGTGGACCTGGTGGCTGAGCGGCACGGGCTACTCGTCGTGCCCGACGAGGAGCTCTCCGGCGACCCGCCGGAGGAGGTCGATCTCGTGGTCTCGTTTCTGTTCTGGAAGCGCATCCGCGAGCCGCTCCTGTCGCTCGGGCGAATCGGCTGCCTCAACTTTCACCCCGCCCCGCTGCCCGACATACGCGGGCTGGGCGGGTACAACGTCGCGGTCCTCGAAGGGATGCGCGAGTGGGGCGTCTCGTGTCACTTCGTGGACCCGGAGTTCGACACCGGCGACCTTGTCGAGGTCGAGCGCTTTCCGATCGACCCCGACACGGCGACGGCCTTCTCGGTCGACCTTCTGAGCCAGGAACGCCTGTTCGCGCTGTTCCAAAGCGTCATGCAGCGCGCGCTCGCGGGTGAGGTGCTCCCGCGAACGCCTCAGGGGCCCGGCCGCTACGTCGGCCGCGACGAATTCGAGTCGCTGCGCCGGGTGCACCCGGGCGATGATCTGGCTCGGAAGCTGCGCGCATTCTGGTATCCGCCCTACCCGGGCGCGGTGATCGAGGTCGAGGGGCGCGAGCTCACGCTCGTGGACGAGCGCCTGCTGCGAGACGCCGCGCGCGCCTACCGGGACTCCGGACGCGTGCCGTAGTGGGGCAAGCAGCGGTCGGTGATCGCTGCGCAGCCATGGCCTAACCTGGACCAATGACCTGCGCCTCCTGCGGAACCGAGAATCCGGCAGGCGCGCGCTTTTGCATGAGCTGCGGGAAGGCGCTCGAGCGGCGCTGTCCCAGCTGCGGCACCCCTGCTCCGGCCGAGGCGCGGTTCTGCATGACCTGCGGCGTCGCGCTCGATGGGGCTGCGCCCGCTGCACCGCCGCCGGTCCCCGTCGCGGAAGCCACGTCAATCCCCCCTGAGGAGCGCCGCCAGGTGACGGTGCTGTTCGCCGACCTGTCGGGCTACACCGCCTTCGCCGAGCGGATGGACCCGGAGACCGTGAAGTCGCTCGTCGACCGGGCGCTCCTACGCCTGGGACACGAGGTGGAGCGCTACGGCGGCACGGTCGACAAGTACATCGGCGACAACGTGATGGCGCTCTTCGGCGCTCCGGTCGCCCATGAGGACGACGCCGAGCGCGCCGTTCGCGCCGGGCTCGGGATGCAGGCGGCGATGGGAGAGGTGAACGACGGCCTTCCCGACGGAGCCCACTTCGCTCTGCGGGTGGGCGTCAACACCGGCGAGGTGCTCGCCGGGGCCGTGGGCGCCGCCTACACCGTCGTCGGCGACACGGTGAACGTCGCGTCGCGGCTCCAGAGCGCGTCGCGGCCGGGCAGCGTGACCGTCGGCGAGCGGACCATGCGCGCGACCGACGCCGCGGTCGAATACGCGGCGCTCGAGCCGCTCGAGCTGAAGGGCAAGGCCGAGCGCGTGCCGGCGTGGGAGGCGGTCGGGCTGATCGCCCAGCACTCGGTGCGGCGGGTCTCGCCGGCGAGCGAGTCCCCGCTGGTGGGCCGGCTCCAGGAGCTCGGCGCCCTGGACAGCCTCTACGAGCGTGTGGTTCGCGAGGGCACCTCTCACCTCGTGACCGTGGTCGGCGAGGCCGGCGTCGGGAAGTCGCGCCTGCTGCGCGAGTTCGAGCGCAGGCTGGCGGATCACTCGTCCGCGCCGACGGTGCGGACGGGCCGCTGTCTGCCGTACGGCAGCGGCATCGTGTTCTGGGCGCTGGGTGAGGTGGTGCGCGCGGAGTGCGGCATCGTCGAGTCGGACTCATCCGAGCAGGCGTGGCAGAAGCTGCGAACGGTCGTGGCGGACCTGATGGGCGCGGCGAGCCAGCACTCGGACCGCGAGGCCGCGCTGATCGGGCTCGTGGTCGGTGTGGATGTGCCGCCCGAGCTCGTGCCCGACGAGAGCGATCCCGAGCGGCTTCGCGAATCCTTCCTGTCGGCACTCCGACGCGGCATCGAGGCGATCGCCACGCGGCGACCGTTCGTGATCGCCTTCGAGGACATCCACTGGGCGGACGACGGCATGCTCGATGCGATCGAGCACCTCGCGCAGTGGGTGCGCGCGCCGCTGATGCTCATCTGCCTGGCACGCGACGAGCTGCTCGACCGCCGCCCGAGCTGGGGCGGTGGCCGGCGCTCCGCCACCCAGCTGTTGCTGAGCCCGCTGAGCGACGAGCACAGCCGCGCGCTCGTGCGCGCGCTCCTGCCGCAGGGGCAGGAGGTTGTGCCTGCTGTGGCGGAGCGCTCCGGCGGCAACCCGCTGTTCGCGGAGGAGATGGCGCGCCGGATCGCCGAGGAGGGAACCATCGAGGCCGCCGAGCTGCCCGACACGGTCCAGGCCGTGCTGGCCGCGCGGCTCGACTCGCTGGAGCCGTTCGAGCGCCGGCTGGTACAGCAGGCATCGGTCGTGGGACGAACGTTCCCCGAGGGCGCGCTCGCCAGTTTGGCTCGGGCCGAGGGACGCGACCTCGACCTCGCGCTCCGGTCGCTTCAGGAGAAGGACATCCTCGCGCCCGCCATCGACGGGCCGCTCGTCGCTGAGCGCGAGATGGCGTTCAAGCACGTGCTCATTCGCGACGTGGCCTACGGGATGCTGCCGAAGGCGGTTCGCTCGCGGAAGCACTTCGAGGTGGGCGCCTTCCTGGAAGACCGCGCCGGCGACCGCAGCGACGAGATGGTGGCGCTGCTCGCCGAGCACTACGGGCGCGCCGCGGCACTTGGCCGCGAGAGCGGCGTGCCGCCGCAGGAGCTCGACGCGATGCGCGGGCGCGCGCTGCGCTTCCTCGAGGAGGCCGGCGACGCGGCGGCGCTCCTGTACGCGAACCGCGAGGCGGCGGCCCACTACCGCCACGCCCGCGCCATCAGCCCCCAGGACGCGCGCGACGACGGTGTCCGCATCGGCGAGAAGCTCGGCGACGTGTCGCTCCGGCTTGGCCGGGTGGACGAGGCGATCGGCGTCTGGTCGGACTGCCTCGAGTGGCACCGTGGCCAGGAGGACCTCGAGCGGGTGGCCGACCTCCACCGAAAGATCGGCGCCGCGCTGTCGCACAAGGGCGAGCGCAAGGCCGCCATCGAGCACTACCAGAAGGGCATCAACCTGCTGAAGGACGGCCCGCCGCGCATCGAGCTCGTCCGGCTCTACGAGGAGGCCGCCTGGCTCTACCTGCACACCGGCGACAACATGCTCGCCATCTACGCGTCCGAGAAGGCGCTCCGGCTGGCAGAGCGGCTGGAGGAGACGCGCGCGGCCAGCCGCGCCCACGGGATCTTCGGGCGTGTGTTCGGCCGGATCGGCGACACGGAGAAGGCGCGCCAGAACCTGGAGCGCGCCGTGGAGCTGGCGCGCGGCTCAGACGACAGCGAGACGATCCTCGCGCTGTCCGCCCTGGGACGCCAGCTGGAGATCTCGGAGGCGGACATCGCGGGTGCCCGGGCCGTGTACGAGGAGGCGCTGGCGCTCGCCCAGCAGGTCGGCATGCTGCCCGCTCAGGTCGAGCTGCACGCGTGGCTCGCGCAGCTGGCGGCGTACGGGGCCGATTGGGAGCGCGTCGAGAGCTCGACCGAGGCGAGCGCCACGCTGGCGGAGCGTGAGGGCCTGGTCGGCAAGCTCTGCCTGCCCTACGCCCTGCGCGGCTTCCTGCGCTGGCGTGAGGGGAGGATCGGCGAGGCCACCGTCCTGTACCACCGCGCCCACGAGCTGGCCGAGCAGGTCGGCTGGTCGGAGATCGCCTTCCAGGCGCTGTTCGGGCTCGCGATCGCATTGCGCGACCAGGGCGATCTCGACGGTGCCACTGCCGCCCTCGACCAGGCCATCGAGGTATGCGAGCGCGCGGGCCTCATCGCGCAGTCGATTCAGGCGACCGGCGCCCGGGCCGTCGTCCTGGCGCTTGCCCACCGGTCGCAGGCGGCCAAGGAGGCGGCCGCCATGGCGTCACAGATGGCCGAGCGCCTGCACTACCCCGTGGGACGCGCGGCGGCACTCGAGGCGCGCGGCGTGGCGGAGGACGACCCGGGCGCCGGCGCTGAGCTACTGGCCGAGGCCGAGGCGGCCTGGCGTGCGCTCGACCGGCCCCTGGAGGCAACACGCGCGCACATGCTGGCGGGCCAGCTGCTGCTGGGCTACGACGACGAGCGTGCCCAGAGGCTGCTCGACGAGGCGGCCGCACAGAGTGGCGAGCTGGGCGTGCCGCACCTTTCCGAGAGGGCACGCGCCGTGGCGGCGAGCGGCGAGCGTCTGGGACAGCGGTGAAAGAGGCCTGGGGGCCGTGAAGCGTCCTACATAGGGCCGCGTATGTGAGCCCTAAGTAGGACGATCCTCTTCATCAATGGTGTCGTTCGCCTCACCCGGTGAGGGCCGTCGTCTACTTCGACAGGTCCGCCCCCGCGATCACCACGACAGTTGCGTCGCCCGCCAGGCCCTGGCTCGCCGGGTCGATCGGCTGACGCTGGATGATCGAGAGGCGGCGGCTCACGGCTCTCGCCTCGTTCTTGTGTCCCGGGGCGAATAGGACCACTGACTCCGCGCGCTGCTGATCCTGGTCGGCCGTGTTCGCAACCGTGCCGAGGCGGAAGCCGTGCGTCTCCACCCGGTCGCCCACCTGCTTCGCCAGGCCGGGCACGGTGGTTCCGTTCAGGACCGCAACCGTCACGTTGCCCGGCACGATTGCGGCTTGCTTCTTCTTGGGCTCCTGAGCGCCGCCCGAGTCGCCGTTGTCCGCCGGTGCGGCGCTGCCCGCGGTGGGCGCGCCCTCGGTGCTGTCACTCGAAAGGTTGCTGATGCCAAAGGCGGCAGCGCCGCCAACGATCAGGATTCCCGCGACCACGAGGACGAGATAGCGGGGGCTGGCCAGGAGCCGCTTGTACCAGTGCTCCTTCGGTGGAGGAATGATCGCGGTCTCTTGCTGCGCCGTCGGACGCGGCGGCAGAACGGGCCGCACCGGCGCCCGCCCGCCGCCCGGCACCGCTGGAGGCGCGCCCGGCGTCCGTC
>JBKPME010000096.1:0-61675 GCA_046731915.1 Actinomycetota bacterium
CCTGGCCGCCGTGCTGGATGCGTTACCGGATCGGCTCGGCCTTGCCCTCGACAGCTCGACCGCTGCGCTGCGCCGCGCCGCGCGCGCCCACCCACGCGCCGCCGCAATCGGCGCCGATGCCTGGAAGCCGCTTCCGCTGCGCGACGGCGTCGCGGTCATCGTCCTCAGCGTCTTCGCGCCGCGCAACCCGGCCGAGATGGCCCGCGTGCTCTCTCTGGACGGAGCGCTGATCGCCGTGACCCCGACCACCCGCCACCTGTATGAGCTCGTCGGCTCGCTGGGGCTTCTGTCCGTGCCCGACGACAAGGAGGATCGGCTCGACGCTCAGCTCGGGTCTCACTTCACCCTCGCGGGGCGCCGCGCGATCGAGCACTCGATGTTCCTGGGCCGCGACGAGGCCGAGCAGATCGTGCGCATGGGGCCGAGCGCGTGGCACGTCGACGAGCGATCTGTGACCGAACGGCTCGCCGCGCTGCCCGATCCGCTCACGGTCACCGCGTCCATGACGCTCTCCCGATACGTCCGGGGTCGCCCTTAGCCTCGCCCGCAAGTGCCACCCCTCATCTCAAGGGAAGAGGCGCTTCGGCTCGGCGAACTCGGGGAGCGCGCGGAGATCGAGGCGCTCGTCGAGCGCGCGTGGCGTGTGCGGCTCGAGCGCTTCGGCGACTCGACGGACATGTGCTCGCTCGTCAATGCGAAGTCGGGCGGGTGCGCCGAGGACTGCGGCTTCTGCTCGCAGTCGCGGTTCGCCGAGGCCGACACGCCCATGCACGCGATGATGGACCCTGAGCAGATCCTCGAGCACGCGCGCGCGGCGGAGGCCGCCGGCGCTCACCGCTTCTGCATGGTGACCCAGGGCCAGGGGCTCTCGAAGCGTGACTTCGAGAGGATCCTCGCGGGCGCGCGCCTCGTTGCCGAGCACACGAACCTGAAGCGCTGCGTGTCGATCGGCCACATGTCGCCCGCGCGCGCAAGCGCGCTGAAGGACGCCGGCATCCAGCGCGTTCATCACAACGTCGAGACCGCGGAGAGCTACTACCCGGAGGTCTCGTCCACCGTCCGCTACGAGGGCCGGCTGCGGACCATCGAGTCGGTGCGCGAGGCGGGGCTCGAGACATGCGTCGGCGGCATCCTCAACCTCGGCGAGTCGAATGAGCAGCGCGTCGAGATGGCGTTCCAGCTCGCGGAGGTGAACCCGACCTCGGTGCCGATCAACCTGCTGAACCCGCGCCCCGGCACGAAGTTCGGCGACCGCGAGCTGATGGACCCGCTCGAGGCGGTCAAGTGGGTCGCGATCTTCCGGCTGATCATCCCCGGCGCGCTGTTCCGGCTCTGCGGCGGCCGCAACGAGAACCTCGGCGCCGGGCAGCTTCAGCAGCTGGCGGTCAAGGCCGGGCTGAACGGCGTGATGATGGGCAACTTCCTGACGACGCTCGGGTCGGAGCCCGAATCGGACCGCCAGATGTTCGAGGAACTCGGCCTCAACGTCGCGCGCCAGGACGACAACGGCACGAACCCGCGGCCCGACAACCGCTCCGGCTGGCTCGAGGGCGAGACGCCGCACACACCAGTCGACGACCTGATCGACTCGCAAGAGGAAGCGAACTTTTGGAACCCAGCGACACAACTCCGTCACAGGAAGAAGACATCGGTGCCACCCCGGCCGGATGGAGCGCCAAACGCGTACCCAGAGCTGATCCACGTGGAGCCGGCCGCGTGACGAGCGACATCCACGACCGGCTCGAGGAAATCCGGAACCGCGGCCTCTACCGGCGCATGCGCTGCGTGTCCGGTCCCCAGGGCCCGCGCGTGCTGCTCGACGGCAAGCCGGTGCTGCTGCTCTGCTCGAACAACTACCTCGGGCTGGCCGACCACCCGCGCGTGCGCGAGGCTGCCGCCGAAGCCGCCATGCGCTATGGGGCGGGCTCCGGCGCGTCGCGGCTGATCTCGGGCAACATGACGATCCACCGGCGGCTCGAGGAGCAGCTGGCCGGGTTCAAGCGCGCGGAGACCGCCCTGTTGTTCGGCTCGGGCTACCTGGCGAACGCGGGCGTGGTCTCGACACTGGCGCGCGAGGGCGACGTGGTTTTCTCGGACGCGCTCAACCACGCCAGCATCATCGACGGCTGCCGACTGTCGCGGGCCGAGACGTTCGTGTACGACCACTGCGACACCGACCATCTCGAGTGGGGCCTTCGCCAGGCGGAGGGGCGCGGCTCGCTGATCGTGACTGATGGGGTCTTCTCGATGGACGGCGACGTTGCGCCGCTCGAGCAGATCGTCGACCTCGCCCGGCGCTACGACGCGCGCGTGATGGTCGACGAGGCGCACGGGACCGGAGCGATCGGCCCGAACGGCCGCGGGGCCGTTGCCGCTGCCGGCCTGGAGGACGAGGTTGACGTGATCGTCGGGACGCTCGGCAAGGCGCTCGGCTCCTACGGCGCCTACGTGTGTTGCGACGCGCAGATGGCGAACTACCTGATCAACACGGCACGCACGCTGATCTTCTCGACTGCGCTGTCGCCCCCAGCCGTGGCCGCGGCGATGGCGGCACTCGAGCTCCTGCGCGAGCAGTCGCGCCGGGTAGAAAAGCTTCAGAGGAACGCGGCGGTGCTGCGCGAGTCGCTCGCCGATGAGGGTCTGTCCGTACCCAACGGGGTCACCCAGATCGTGCCGGTGATCGTGGGCGATGCGAACGAGGCGGTGAGCGCGAGCGGGCGGGCGCTCGAGAAGGGCATCTTCGCGCAGGCGATCAGGCCGCCGACCGTGCCGGCCGGCAGCTCGCGGCTGCGGCTGACGGTGATGGCATCGCATACCCGCTCGGAGCTGCGCGATGCGGCGAACGTGCTGGCCGGCTGCCTCCCGGCGGCCGTGCGCGAGGGTGGCGTGATGCATGCGGCCGAACGCAGCCCCGACAGCGCACCCGTTCGCGTCTTCGACGGGCTGCGCGACGCCGCCTAGTCACGCCGCTCGCAGTTGCGCGGCGTCTTCGTAACGGGCACCGACACTGAGGTCGGCAAGTCGATCGTCGCGGTGTCGATCTGCGCGGTGCTGGCCGCCGCAGGCGAGCCCGTGGCGGCCTTCAAACCCGCCGTGACCGGCCTCGACGAGGACCCGGGCGAGTTCGGGCGCGATCACGAGCTGCTCGCCTCTGCGGCGAGCGCCGGGCAGACCCCGGAGGAGGTGGCGCCCTACCGCTTCGGCCCCGCGGTCTCGCCGCACCTCGCAGCCGAGCTGGCTGGGATCACCATCGAGCCCGCCGACCTGGTACGCGCGGCTCGCACGCACGACCTGCTCGTATGCGAGGGCGTTGGCGGGCTGCTGGTCCCGATCACGGCCGGCTACCTCGTGCGCGACCTGGCGGTGGACCTGGCCCTTCCGGTCGTGATCGCGGGGCGGCCCGGCCTCGGCACGATCAACCACACGCTGCTCACTGTGGAAGCGGCGCGCGCGGCCGGCCTGCGGGTCGCGGGGGTTGTCCTGACGCCCTGGCCAGCCGAGCCGACCGCGATGGAGCGGTCCAACCGAGCGACGATCGAGCGACTCGGCCGCGTGCCCGTCAGTGGGCTGCCTTTCACGACGCCAGAGGCGCTCGCGGAAGCGGGTGCCCCCCTCCCCGTGGAGGCCTGGCTCTAAGCTCGCTTGATGGCCACGGACGACGCAGCGGCCCGCGCGGAGGGACCGATCGGGCCGTCCGAGGACGACCGTCCGGAGCTCCTGATCAAGCTGCACGAGCGCAAGGTCCGCCACAAGCAGCGCAACATCTTCCAGCGCATTGCGATCGTCGTCCTCGGCGTCCTGATCGTCTTAGCAGGGATCGTCCTGTCGCTCCCCGGCGTGCCCGGCCCGGGCATCGTGACGATCATCTTCGGAGTCGGCTTCCTGGCCCTCGAGTTCGACTGGGCGGAGCGCCTGCTCGAACGAGTGATCATCTGGGGCGACCACGCAGCGGATCGTGCAGCGCACGCGACTATGCGCCAGCGGGTAGTCAGCGGGGTCCTCACGGTGGTCGTCGTAGTCGCGTTCGTAGCCGCCGCCGTCATGTGGGACATCCCGCTGATGCCGGTTCTCTGAAGTTCGCATTGGTCTGCTAACGTACTAATTTAGTCCGATACCAGACTAAGAAGGAGCCCCAAAAATGGCCCACGGTAGGCCGCAGGCAACGATCGAGCGGTTCTCGGAGCTGCTCGCGATGGGCGACCTCGAGGCAATGCTTGAGCTTTACGAGCCCGACGCCGCCTTTGCCCCCCAACCGGGCGAGACCGTCACGGGACGCGAGAAGATCCGGGCGGCGCTTGAGTCCTTCCTCGCAGTCCGGCCGCACATGGAGGGCAGGATCGAGAAGGTGCTCCAAGCCGGTGACACCGCCCTGGTGGCAAACCGGTGGCGCCTCTCGGGCACGGCTCCGGACGGCAGTCCGGTGGAGCTGGCAGCGACGAGCGCCGACGTGCTCCGGCGCCGCGCCGATGGCTCGTGGGGAATCGTCATCGACGATCCCTGGGGAGCTACCGGATAGGTGGCCCCATCGCCGGCGACCAGCGAGAACCTCGGGTTTCTCCTCGCGAAGGCCTCGCAGCGCTGGAACGAGCTGTTGAAGGAGGCCTTCGCGCGCGAGGGCTTCCCGGAAGTGCGCGCCTCATATGGGTCGGTGCTGCTGCCGCTCTTCGAGGAGGATGGGCTGCGCATGGGCGAGGTCGCTCGGCGCGCCCGACTCTCGAAGCAGACCATGACGACGATGGTGCGCTTGGCCGAGCGCGACGGGCTCGTTGAGCGCCGCCAGGATGAACGCGACGCCCGCGCCACCCGCGTGCATCTGACCGCAAAGAGCCGCCGCTTCAAGCCGGTCGCAGAACGAGTGCTGACCGAGCTCGGCGAGATCGCCGAGGGTGCGCTGGGCAATCGGCAGTTGTCGGCGACGGGGCGAGCGCTGGCGAAACTGGCAAACCTTCGGGCTCAGACCCCCTAAGCGTCGGGGTGAGGCGTTTTCCCTCTAAGCGTCGGGGTAAGGCGTTTTTCCTTGCGAGATGGAAAGGAAAAACGCCTAACCAGCGCCGTGGCCGGCGCGCGCGGCGGGCTTGCGGCCTGCGGGCGCCCGACGTTGCGCGGGTGAGGCGTTAACCCGGTTCCTGCTGCTGGCGCTCTAGCTCCTGCTGGCGCAGCTCCACGCGGCGGATCTTGCCGGTGAGCGTCTTCGGCAGGTCGTCCACGAACTCGATCTCGCGCGGGTACGCGTACGCGGAGTGGCGCTCGCGCACGTGCCGCTTGATCTCCTCGGCCAGCTCGGCACAGGCGTCGTCCGCACGGGCCAGGACGACGTACGCCTTGACGATGTTGCCGCGGCGCTCGTCCGGGGAGGCCACCGCGGCCGCCTCCTTCACGGCGGGGTGCTCGACGCAGGCCGACTCGACCTCGAATGGGCCGATCCGGTAGCCCGCCGAGATGATCACGTCGTCGGCGCGCCCGGCGTACCAGATGTAGCCGTCCTCGTCCATCTGGGCCGCGTCCTTCGTGTGGAACCACTCGCCGCCGAACACCTCCTCGGTGTCCTCGGGGCGGTTCCAGTAGCCGATCGGGTAGTGCGGATTCGAGCGGGCGCGGAGGCAGATCTCGCCGCGCTCGCCCGCCGGTAGCGGCTGCTCGTCCTGGTCGAGGATCTGCACGTCCCAGCCCGGCATCGGGAGGCCCATCGACCCCTCGCGCACTTCGACGGTGGGGAAGTTCCCGCACAGCGGATAGCTCTCCGTGAGCCCGTAGAAGTCGAGCACGGTGAGCCCGTACTGGTCCCGGAACCAGCGGATCACCTCCGGGTTGAGCGGCTCCCCGGCGGAGCAGATGACCCGCAGCTTGTCGAGCGGGTAGCGCTCGCCCGCGTTCTCGACAGCGGTCATCGCGCGAAGTGCCGTCGGCGTCGTGAAGATGTTCTCGACCCCGTGCTTCGAAAGGAAGCGCAGATGCTCCTCGGGGTTGTAGCCCGCCTCGCGCTGCTGTACGAGCGCCACGGCGCCGTAGCGCCACGGGCCGAGCAGTGGGCAGATGCCCGCCGCCCAAGCCCACTCGCCGGACCCGTGGAAGAGCTCGCCGTCGCGCACGTCGTGGCAGAACTCGAACTCCTCGTGCGCGAGCAGGTACCTGTGCGCGTGGAGGATGCCCTTGGCCAGCCCGGTGGTGCCCGACGAGTAGTACAGCTGAGCCGGGTCGTCGGACGACGTGTCGACGACCTCGTATTCCGGCGCCGCGTCGTCCATGGCCGCCTCGAAGTCGTCGCCCAGCACGAGCACGTGCTCGACCAGGCCTTCCGGGATGCGGTCCCGGTTGGCCAGGTCGGTCACGAGCAGCCGCGCACCCGAGTCGCGCAGGCGGTGCTGGATTCCGTCGTCCCCGTACAGGACCGACATCGAGAGCAGGATCGTGCCGCGCTTGTAGGTCCCGAGGAACACGGCGGCGGTCTCGGGAAGCGACGGCAGGAGCGTTGCCACGCGATCCTCGCGCTCGATTCCGAGCGCCTCGAGCACGTTCGCGAAGCGGTTCGAGAGCTCCTGCAGCTCGCCGAAACTCACCCGCCGCTCGTTGCCGCGCCAGTCCTCCCAGACCATCGCGAGCCGCCCCGGCTCGTGCTTGTCGCAGACGTCGGTGGCAATGTTGTAGCGCTCGGGGACATCCCAGCTGTGGGCAGCGCACATCTGCTCATACGTGCCAAGTTGGTACTTGCGGAAGCTCACAGAACGGAAGAGTCTAGTGCCGTCCAGTACCGTCGCAAGAGGCAAAAGCAAGGAGGCACGAATGCAGCTATACGGCATCCGCCGTCGCAGCTGGTGGAAGACCCCCGAAGAGCTCGAGACGGCCGCGGGGCGCTCCAAGGAAGTCGGCGACGAGGACGGTTCTGGCGTCCGTTGGATCAGGTCTTACGTGCTCGTCGAGGACGACGGGACGCTCGGGACTTACTGCATCTACGAGGCCGAGAGCCCAGAGGCCATCCGCGCACACGCCGAGAAGGCGGGTTTCGGCGCGGACGAGATCAACGCCGTCGCCGACACGGTGATCATCCGGCCGGACCCGGTCGAGGCTCCGGCCTCGAACTAGGCGCGCGACACCGACAGCGCCCCGGAAATCTCGTCTGTCCCGAGCAGCGCGCCCGCGACCATGCGGGCGGTTGCCGGGCCGGTTGAGATTCCCCAGGGGCCGTGGCCCGCGGCTGCCCAGAGACCCTCGAGACCGGGCAGCTCGCCCACGAGCGGCCGCCCATCGAGCGACTGCGGACGTGGGCACGCTCGCGCGCCCACGACCTTCGCGCGCGCGAGGGCCGGGACGAAGCGCTCGCCGCCCCGCCGTAGGCGGCCCGCCCAGGCGGCCGGCTCCGGCGCGTCCGGCAGGAACGTCGACCCCACCGAGATCTGACCGTCCGCCGGCACGAGGCTGAAGAGCGCGCCGGGGGGCCCGGCGGCCCCCATCGCCGCTACTTCGTCCACCCCTACCTCCTCCAGCACGTGCGTCGGCGGATCCTCCATCTCGACGTCCGTCACCACTCCCCACACGGGCACGATCGGCTGCCAGCTGCGCGTCGTGTCGATCACCTCGGGCGTCCACGGCCCGGCGGTGACCAGCACGCTGCCGGCGGGCCGTCGCACGCCGCCGGCCAGCACGCCGCGCGCGCGGCCGCCGATCATCCACGGCCACGCGGTCTCGCCCTCGTGGAAGCGCACGCCTCCCGAGTAGGCACGGCGCGCGAACGCGCGCGTGGCCGCGAGCGGGCGCACCGGATAGCCGGTCTCGAGGCGGCATGCCCAGAGATCACGCGCTACGCCGGGCTCGACGCTGCGCAGCTCCTCCGGGTTCAGCAGCGCGGCGTCGAGCTCGGGGCACTCACGGCCGAGCTCGGCGACCGCCTGCTCGAGCGGGGCCGGCTCCGGCGAAAGCATCAGCACGCCGGCGGGCGCGTCCCGCAGCTCGAGTCCGTCGAGGCCGCGGTAGTGCTCGAGCGTCTCCAGGTGGAGCTCCACTAGCACCGGATCGAACGGATGCTGGATGGAGCCGGAGTTGCGTCCGGACGCCGCCGCCGCCACCTCGTCGCGCTCATACAGCTCGATCTTCGCGCCGGCCTCGGTCAGGAACGCGGCGGCCGCGCAGCCGACGATGCCGCCGCCGATGATGGCGACGTCTGGGCCGGCGCGGGTCAGTCCCCGCTTGCGTAGTCGACGATCGACTTGTCGATCAGCCATTCGACCGGCGCCTTGTCGTCGGTGTAGACGTCGCCGCCTCGCAGCGGAGCGGCGAGCCGGGCCGAAGCGGCGTACGCGGTCGGCCGCAGCGCAAGCGGAAGGCTCGCGGCGGCGTCGCGGATGCCGGCCGCCGACAGCGGCGCCTCGCTCGCCACGAGCAGCGTGTTGGTGTCCTCGATCGGATCGCGCATCACGTGCGGAAAAACCTCGGCGATCGTGGCGGTAAGCACCTTCTCAAGGTCGTCCTGGCCCTCCGGATGGCCCACGTTCACGATCACGACGCCGTCCGGCGCCAGCTTGTCGCGAACGTTCTCGAAGAACTCCACGGTCGTGAGGTAGAACGGGATGTAGGGCTGGCGGTAGGCGTCGACCGAGATCACGTCGTAGCGCGCGTCGATACGCCGCAGGAACGGCCGCGCGTCCTCGTGGTAGAGGCGCAGGCGCGGGTTGTTCATGTCGAAGTACTTCCGGCCGATCTCGGACAGCTCGGAGTCGATCTCCACGCCGTCGACTCGGGTGCGCGGGAAGAACTCCTCGTAGGCCCGCGAGGTGGTGCCGGCCGCGTTCCCGAGGATCGCGACCCGTCGCGGCGGACGCGTGCGAGCGGCGAAGTAGTCGACCAGATGGCCGTCCCAGACGTCCCCGGTAAGCACCGAGCGCGGGTTCCGCGGCCCGGCCGGGCCCGCGTCGCATTCCGCCTCGCAGATCGAGTGCTGCGCCTGGCCCTCGTTCAGCTCGAGTGTCCGGCTGCCGTCGTCGTACTGGAGCACGCGCGCGTACTGGTACTCGGTCTCCGCCTCGTGAATCACATGAGCGTCGTCGTCGGTCTTGGCCTTGAGCGTGCCGACGGGGAGCGCGATCAGCGCTGCGATGACCGCCGGGGCAACCGCGAAGCGGCGCACGGGCCGCAGCCCCAGCACCGCTACCACCGCGATCGCCAGCGCGAAGATGAGGAACGTCCGCCGCGTGCCCACCAGCGGGATGAGGACGAGCGCCGACACGAGCGTGCCGACCAGCGAGCCGGCCGTGGAGAGGGCGTACAAGCGGCCAGCCACCGTGCCCGCCTCCTCGACGGACTGCACGCCGAGCCGAATCGCCCAGGGCGACACCGTGCCGAGCAGGAGCACGGGTACGGCCACGAGCACCAGCACGGCCACCAGCGACCCTAGGAACGCGCCCGCCGAGATCTCGTCGAGCGCGTCGACCGCCACGTCGAGCAACGGGTCCGCGGCGAACGGCACCGCGGCCAGCATGAGCGCGGCGATCAGCGCCGTGAGGCAAAGGGCGCGCATGTTCGGGTGGCGGTCGGCGAGACGGCCGCCGAGCCAATAGCCGACCGACAGCGCGACGAGCACGATCCCGATCGTGTTCGCCCAGACGATCGTCGAGGCGCCGAAGTAGGGAGCGAGCAGCCGCACGGCCGCGATCTCCGCGCCGAGCGAGCCCGTCCCCACCACGAAGACGAGGATGGGCAAAGGCGGCATTGCGCCTCGCAATGTAGCTGGACGGGGCCATCCGGCCCCGGGGCTAGTGTCGCCGGAGATGGACCTCACTGCTGCAGACCGCGCCTACCTCTGGCATCCGTTCACGCAGCAGCGCGGCTGGGTCGCCGAGCACCCGCTGATCATCGAGCGCGGCGAAGGCACAGACCTGATCGACATCGACGGCAACCGCTACATCGACGGCGTCTCGTCGCTGTGGTGCAACGTGCACGGACACGCACACCCTCGAATCGACGTCGCGGTTCGCGAGCAGCTCGGGAGGGTCGCGCACTCCACGATGCTGGGGCTGAGCCACCGCCCCGCTATCGAGCTCGCGCAGCGGCTGGTCAAGCTGACGCCACCCGGTCTCACGCGCGTCTTCTACTCGGACTCGGGCTCCACGGCCACGGAGATCGCGCTGAAGATGGCGTTCCAGTACTGGCGCCAGCGCGGCGAGGACCGGCGCCGCTTCGTCTCGCTCGAGATGGCCTACCACGGCGACACGATCGGATCGGTGTCGGTCGGTGGCATCAGTCTCTTCCACGCGCTCTACGAGCCGCTCCTGTTCGACACGCTTACGGCGGCGCCCGGCGACGCGGCCGGCATGGAGCGCCTCCTGGCCGATCACCACGGCGAGGTCGCCGCCGTGATCATGGAGCCGCTCGTGCAGGGCGCGGCCGGGATGCTCGTGCATCCGCGCGGCTATCTGCGCGCGGTGCGCGACCTCTGCGACCGCCACGGCGTGCTCCTGATTCTCGACGAGGTGGCCACCGGCTTCGGCCGCACCGGGCGAATGTTCGCCTGCGAGCACGAGGGTGTGGCGCCTGACCTGCTCTGCCTCGCCAAGGGCATCAGCGGCGGCTACCTGCCGCTGGCGGCCACGCTCGCCAGCGAGCGGATCTACGAGGGCTTCCTCGGCGAGCACGAGCAGTTCAAGACCTTCTTCCACGGGCACACCTACACGGGCAACCCGCTCGCCTGCGCCGCTGGGCTCGCGACGCTCGACGTCTTCCGCGAGGAGCGGACGCTGGAGCGCCTTCAGCCGAAGCTCGAGCTGCTGGCCGACCTGCTCGAGCCCGTGGCCGCGCATCCCGCGGTGAAGGAGGTGCGCCGCCGCGGCTTCATGGTCGGGATCGAGCTGGCCGAGCACCCGCTGCCTGTGCGCATCGGCCACCGGGTGACGCTCGAGGCACGCCGCCGCGGCGCCGTCATCCGCCCGCTCGGCGACGTGGTCGTGCTGATGCCGCCGCTGGCGATCTCCGGCGCCGACCTGACCCGGCTGGTGAGCATTACGGCGGATGCGATCGACGCGGCCACGGGCGCGGCTGAACTGCGCGCGGCGGCTTAGGTTCCGCGCTGTAGGCTTCGCTCGCTGTGAGCGAGACCGAGACCCAGCAGCCTGTCACAGCGCAACAGTGGATCTGCACCTCATGCGGGTTCATCTATGACCCCGCCGAGGGCGACCCCGACGGAGGCATCCCGCCGGGCACGCCCTTCGAGGACATCCCGAACGACTGGTTCTGTCCCGTCTGCGGCGCTCGCAAGAAGGACTTCGAGCTCTACGAGCCGTGACCGTCGAGCCCCGGCAAGCCGCTTCGCTGATCCTGTTGCGGGACTCGGCGGAGGGCGCCGAGGTGCTGCTCGTAAAGCGCAACCCCGAGCAGCGCTTCATGGGCGGGGCGTGGGTGTTCCCGGGCGGGGCGGTGCATCCGGACGAGGACGCCGAGCACGCCGCGACAGCCGTGCGCGAGCTGGAGGAGGAGGCCGGGATCGGGCTGCCCGCGGACACCGAGCTAGTCCCCTTCTCGCGCTGGATCACCCCCGATGGCGAGCAGGTGACTATCCGCTTCGACACCTGGTTCTACGCTGCGAGAGCGCCTGAGGGCGCCGAGGCACGACCCGACGGCGGTGAGTGCGTCGACGCGCGTTGGCTCACGCCCGCCGCGGCACTGGCGGCGCACGCCGAGGACGAGCTCGCGCTCGTATTCCCCACGATCAAGCATCTCGAGCTGCTCTCGGAGACGGATTCGGTCGAGGAGACGCTCGCCGCCGCCCGCGCGCGGCCGATCGAGCCGGTGCTGCCGAAGGTGGTCGTGCGGGACGGCGCGCCGCGGGTTCTCCTCCCCGGCGAGCCCGGCTACGACGACGCCTGAGCAGGAGAAAGGCGCACGGTGCGCCGCAACCGCAGCCGCCGTACCTTGTTGGGGGAGCCAGATGAAGCGCCTCCTCTCGATATCGGCGCTCGCCCTGAGCGCCTTGGCGCTGGCGGCGGGCCTGGCCCTGGCCGACACGTTGATCGGAACCGATGGGGCCGACCACCTGCAGGGCACCGCAGGCCCCGACCAGCTCTACGGCGAGGGCGGCGACGACACGCTCGTGGCGCTCGAGGGGAGCGACTTCGTGGAGGCCGGGCCCGGGAACGACAACGTGAACGGCGGCGGCGGCCTAGATCTGATCATCGGCGGAACCGGCAACGACTCGATCGACGGCGGCGTGGGCCGCGATCTCGTCTATGCCGGCGCGGGCGACGACCTGGTGCTCGGCGGCGAGGCGGCGGACACGCTCTTCGGCCAGGACGGCAGCGACCGCCTGTTTGGCGGGGCGGGTCCGGACCGGCTCTATGCCAGCGGCGGCCAGGACGTCGCCGATGCCGGCTCGGGCGACGACACGCTCTTCGCCGACGGCACTGGCATCACGCTGCTCGCAGGCGGCGGCAACGACATCGTGAGCGCCTCGGGCGGCGCCATCACCGTCGAGGGTGGCGGCGGCCACGACCGGATCAGAACCGGCGACGGAGACGACCGCGTGTCGGGCGGCCCCGGCGAGGACTCGATCGCAACGGGCGCGGGCGACGACCGGATCGAGGCGGCGGATGGCCGTCGCGACCGAGTGCGCTGCGGCGGCGGACACTCGGATGCGGTGACCGCGGACAGGATCGACATCCTGAGCGGCTGCGAGAAGGTGACGGTGCCTCCGCGCGCGGGTCCCTGATCGGATAGAAACCCGGCCATGGCGGCGGAGCGGCTCAGGGTGGCGGTCACCGGGCCCACCGGGGACCTCGGGATTGCGATCGTGAACGCGCTCGAGCGCTCGCGCACGGTCAAGAGCATCGTCGGGATGGCGCGTCGCCCGTTCGACCCCGCGGAGCGCGGCTGGAAGAAGACCGAGTACCGGCAGGGGGACGTGACCGACACGGGGAGCGTGCGCGCGCTCGTCCAGGGTGCCGACGTGGTCGTGCACCTGGCATTCGCGATCCTCGACGCGAGCGACGCCACGCGCGAATTGAACGTCGACGGCTCCCGGCGCGTCTTCGAGGAGGCCGCGACGGCCGGCGCGAAGCGGATCTGTTACGCGTCGAGTGTCGCCGCCTACGGCTTCCACGACGACAACCCGGACTGGCTCACGGAAGACATTCCGCCGCGGGGCTCCAAGGAGCATCCCTACTCGCATCAGAAGGCCGAGGTCGAGCGGGTGCTCGGCAAGGTGCTCCTGCGCCACCCGAGCACGGCGGCGTACGCGTTCCGCCCCTGCATCGTGGCGGGGCCGGAGGCGCGCACGATGCTCCAGGAGATCCCGTATTACCGTCTCGAGGAGGCCATGCCCGACGGGGTGAGGCGCCTGCTCGGCTCGCTGCCGGTCCTGAAGCCGGTGATCCCGGACCCGGGCATCCGCTTCCAGCTGGTGCACGAGGACGACGTGGCCAGCGCGTTCGCGGCCGCGGTGCGCGGATTGGGCGAGCCGGGCCCCTACAACCTCGCGGGCAACGGAACGCTCACGATGGCCGACGTCGCCGACGCGCTCGGCTGGTACGCGGTTCGGGTGCCGAGGCAGCTCGTGGACGCCACCGCGGAGATCGCGACGCGGCTGCCGCTGATGCCGGAGCAGGTGGCCTGGATCCACTCGGTGAAGAAGCCGGTGCTGATGAAGACCATGCGCGCGAAGCAGCAGCTCCGCTGGCGGCCAAAGCACACGGCCAAGGCGACCCTCAAGCAGATCGCCGACGCTCAGAGGGCCGCGCGGTACAGCGCGGCGTAGTCCTCCTCCGCCATCTCACGCGGGTTCAGAATCGTGGTGCCGTCGCCCATGGCGCCCTCGACCAGCGCCTGGATGCCGTCCTCGGGCACGCCGACCTGCGACAGCCGCGTGGGCAGCCCGAGGCGGAGGACGAACTCCGTGACGTAGCCCGCCAGCGAACCGCCGATGTCCGGGTCGGACACGTCGAAGATCTCGCCGATGTCGCGGTACCGGTCGGCAATCTCGTCCGAGCCGGCCGCGTTGTGGCGGATCACATGCGGGAGGTGGATGGCGTTCGCCACGCCGTGCGGCACTCCGAACTGGGCCCCGGCGGGGTGCGACATCGCGTGAACCGAGCCGAGCGCGATCGTGATCGCCAGGTTCGCGGCGATCAACATGTTGCCGCGCGCCTCCTCGTCCTCCTCGCCGCGCTCGACTGCGCGCTCGAGGTTGTCGCGGATCATCCGCAGCGCGTGCAGTGAGCGCGCGTCCTGGGGCGGGCTCCAGTCGACCGAGACGTAGCCCTCGATCGCGTGCGTCATCGCGTCCATGCCGGTCGCCGCCGCGATCTTCGGCGGCAGCGTCGCCGTAGTCTCGGGATCCAGGATTGCGAGCCGCGGGAAGAGCGGGAAGTCCGCGATCTCGAGCTTGACCTTCTCGTCCGGATCCTTGATGACCGCGGCCATGGACACCTCGCTCCCGGTGCCCGCGGTGGTGGGTATACAGGCGAGCGGCGCGATGTCGAGTGGCCGCCCCATGCCGTCGTTGTCGCGAGGCATCAGGAGGAAGCCCTCCTGCTCGCGCGCGGTGCCGCCGTGGGTGAAGACGGCGTCCGCGATCTTGGCGGTGTCCATGACAGAGCCGCCTCCCACCGCGATGAACGAGTCGGCGCCCGCCTCCTTGGCGACCGCGGCGCACTCGTCGACCACGTGCGTCGACGAGTCCTGCGGGCACCCGTCGTAGATGCCCGCGATCTCGAGCCCGCCGTCGATCACACCCGCCTCGACCTTCTCCACCAGGCCGGTTCCGCGGATCACTTGGTCGGTGACGATGAACACCCGCCGCGCGCCCTCCTTCTGGAACTCGAAGCCAGTCGAGCTGAGGAGGTCGCGCCCGGCGATCACCCGCGTCGTGCCGGCGTACTGGTAGAAGGCCTTGAAACCCCTGAGCGGGGTCGGTTCCAGCGCGAAGCCGGCCTCCATCAGGCGGCCTCAATCAGATCCTGGCGGCCGTCCTGCTCCAGGAGCGCGCGGTAGCGCGGGAAGATCGGCTTGGTCAGCGGCACGAGCTTGAGGATCTTCGCCACGGGCCCCTTCGCCTTCATTTGGCCTCGGGCGAGCGCCACCGTCACGTTGACCTTGCCGAGCCAGAAGCGATGCGCGGTGTCCGCGTCCATGTTCATCACGACCTCGGGCTCCATGTTGGTCTCGCCGCAGTCGACCTTGCCGTCCTCGCCGTCCATGAGCTTGACGGTGATCTGCGACTCAGGCTCGCGGTACTGGTACTGGACGATGGTGTTCGCCTTGCGGAACTGGGGGGCGAGCTCCTCGTCCTCCGCCAGTTGCTCGAACAGCGTGCCGATGTACTTGTAGACCTCGTCCGCGTCTCTGAAGTAAGCCACGGCGCGGAAGTCTATGCCCGCTCCCGCACCAGCAATGTCTGTACGGCACGCCCGATCCGGCCGTCGTCATCCCACAGGGCGGTGTCGGTCATGCCGATTCCGTCGACGTGAGTGACCGAGCCGAGGCACACCCACTCGCCCCGCGGGGGACGCAGCAGCTGGACGGTCAGGTCTGTGTTGATGAAGATGAACCGCGTCCAGTCGAGGGGCGCGCTCACGCCGTTGCCTCCGTCGGCAGCGAGCATCACGCGCTCGAGGGGTGTGGTCGGCTCGCCTGCCACGAGCTTCACGCGCGGCCGCATCCAGACCGTCGCCGGCCCTGGCTCGAGGAACCGCCCGCGGGCGAAGACGATCTCCATCGCCGAGTGCCACCCCACGCGCTGTCCTGTGGGGAAGAACTCAAGCGGCTCGGCTTGGTCGCGGCCGGGCGGTGGCTCCTCCCGCTCCCAGTCGACGCAGATGTCCGCCTCGGCCAGGCGCCACCCGCGTGCACGCATGACCTCGCCGTCCGGGCCCTCGAGCGACGCCTCGAGCAGCTCGACGCTGCGACCGGGGCGCGCCACACGCGCGCTGACCGTAAGCGGCTGGATCGGGACCGGAGCCACGATCTCGACCGTGACCCGGCCAATCCGCGCGCCGTCGCGCGGTTCGCAGCGTTCGAGCGCCCGGGCCAGCAGCGCCGCCGGAGGCCCGGCGTGCTGGGCGTCCGGATCCCAGGGGCCGCGGGTGAGCTCGCTCGGGGTGGCACGCTGGCCATCCTCGAGCGAATAGAACGCGTCCCTCACGTGCGAGGACGCTATAGCGTGCCGGGCCCATGCAGGCGGTGACCTTCCAGGCACCCGGCGAGGTTCGCGTCGAGGAGCGGCCCGAGCCCGAGCTGATCGACCGCGACGACGCCATCGTGCGGGTCGAGGCGACCGGCGTGTGCGGCTCGGATCTGCACATCTACCACGGTCGCGTCTCGATGGAGGAGGGCTTCACGCTCGGCCACGAGTTCGTCGGCACCGTGGTGGCTGCCGGGGACGGCGTGACGCAGGTGTCCGAGGGCGACCGCGTGCTCGGCTGCTTCTGCTCGGCCTGCGGGAACTGCTTCTTCTGCCGCCGCGGCGCCTTCCACAAGTGCGACGAGGGGCGCGTCTTCGGCCACGGCAAGGCGCTCGGCTCGCTCCAGGGAGCTCAGGCTGAGCAGGTCCTGGTGCCGCACGCGAACCTGACGCTGCGGTGCGTGCCCGAGGGGATGTCTGACGACGTCGCCCTGTTCGCCGGCGACGTGATGGGCACCGGCTGGCACGCCGTCGACCAGGCCGAGATCCGGCCCGGCGACAGCGTGGCGGTGCTCGGCCTTGGGCCGGTCGGCCTGTGCGCGGTTCAGGCCGCGAAGGCGGCGGGCGCCGCGAAGGTGATCGCGATCGACACGGTCGCCGATCGACTCGCGCTCGCTGAGTCGTTCGGGGCGCAGCCGGTCCATCTCACTGACGACGATCCCCGCGGCAGCGTCAAGGCGGCCACCGAGGCGCGCGGCGTGGACGCCGCCATCGAAGCGGTGGGCCATCCGGACGCGCTCGAGCTCGCCTGCCGCGTTACTCGGAAGGCGGGCATCGTCTCCGCCATCGGCGTGTACGCGGAGCGGGTCCAGGTGCACATGGGCATCGTCTGGATCAAGGCGCTCACTCTAAGGACGGGCCATGCGAACGTGATCGGCCACGTGGACCGCGTGCTGGCCATGCTCGACGCGGGCGTGCTAGACCCCGCACCGCTCGTGACCCACCACATGGGCCTCGAGGACGCCGCCGAGGCCTACGCGGTCTACGACCGGCGCGAGGCGCTCAAGATCGTGATGACGCCGTGAGCGTCGCGCGCGGCACGCAGGCGCTCCTCACGCGGCGGCGAGAGGTCCTGGCTCAGGGCGCCGAGCCGATCGGCTGGAAGATCGGCTTCAACGTGCCCGCGACCCAGCAGCGGCTCGGGATCGACGCGCCGCTCGCCGGCTTCCTCACTACCGACACGCTGCTCGAGGACGGGGCAACCTGGTCCATCGAGGACGGCGGCCGGGTGATCGTCGAGTCCGAGGTCGCACTCGAGCTAGGCCCGGACGGGCGCTCGATCGCCGCGCTGTTCCCAGCGCTCGAGCTCGCGGACGAACCCGACCTGGATCTGGACGTTGAGCGGATCCTGGCCGGGAACATCTTCCACCGGGCGGTCGCTTTCGGGCCACGGGTGGAGACTCAAGAACCGGGGGCCGCGCGCATCCTCATGAACGGCGCGGAGCAGCACACGGTGCCCGCGGACGAGTCCGGCGAGCGGCTCCAGGCCATGGTGGAAGCCGTCGCCGCCCGGCTCGCCGACGCCGGAGAGGAGCTGCGGGCGGGCGAGCGGATCATCACCGGGATCATCGCCCCACCGCATGAAGCTGCGGCCGGCGACACGGTGCGGCTGGAGCTCGAGGAACTGGGAGGCGTGGAGCTCCACTTTTCGTAGCATCAGGCGCATGAGCACCGACGCCGCCAGGCTGCCCGACGCCCTCTCCGACGCCGCCCGCTCGTTCGCCGCGGGGCGACACAAGTTCGTGATCGGCGGCAAGCGGCTCGAGGCCGCGGACGGCCGGACCTTTGAGACGATCGACCCGGCAACCGGCCGAACCATCGCGGACGTGCCGTATGCCGGGCCGGAGGATGTGGACCGCGCGGTGCGAGCGGCCCGCGAGGCATTCGAGGACGGGCGCTGGAACGGGATCGCAGCCGCTGAGCGAACCAGCGCGATGCTGGCGTTTGCCGACGCGGTCGAGGCGCACGCGGACGAGCTCGCCGAGCTCGAGTCGCTCGACAACGGTAAGCCGCTGAAGCTCGCTCGGCGCGTGGACGTGCCGCTCACGGCAGCGCACCTCCGCTACTTCGCCGGCTGGCCGACTCGCATCAACGGCGAGGTGCTCCCCGTGGCCCAGCCGAACATGCACTGCTACACGCGAAAGGAGCCGGTCGGCGTTGCGGCGCAGATCATCCCGTGGAACTTCCCGCTCCTGATGTCGGCGTGGAAGGTCGCCCCGGCGCTGGCGGCGGGCTGCACGATCGTGCTGAAGCCCGCCGAGCAGACACCGCTCACCGCGCTGCGCTTCGCCGAGCTGGCCCTCGACGCCGGGATCCCGGAGGGGGTGCTGAACGTGATCGCGGGCGACGGCGAGACCGGAGCCGCGCTGGTGGATCACCCGGATGTCGACAAGATCGCCTTCACCGGCTCGACCGCGGTGGGCCGCGAGATCGGCGAGAAGGCCGGGCGCGCGCTGAAGCGGGTCACGCTCGAGCTGGGCGGCAAGTCACCCAACATCATCCTGCCGGACGCCGACCTGGGCGCCGCCGTCAAGGGCGCCTACCAGGCGATCTACTACAACACCGGCCAGGCCTGCAACGCCGGCTCGCGCCTGTTCGTACACAAGGATCAGTACGACGAGGTTCTTTCTGGGCTCGCCGATGCCGCCGCGAAGGCGCGGCTCGGGCCCGGCCTCGACGAAGGCACTCAGATGGGGCCGCTGATCTCCGCCGAGCAGGAGGAGCGCGTGCGCGGCTACATCGAATCGGGCAAGTCCGAGGGCGCCGAGCTCGTGACGGGCGGCAACAAGCGCGACGGCGAGGGCTACTTCGTCGAGCCGACCCTGTTCAGCGCGACCAACGACGACCTCACGATCGCCCGCGAGGAGATCTTCGGGCCGGTGCTGGTCGCCCTCCCGTACGACTCGATCGAGGAGGTCGCCCGCCGCGCCAACGACACCGAGTACGGCCTGGCCGCCGGCGTCTGGACGCGCGACATCGCCACGGCGCACAAGCTGGCGGCCCTGCTGCGCGCCGGCGACATCTGGATCAACACGTGGAGCGCCGGCGACCCCGCTGCCCCCTTCGGCGGCTTCAAGGCATCCGGCGTGGGCCGCGAGCACGGCCGCGAGGGCCTAGAGGCGTATCTCGAGAACAAAACCGTCTGGGTGAACCTGGGCTCTTAGGCCTCGTAGGCCTCTACGGCCCCAACTACGGGCACCGAGGGGCTGGGGGTGCGCTGAGTTTCTGTCGCTATGCGTCAGTTAGTCGGCGCACCCCCTCCTCAATGCCGGCAGTTCGTCCCCGGAACGGCGCCGGCCTTCGCGGTCCTCAGCGCCGGCCTATCCGGTACACCGGCCCGTCCAGCGACACCGCGTAGACACGGCCGCGGCCGTCCTCACCGAACGAGACCAGGCTGTTCACCTTGAGCCGGGTGGGGTGCGAACTCGCTGTGGGACGGCGCAGCTGCGCCAGGCGCAGCGTGCCGTCGCAGAGGTCGCCGTAGATGTAGCGCCCGGCCCAGCCGCGGCCGAGCGAGGGGTCGCGGAGCACGTAGCCGCCCGTGATCGAGCAGAAGCCCTGGTCGTGGGTGTGCTGGAGCACCGGCGGGATGTGCCCGGGCGCGCTGCCACCGTCGTAGGGGTTGCGGCCCTCGAACGTGTTCCAGCCGAAGTTGTCGCCGCCGCGCGGCTGGCGGCCGCCGGAGCGGCCGGGGATGAAATCGATCTCCTCGATCTCGGACTGGCCCACGTCACCGACGGTGAGGCTGCCGCGGCGGCGGTCGAACGAGAAGCGGTACGGGTTTCGGAGCCCGTAGGCGTAGATCTCCGGAAGCGCCCCGGCGCGTCCGCGGAAGGGATTGCTCGACGGAACCGTGTAGCCGCCGTTCGGCTTCGGGTCGATCCGAATCAGCTTGCCGAGCATCGCGCTCAGGTTCTGGGCGTTCTCGTCTTCACCCGAGCCACCGTCCCCGAAGCCGGCATAGAGCATGCCGTCGGGTCCGACCTGCAGCTGGCCGCCCTTGTGGTTGGGCTGGTGATGCGGCACGCGGATCACCGAGCGGCGCGAGCTCGGGTCAGCCCTGTTCGGTGTCGCGGCGGGGGTCCGGAACTGGTCGATCTGGATGAAGCCCTGGTTGTCCGTGTAGTAGACCCAGAAGCGGTGCGATTGCGCGTAGTCCCGCGCAAATGCCATCGACAGGAGGCCGCTCTCGCCGCCGGTCGTGACCCGGTCCGAGATGTCGAGGAAGGGCCGCCCCAAGGCACGGCCGCCCTGAACCACGCGGATTCTCCCCTCGCGCTCGACGACGAACCTGCGCCGATCCCCGCGCGGAGCGGTGATGTAGGTCGGCTCGTTGAAGCGACCGAGCAGAAGGAGCCGGACGCGGCCGCGCTGAGCAGGCTGTGCGGGCGCGGAGTTCTGTGCGTCAGGCGCGGTCGTGGCCGCCGGCTTGGTCCTCATCGGCTCGTCCGCGTTGTCTCCGTTGCACCCCACCAAAACCAGCAGCAGCGCGAGTACGACATATCGGCGGGCGCCCACGCCGCCCCAGTATGGCAACGCTAACCTTCACCCCCGGCGGGCTGTAGCGCAGCCTGGTAGCGCGCTCCGTTCGGGTCGGAGAGGTCGCTGGTTCAAATCCAGTCAGCCCGATCAAGCCCCTGCTCTTCATAGGGGTGCACAAGCGGCGCAAGCCGGGATCGCGATGCGGTCCCGGTTGCGCACGCCGCACGGCGCACTGTCGTCAATCGTCCCGCAGCCCGGCGGCTTCCAGGGCTTCCGCCTTCGACAGGTACCCGTGAGCGCGGAGCGCCTTCCCACCGCGCGGCGTCCATACCACGGCCCATTTCAATTTCGCCTCGAGGCCGGTGTGGCGCATACGTCCGGTTGTGCGCACCAAGGTCACGACCGTCTCGCCATCTCCAACTTCGATGACCTCTTCAACCTCGTTGTGGAACTCGCTGAACACCTCCCAGACGTCCGTAGCCCACTTCCGAACGCCGTCGTGGCCGCGGTACTCGTCCGCCACTGGGATCTCGGCCGCCGTTCGAGTTCAATCTGCTGATCGCAAGCTCGAGCGGAACGTCTCCCCGTTCCAGACCCGCCCACAACGCACGCACGATCGCCACGTTCTCCGACATTGACCGGCCAGTATCGCGCGGGTCCGGGAGGGTCGCCAGCTCGCCCCCTACGCTCGACGGCGGCTATCGCCGCCCTCGGCGTGCTACGCGGGGCTCATCTTCACCCGGACGGTGCTGCCGTAATCGGATGAGCGCACCTGGACCAGGTCGCAGACCAGGTTGACGAGCCACACGCCGTGGCCGCCGAGCTGACCGAGAGCGGGCGCTTCGCGCCCGATCAGGGGCTTCTTGATGTGGCCGCCGTCTCGGACCTCGCAAACGAGCCCGTCGGGCTCTTCCCAGATGCGCAGGACGCCGTCGTCGCGCGCGTGATGCAGACTGTTCGAGAGGATCTCGCTGACCGCGAGGACGAGATCGTCGCCGCGCTCGCCCAGGCCCGCCTCCTGCGCTCGCCTGCGCACCACGTCGCGCGCATGGCGGAGCTTGTCCATGGGGACGCTCAGCTCGTCGGCTTCGGCAGGCGCCTCCGGGAGCGGCTCCGAGAACCTCGCCGCGGCCTTGTCGATCCCGCAGTAGTCGCCGCAGGGCTCGGACTCGCTTTGCTCGGAGACGATCGGGTGGCTTCGGCGCGCCTCGGCGATCACGTCGCCCGGAAGGGTCGAGGTGTCATAGGGACAGACCAGGCGGAACGAGTTCGCCGCCGCGAAGGCGAGGTTGATGAGCGACTCGTGCAGCTGGCACTCCGCCATCTCGTCGGGCCTGCGGTCAGCCCAAATCGGCTCGCCGATGCCGCGCATCCCGCCCCCGTCTGAGCCATGGTCGGCCACGAACCGGCTCCAAGCCGGGATGATGCGCGCCGGGTTGCGGCCCACGAGCTCCATGTCGGCGAACCGGACGTCGTCGGCCCGCTCGCCGAGCGCGTCGCGCAGCAGCTCGAGCTTCCGCCGGCCGACCATCACGAGCACGGGCTCGCCGTGATCGAGTCCTGTCTCCACGAATGCCCTGCACTGGGCGACGAAGTCGTCGTCGCCGTCGTAGAAGAGCGCCTCGTGATGGAAATTCGCTCGGGCCGTGAGCGCGGGGGCCACAGAGTGGTCTTACCCAGCAACGGCGTTGTAGTACCGCACGGCGAGGCCGGTAAGAAGGGTCTCGAAGCACGACTCGACAGTCATGTCGTTCTCGTCCGCGTAGGAGCGGAGGCCCGCCGTGGCGATCGCGTCGGCCTGGGCGATCACGTCATCCACCAGGTCGGGGTGCTGGTCGCTGAAATAAGCCCCCATCGAGTACAGGCTCGTGTCCATCAGCGACTCGAGGAATGGATCGTCCCCGACGCCCGCCGGGCTGCGCTTCGGCGCCACGGCGGGCAGGTTACTCAGGAGCTGCGCTAGGGCAGGGCGTCCTGGACGCCGCCGGTGGCGTCCTGCACTGCGCCGGTCGTATTGTCGACGGCCGGCACGCCCGTCTCGGGCACCTGCACCTCAGGAACCACCTGGCCGCCCTGAGGCGGGCTCACCGTGGGCAGCTCCGGGGCCTGCAGCTCGACGCGCGGGGCCGAGCCGGTCGACGGCGCCGACGTCTCGGGGACCAACGGGAGCCCGCCGGTCGACGTCCCGGGGTCGGACCCGCCGGATGGACTCTGCGTCGTGGTCGAGGTGCCGCTCTGGGACTCGCGGGAGCGATCCGAACCGCCGGCGCGGCCCCCTGCCGGACCGGAGGCTCTCCGCCCAGACGCCCGGCGCGCTCCGGCGCGCTCCCCGTCCGTGGCGGACCCGGCTGTGCCGCGCTGCGATTCCCCCCTCACCGGTGCGGAGTACTCGACCGCGTGACGGGCCTCCCCCGTCGTCGCGCGGTCCCCCCGGAGCGCTCCACCCTCAAGCGCCGCGCCTCCCGCGGCCACGAGCGCGACCGCGGCGGCGAGCGCCGCGACGCGTTCTGTCAGCGGGGCTGCGTTCGCACCCGTAGAGAACAGTCCTGTGATACCGCCGCCGTCGCCGGAGCGCTTGAAGAGCCACGGAATCGGCAGAAGCGCCGCCACCTTCTTCCGCAGCGTCCCGATGGCGGTCTGTGGCTGGACCCCGAGCACACGCGCTCGATGCCGGCACCCGTGGCAGCGCTTGACGTGCCGCGCCAGCCGGTGCTCCTCTGCCGCCACGTTGGTGCCCTCCACCATCCGCGCGAGCGTAGCCCGCATCGCCCTGCAGCGACGACCGTCTGCGATCTCCTCGTACTCGGCTTCGAGACGGCGACGCGCGCGGAAGAGCGCGCTCTCGACGGCAGGCCGCGTGAGATCGAGCTTGTCGCCGATCTCGCGGTACGACATTCCCTCCAGCTCGCGCATCACGAGGACCTTGGTCTGGACGTCGGAGAGCTCGTCGAATGCTCCCTGGAGGTGGCTCAGGCGCTCCTTCGTCACGAGCGCCGAGTCGGGCGCGTCGTCCACGCCGACCAGTCGCGCGCGGTCGGATGCGCTCAGGCCGTTGTCGGCGTCCATCGACACCTCGACGGCGTGGCTGTTCCGGCGATAGGAGTCGATCGCCGCGTTGCGGGCGATCTGGTAGATCCACGGCTTGAAGTTGATCTCGGCGTCCGTGGCGCGCATGCGGCGTAGTGCGGAGAGGAAGGCCTCCTGAGCGACGTCCTCGGCACGCGCGTCGTCGTGGAGCATGTTGCGCGCGAACCGGGCGATGCGGCAGTGGTAGCGGCGGTACAGCTCCTCGAAGGCGGAATCGTCGCCGACGCGAACGGCGTCGACGAGCGCGCAGTCGGAGGCCTCAGTACCTGCTGTGGCGATCAAGGATGCATCCCTGCGAAAACGCCTGAATCCCGCTCATGTACCCCGCTCAAGCGCATTCTAAATATCGTCCCGCACAAGTGACGCAGCTGTCAGAAGCCATCTCGTACCTCGATGAGTTGCTCGAGATTGGGGATTTCCAGGACTATGGCCCAAATGGGTTACAGGTCCCGGGTTCGCGAGAGCTCAGCCTCGTGGTCACGGCCGTCTCGGCGCACCGCGAGCTGTTCGAACAGGCCGCCGCGGCGGGGGCGCAGCTGGTGGTCGCCCACCACGGCCTCTTCTGGGACTTTCACCCGCGCGTGATCACGCCCGCGATGAAGGAGCGCCTGCGCATCCTGTTCGACAACGACATCGCGCTTGCGGGGTACCACCTGCCGCTCGACGCGCACCCCGAGGTGGGGAACAACGCGCTGATCTGTGCGGCGCTCGGGCTGGAGCGGGCCGAGCCGTTCGGAGAGCACCGTGGGCGCGCGGTCGGCTTCGTCGGCCGCTCGGCCGAGGGGATCCCGTTCGAGGAGCTGCGGCGCCGCTGCGTCGCCGCGTTCGGCCAGGAGCCCTTCATCTGGGAGACGGGCCCGGACGTAATCCAGAGCGTCGGCGTTGTCTCGGGCGGCGCGGCTTCGAGCTTCGGCGAGGCCATCGCGAACCGCCTCGACGCGTTCCTAACCGGCGAGCCCGCCGAGCACGTCATGGCCGACGCGCGCGAGAGCGGCACGCACTTCATCGCTGCCGGCCACTACGCCACCGAGACGTTCGGCGTGCGCCGGCTCGGGGAGCTGCTGGCGGAGCGATTCGGCCTCGAGCATCACTTCGTCGAGGGTCCCAATCCGATCTGAGTTCGCAGTTTGCGGGAATTCGGTTGCGCCGACCGGAACAACCGATACCCTCAGGTACACGCTCTGCAAAGCGACAAGGAGGAAGAAAGTACATGGCGATCCACCTGACGCCCACCGAGCTCGGCCGCGAGGCTGGCATGCACCGCAGGGAAGTAATTTCGCGGTGTATGGAGATGGGCGTACCGATCTTCCAGGGACGGATCGACAAGACGCTGTTCCTCTCGAGCCTCAAGGAGGCGAACCAGAAGCGGGAGCTCGCCAAGGCGTAGCTCCGGGCGTAGGGGTCACTTAGACTCCCGCCACATGGAAGCTGTCACGGCCGGTGCTACCGGCGCACAGGGCACCGGTTCGAAGACGATTGCCGATCTGCTGCCGCTCGCCGTCAAGAAGTACGGCGACAAGCCGGCCCAGCGCTACAAGGTCGGCGACGAGTGGGTCGACGCCTCGTACAAGGAGCTCGGGGAGGCGGTCAAGGAGGTCGCGCTGGGGCTAACCGACCTCGGGATCGAGCCGGGCGACAAGGTCTCCATCCTCGCCCACACCCGTCCGGAGTGGACCCACGCGTGCTTCGGCATCCTCACCGCCGGCGGCACGCTCGTGACGATCTACCAGACGAACTCGCCCGCCGAGGTCCAGTACGTGCTGGAGCACTCGGACTCGCGGGCGATCTTCGCCGAGGACGGCGACCAGCTGGCGAAGGTGCGCGAGATCGAGGGCCGGTGTCCCGAGCTCGAGCACGTGATCGTCATGGACCCGGGCGGCGCCGACATCGGCGACGCCCTGACGCTCGACCAGCTTCGCGAGCGCGGGCGAAGCCGTGACGAATCCGAATGGGAGGCGCGCTACCAGGCCGTCACGCCGGAGGACATCTGCCTCTACATCTACACCTCGGGCACGACCGGCCCCCCGAAGGGCTGCCTCCTCTCGCACGCGAACTACCGAGCGATCACCGACGCCGTGGTCGAGCAGTCGCCGCTCGCAAACGGCGACTCCTCGTACCTCTTCCTGCCGCTAGCCCACGCGTTCGCAATCCTGATCCAGTTCGCCACCTTCGAGCTCGGCGCGGCGCTGGCCTACTGGTCGCGCGACCCGAAGATGATCATCGCGGACATCACGCAGGTGAACCCGAGCTTCTTCCCCTCGGTGCCGCGGATGTTCGAGAAGATCTACACCCTCGCGACCTCGCAGATCGAGGACCAGGAGGGGCTCCGCGAGGCGGTCCAGGTGGGCGTAAAGGTGCGGACGATGCGCGAGGCGGGCGAGGAGGTGCCGGAGGAGCTCCAGGCGGCCTTCGACCAGGCCGAGGAGAAGCTCTTCAAGAACGTGCGCGGCCTGTTCGGCGCGAACATGCGCGAGTGCGTGACCGGCGCGGCCCCCATCGCGCCGGAGATTCTGGAGTTCTTCTTCGCGGCCGGCGTGCCGGTGATGGAGGGCTACGGCATGACCGAGACCTCGACGAGCGCGACCGTAAATCGGCCGGAGGGCAACAACTTCCGGTTCGGCTCGGTTGGCAAGCCGCAGAAGGACATCGAGGTCAGGATCGGCGACGACGGCGAGGTCCTCATCAAGGGCCCGAACATCTTCCAGGGCTACTACAAGAACGAGGACGCCACCACCGAGACGCTCGCGGACGGCTGGCTCCGCACCGGCGACCTGGGGCGTCTCGACGAGGACGGCTTTCTCTACATCACGGGCCGCAAGAAGGACATCATCATCACCGCGGGCGGCAAGAACATCACGCCGGCGAACCTCGAGAACGGCCTGAAGCAGAACCGCTGGATTTCGCAGGCGGTGGTGATAGGCGACCGGCGCCCGTACCTGATCGCGCTCATCACACTGGATCCCGAGGAGGCGCCGGCGCTGGCCGAGCAGCTCGGGCTGGAGGATGCCTCGCTGGCCACACTGGCAGAGGACGAGAAGGTGCGCGCCGAGGTTCAGAAGGCGATCGACGAGGTGAACTCGCACGTCGGCCCGGTGGAGCAGATCAAGCGCTTCGAGATCCTGGACCACGACCTCTCGCAGGAGACCGGCGAGCTGACGCCCACGCTGAAGGTGAAGCGCAACGTCGTGCACGAGAAGTTCGCCGACGTGGTCGACCGGGTCTACGCTGGACCCCGCTAGCTAGCCTCTTTTCGATTGGCCAGCAACGACCCGACTGACACCGGCGGGCTCTTCATCGGGCGCCGCCCCGGAACCGCGCCGGTGCGATACCGCGCGGTGGAGCCCAGCTCGGAGCGCCGCCGACGGGCCGACGCCCTGCTGGCTTACGGGCTGCTCGCCATCGAGCTCGTGCTGTGCCTGTCGCTGTTCGGCCCGCAGCCGCTCGGCTGGCTGTGGGTGGGCTCACAGGTCGACTACCTGACCGGATACGTCACGGCGGGCATCGGCACGATCATGCTCGGCTGCCTTGCCTCCCTGATGCTCACGATGGCGTTGGCGAAGCGGGTCGACCACGCCTGGAAGCTGGTGCGCCGCGCAGCCGGCCACCGTCAGGAGCGCGGCGCGCTCGAGCGCATCTTCGCCGGCAGCGTAGGGATCGCGCTCGTGGTCTTCGCGATCTGGTTCCTCGTGATCTCGGGGCCGGGGCCGAGCCTCGCGCCCGGCACCTAGCGTGGGCTTCCGCGACTACTACAGGCAATTCGACGACATCGACGAGGCGAAGCTGAACCTCGAGCGGCGCGAGCGCAGGCGCCGTGAGAAGGCGGCCGCGCTCGAGCGCGCCCCCGACATCGACCTGTCCGGCACGGAGTGGCCCGACCTGCCCCACTCGGAGATCGTGAACGCGGCGATCGCCCGCGCGCGCGGGTACGTGCAGCGCTATCCGGACCGCCATGCGACGGGCACTCGCCGGCTCCTCGCCGAGCGGCACGGCGTGGAGCCCGACCGGGTCGTGCTCGGGAACGGAGCGGCCGACCTGCTCCATTCCGCGGCCCTGGCACTGCTGTCGGAGGGCGACGAGCTGGTCATGCACTGGCCCTCCTACCCGCTCTACCCCCTGCTCGCGGCCCACGCCGCCGCGACGCCCGTGCCCGTGGCGGACGGCGACGTGGCTGCAGCCGTCACCTCGCGAACCCGCGCGGTGGTGCTCTGCAACCCCAACGATCCCACCGGGACGCACTTCAGCTCTGAGGAACTGGGCGCGTTGCTGTCGTCGCTTCCCGACCAGGTCCACGTGCTCCTCGACGAGGCGCTCGTCCACTTCCAGGACGCCGATGACGTGGACGCCTGCCTGCGGCTGATCGACGACTTTCCCCACCTGCTGGTCGTGCGGACCTTCTCGAAGATCTACGGCCTATCAGGCCTGCGCGCCGGCTATGCCGTGGGCTCAGATGCCCGGCTGCTCGCGGCCGTCTCGCCCGTGCTCGGCGTGAATGCGCTGACCCAGGCAGCCGTGGAGTACGCCCTGCGGAACGGCGACGGGGAGATCGAGCGTCGCCGCCACGCCGTCGCGCGCGAGCGCCAGGTGCTCACCGAGCAGCTGCGCGAGCTGGGCGTGGACGTGACCGACAGCCAGGCCAACTTCCTCTGGATTCGCGTCCGTGACCTGAGCGGCGACCAGCTGGCGAGCGCGCTGCGAAGGCAGGGCGTGATCGTGGCCCCGGGCGGTCCACTCGGCGAGGACCACCACATCCGTGCCGCGGTGCTGGGCGAGGCGTCCTCGAAGCGCCTACTGCGCGCGATCGAGAACGTGCACTAGGCGGGGGTCGGGACGGGTCTCCTCTCCTCCTGGCCGTCGGTCACGGGCGGCTCCTCCGGCGGGCACGGGAAGTGCCCCTCGCCGCCGATCTTCGGCAGCCACTCGAGCCAGCTCGGCAGGTACCAGTTCCAGTCGCCGAGCAGCTTCATCGCCGCCGGCAGCATGATGCCGCGGATGATCGTGGCGTCGATCAGCACCGCGGCCGCGAGACCCAAGCCCATCTCCTTGAAGTCGAGGAAGGTGAGCGTCACGAAAACCAGGAACACGGCGACCATCACGGCGGCGGCGCTGGTCACTGTCCCCGCGGTCGTGGTGATGCCCCGTTGCACGGCTTCGTCGGCCGACATCCCGCGGTCGTAGAGCTCCCGGACCCGAGAGAGGATGAACACGTGGTAGTCCATCGAGAGCCCGAACAGGACGACGAACAGGAACAGCGGCAACCAGTTCGTCACCCCGCCGTTCGAGGTGAAGCCGAGCAGGCTCTCGCCGCGGCCGTCCTGGAACACCAGCACGATCACGCCGTAGGCGGCTCCGACCGACAGTAGGTTCAACAGGATCGCCTTGATGGGGATCACGATCGACCGGAACGTGACCAGCATCAGCAGGAATGCGAGGCCGAACACGAACGCGAAGATCAGCGGCAGCCGGTTATTCAGGTTCGTCCTGAAGTCCTCCGACGCGGCCGCGTCTCCCGACACGTTCACGGTTGCGCCCTCGACCGCGCCCACCGTCGCTGGCACGATGTCGTCGCGGAGCTTGTTCAGGGCGTCGATGGACGGCTGGTCCGTTCCGCTACCGACCGTCGGAATGTTGATCTGCGCGACGGTCCTGTCCTTGCTCTCGATCAGCTCTGTGCCCGGCTTGAACAGCTTGGGGAACTTCTCCACCTGGTTGGTGAGCTCCGCGATCCCCTGGGTCGGCCCGCCGGCCTGGACGTCCGGGACCTCCATCACCACGGTGGCGGTCACGCCCTCCTGGGGGAAGATCGCCTTCACCTTGTCGTAGGTCTTGATGATCGGGAGGTCGTTGGGCAGCTCGTCGACGCCGCTCGTGACGCTCTTCATCCCAAGCGCTGGGATCGCAAGAGCGACCAGCAGGCCGCCCGCGAGCAGCAGCGAGATCCCAGGGCGTTTCATGACCGCGCCAGTAACTCGCGACCAGAAGCGGGACTCACCGACCCCGCGGCGCCGACGGCCCAGGATCGGCACCCTTCCGTTCTCGACGCGGTCCCCGAGCCAGCTCAGCATCGCGGGAAGCACGGTGAGCGATGCGAACACGGCCACGGCGACGACGAGGATGGTCCCCATGGCGAACGAGATGAACGTCTTGTCGCCGCTGATGAACATGCCCGCCATCGCAACCATCACGGTCGCGCCCGAGATCAGCACTGCGCGGCCGGATGTGGCCGCCGCCGCCTCGAGCGCACCCTCCTCGCTGCGTCCGGCAGCGCGCTCCTCACGCTCGCGCTTGAGATAGAAGAGCGAGTAGTCAACCCCCACCGCGAGCCCGATCAGAAGGATCACGGCCGGCAGGTTGCTGTCGATCGGAATGATCTGGCTCGGGAGGTTGACGAGACCCAGCGTGGCGAGGACCGCGCTCAACCCGATCCAGAGCGGCACGCCCGCTGCCACGAGCGTCCCGAATGTGATCGTGAGCAGGATCAGCGTGACCGGCAGCGACAGCTCGCCGGCCTTCTTCAGGTCGTCGCTAAGCACCTCGTTGACGGCCTTGTTGGCACTCGCGTCGCCGATCTGCTCGACGGCGAGCTCCGGATGGCGCTTCTGGGCGGCAGCGACAGCGGCGATCACCGGATCGATCCGGTCCTTCGCCTCGGTCGAGTCGCCCGCCACGTCGAAGTCCACCAGGGCCGCGTGGCCGTCCTCGGACACCGCGCTCTCACCGCTCAGCGGCGACTTCACGTTCTGCACGTACGGGACCTGCTTAAGGTGCGTCGTCACGTCCTGGACGGCAGCCTTGAACTGCGCGTCCTCGATCGTGAGCTTGTCGCTCTGGATGAACGCCACCTCAGACTGTGGGCGAAGGCCGGCCTTGTCGAGGGCCGCCTCGGCATCGTGCGACTCGCCGTTGAAGTTGTCGACGTCCGAGATGTTGTTCGCCCCGACCGCGTTTCCGATGGCGAAGGCGAGGATCACAAACGCGAGCCAGCCCCAGAAGGCCTTCTTCCGGTGCCTGCTGCTCCACCGGGCCATCCGGGCCGCCAGGTTGTGCGAGTCGGGGTGCGAATCCATGTGGTTCCTTTTGTCGATAATGCTCAGGCGGTAGCGCCTGCGGGCAGTTCGAACCAGACGCAGGTGCCGGCTGCGGCGGGGCAGACGCCCCAGCGCTCTGCGACCTGATCGACCAGGAAGAGGCCCCAACCACCGGACGCGTCGCCGTGGACCGGCGGAGCCGGCGGCTCGAAGTCCTCGCCTGGATCGTGGACCTCGACGCGTATGCGGCCGTCACGCCGGCGGACCTCGACCTGGAGGGGGCTGTCGATGTCCGCGCCTCCGTGTAGGACAGCATTGGTGACGAGCTCGGTGACGAGCAGCGAGACGTCGTTCTGGAGCGATGGCGGCAGCGTCGGGTCGTTCGCGGCAATCGCACGGCGCGCGGCAAATGCCGCGTCCACGCCGCCGGTCAGGCGAACTGTGAACCCCTCGCTCATCGCCGCACGACGGCGAGGTCCTCCGCCCACTGGCAAGCCTCACGCGCAACGTGCGGGTCCCACAGCAACATCGGCCCGGCTCCTGACGACTACGGGGCGCCGACCAAAAAGGCCGGCCGTATGGCCGACCGGATGCTGGGGCCGGATGACGCGCGATTCGCCGGGGGCTGAGGCGAACGCAGGGGCAGAGTACCACTCTGGTCGAGCCCGCCCTAAACTGGGTCACTTCGACAGCGAAATGAGCTATCGCGAGACCGACAACCTTCGCGTGCTGATCGCTAACGAACGGCGCGATCGGCTCGCCCTCGTTGCCCCGATCGTGGCCGCGCTCGGCCACGAGGTGATCGCTCGTGAGGTCGACGTCGACGAGGTCGGCCCCGTCACCGCAAGGGAGCGGCCGGACGTTGCAATGGTGGGGCTCGGCGACAGCTCCGAGCACGCACTGGTCCTGATCGAGAGGATCGTGGAAGAGGCCTCCTGCCCGGTCATCCTGCTCATACACGAGTCGGATCCCGGCTTCGTCCGGGAGGCGTCCAGGCGCGGGATCTTCGCCTACATCACCGATGGTGATAACGACGACGCTCCCGAATGGCAGAGCTCGATCGACATCGTGCTGCGCCGCTTCACGGATTACCACGACCTGGAGGGCGCGTTTGGGCGCCGCGCCGTGACCGAGCGGGCAAAGGGGATTCTCATGGAGCGTCACACGGTCGACGCCGACGCGGCATTTGAGATGCTGCGCAATCACTCGAGGGCCAGCAACCGAAAGCTGCTCGACGTCGCCACCGCGGTCGTCGACGGGCACGCGCTCCTGCCGAAACAAGCGGACTAGCGGATGGCAGCGAGTCGGGCGCCGCCCGGCGCTCGCCCACTACGCCTGGCCGGACTGCCGCAGCAGCGCGCCCGTCGTCTGCTCCAGGATCCGGCGCCAGGCCGCTGTCTTCTCGCGCTCCTCGGCCTCCTTCTTTACGACCTTGCGCACGCGGGTCGCCGAGACGTCGATTCCGTGCTTTGCGCAGGTCGCCTTCAGCTCGTCGTAGTCCTGTGCCAGCTTCAGGGTGACCGACTCGAAGCCGTGGCGGGCGATCTCGACGCGGCGCGTGAAGTTCAGGATGTTCGTCTCGAACATCAGCTCGTCGTTCGGGTCGGGCTCGATCAGGATGATGTCCACGCCCGGGTACTTCTCGCGCCAGTGGCTCACGGCTTCGTGCAGGCGCTGGTGAGCCAGCAGCTTGAAGGCCTGGTATCCGATCTGGGGGAAGCCCATGTCGGCCACCCGCCGCACGCGGCTGCCCAGCATGGTGGGGATCACCTTCTGGAAGTCGTTCACGTAGGGCACCAGCGGGTTCACCACGATCACGAACTTGGCGCCGGCCTCGACCGCGATGTCCACGTTCGTCGTCGAGCGCAGGCCGCCGTCGACCAGGTGCCGGCCCTTGATCTCAACCGGCTTGTAGACCATCGGCAGCGCTGTCGAGGCGGCCACCGCGCGTGAGATCGGCACGTCGTCCCAGTCCGGGCCGCCCATCACGATCCGTTCGCAGGTGTCGAGGTCGGTCGCCGTCAGGAACAGCTCGTTCTCGAGCAGGCGGAAGTCGTTGACCCGGTCAGGGTCGCCCAGGACCGCCTCCAGGTAGTCCTGAATCCCACGCCCGTCGTAGAGCCCGGACGGCAGCGCCTCCGCGATCCCCACCGCGAGGTCGATCACCGAGGTTGCGCGGATCTGGCCGAGCAGGTTGCGCGCCAGTCCCAGCATCTTCAGCGGCATCAGCGCGCCGGCGCGCACGAACTCGATCGCGTTCGGCCGCATCAGCATGCTGCGATCGACGTCCTTGAAGGGCGTCGGCACCTGCTGGTTGACCACCCGCATCATCTCCTCGGGGGTCACGCCGTTCGCGGTGAGAGCGGCCACGAACGAGCCGGCACTCGTGCCGACGTACACATCGAACTGGTTCACCGTGCGGTTCACCGCGAGCAGGTCGAGCGCCCGCAGGGCGCCGATCTCGTACACGCCGCCGGTGAAGCCGCCGCCTCCGAGCACGAGCGCGGTGCGCGAGCGCCGCGGGCGCCTCCGCTTCGGCTTGCCCGCGGTTTTGCGGTCCTTCTGGGACGGCTTCTCGAGCCGTACTACCTCACCCATCGGGGACCAGTATTACCGCTCCGGTGGCGCCGCTAGCGTGTTCTCCGCCCTTGATGCGCCGTATGTGCCTGCTCTTCCTGGGCCTGCTCGCCCTTCTGCCTGCCGCCGCAGCCGCGCAGGACCAGGCCACGATGGTCAAGCGGCTGACGGGCCAGATGCGCTTTGCGGGCGCATATTCGGGCGCCTACGTGATCAATGTGAGCGGTGACAAGCCGCGCACGGTCTTCCGCTGGCGCGAGCACACGCCGCGGATCCTGGCCTCCAACACCAAGCTGTTCACCACGACCGCCGCGCTGGCTCGGTTCGGCCGCGACGGCACGCTCGGCACCGAGGTGCTCGGCAACGGCGAGCTCGACGTCGAGGGCGTCTACCGCGGAAATCTGTACCTCCGCGGCGGCGGCGACCCGACGTTCGGGAGCCGGCGCTTCACCCGCAGGGCGTACGGCGGAGGCGCTACCGTGCAGGACCTCGCTCAGCTGCTTGACGACGCCGGCATCGAGCGCGTGAGCGGCCGCGTGTACGGAGACGAGTCGGCCTTCGACTCGCTGCGCGGCGGCCCGGACTCCGGCTACGGCGTGTCCATCTGGGTCGGCCCGCTGAGCGCCCTCTCCTACGACCGCGGCCTCTTCACCGAGAGCGGCCGCGGCTTCCAGGCCAACCCGCCGTCCTTCGCGGCGGCGCGCCTCGACGACGCGCTCGAGGCCCGCGGCATCCCGGTGCGGCTGAAGCCGCGCGCCGGGCTCACCCCGCCGGAAGCGACGGTGCTCGCGAGCGTGGATTCGCCGCCGATGGAGCGTCTGCTCCGGCTCACAAACAAGCCGTCGGACAACTTCTTCGCCGAGACGCTGCTGAAGGACCTCGCGCACATCGCGGGCGGCGTGGGGACCACCGCACGGGGCGCTCGCGTGGCCGCGTCATTCGCGCGGACGCTCGGGGCGCGTCCCCGGCTGGTGGACGGGTCTGGCCTCGCGCGCGCTGACCGCGCGTCCCCCTACAGCGTCGTACGACTCCTCGCGGCGATGTACAAGCGCGACGACTACGACCCGTTCGTCGACTCGCTTCCGATCGCGGGCCAGGACGGCACTCTCTTCGACCGCATGCGCCGCGGGCCGGCGAAGTTCCGCTGCCGCGGCAAGACGGGCACGCTCTCGAACGTGAGCGCCCTGTCCGGCTACTGCGAGGCGCAGAGCGGCGAGAATTACGCCTATTCGATCCTGATGAACGGCGTCTATCCGACGGGCGCCCGACGGCTGCAGGACCGGATGGTCCAAGCGATTGCGAGATTCGGCTAGGCCGCTTCGGCGAACTCGCCGACCTGTGCGAGCCAGTCCGACATCTCGGGCATCTCGAACATCTCGCGCGCCGCGGTCTCGGCGGCCTCGCGGCTGTCCCAGTAGCCGAGCTGGAGCCACTGGCCGCCACCGACGGGTGCGACCTGCATCTTTCGCAGCCCGGGGTAGCGCCCCCGCAGCGCCCGCACCAGCGGGCCGCCACGGCGGATCAGCATTGCCACGTGAGCCGGGTGCGCCCGAAACGAGGCTAGTTCCAGCACATACACACCTAGGTTGTGCCCGCCGCCGGTAACTGGAAACTAAGAGGCGTCAGCGCAAGAGCGCCAAGAGCCCTTCCTCGTCGAGGATCTCCGTGCCCAGCTCCTGCGCCTTCGTGAGCTTCGAGCCCGGATCCGCGCCAGCCACCACGTAGTCGGTCTTCTTCGAGACCGAGCCGGTGACCTTGCCGCCAGCCGCCTCGATTCGCTCGATGGCGTCCTCGCGTGTGAGATTCGGAAGCGTGCCCGTGAGGACGAGCGTCTTATCGACGAGCGGGCCCTCCGCGGGAGCGGCCGGGCCCTCCTCCTCCATCTTCAGCCCGTGTGCGCGCAGCCGCTCGACCAGCTCCCTGGTCCGATCCTCGGCCAGCGTCTCTTCGATGGTTCGCGCCATGACCGGGCCGATTCCCTCGACTTCCACGAGTTGGTCCTCGGTCGCCTCCATCAGCGCGTCCATCGAGCGGAGGTGACGCGCGAGATTGCGCGCATTCACGTAGCCGACCCCTGGGATTCCCAGGCCATAGAGGACCCGCTCGAACGGCTGCCGCTTCGAGGCTTCGAGCGACTGGACAAGGTTCCCTGCCGACACGTCGCCGAAGCCCTCGAGTTGTGAGAGCTGCTCGGTTGTGAGGGAGAACAGATCGGCGGCGTCGCTGATCAGGCCCTCGGACAGGAAGCGGCGCACGTTCTCCTCGCCCAATCCATCGATGTCCAATGCCCCGACGAAATGCTTGACCGCTTGGAAGACCTGCCCGGGACAGCCGGCCCGGTTCGGGCAGATCGTCCAGACGCCGCCCTCCGGCTTGATCGTGGGCGTGTCGCACGCCGGGCAGCGCTCGGGCGGGTCGGGCGGGGGATGGCGGTTCTTGGCCTTCTGCGCCTTGGAAGTGGGAGAAACCACTTGCGGAATCACGTCGCCAGCGCGCATGACGATCACCTCGTCGCCCGCGCGGACGTCCTTGCGGCGCAGATCCTCCTCGTTGTGGAGCGTCGCCAGCTTCACGATCACGCCCGAGACCTGGACCGGCTCCAGCTCGGCGAAGGGGACCATGTGACCCGTGCGGCCGACGTTCCAGGACACCTGGTTGAGCGTCGTCGTCGCGGTCGTGGGCGGGAACTTCCAGGCGATCGCCCCGCGCGGCTCGCGGCCCACGACGCCGAGCTGCCGCTGGAGGTCGAGGTCGTCGACCTTCACCACCACACCGTCGATCTCGAAGTCGAGCCGGTCGCGTCGCTCCTGCCACGCGTTGCAGGCGGCCACGACCTCGTCGACCGTGTCGTGCACGCCGACGTCGGTGTTCACCCTGAAGCCGCGGTCGCGCAGCCAGTCGAGCCACTCGTGGTGGGTGTCGAACTCGAGCCCGTCGACGCGGCCGATGCCATAGGTCCACATCGACAGCGGCCGCGAGGCGGCGAGCGCCGGGTCGAGCTGCCGGATCGAGCCGGCGGCCGAGTTGCGCGGGTTCATGAAGGTCGGCTCGCCGGCCGCCGCGCGCTGCTCGTTGAGCCGCGCGAATGCCGCCAGTGGCATGTAGATCTCGCCGCGGACCTCGAGCAGCGGCGGCGCGTCCTCCACCCGCAGCGGGATCGCCCCGATCGTCCGCAGGTTCTGGGTCACGTCCTCGCCCACCTCGCCGTTGCCGCGCGTGGCGCCGCGCACGAGCACGCCGTCCTCGTAGACGAGCGAGATTGCCAGGCCGTCGATCTTCGGCTCGGTCACGAACAGCACGTCGCCCATCTCGACGCCCTGGCGTGCCAGGTAGCGCTCGCTCCGCACCACCCAGGCGGCCAGCTCCTCCTCGTTGCGGGCGTTCGCGAGCGACAGCATCGGCTGGAGATGAGGAACCTCCTCGAACTTGTCGAGCGGCTGCCCGCCGATGCGCTGGGTGGGCGAATCCGGGGTGAGGAGCTCGGGGTGCTCGGCCTCGATGTCGCGCAGCTCGTTCAGCAGCGCGTCGTACTCCGGGTCCGAGATCTCCGGGTCGTCCAGCACGTAGTAGCGGTGCCCGTGGTACTCGAGCTGCCGGCGCAGCTCGTCCGCCCAGGTTGCGACGTCGGCGCCGCGGCCTGAGCTTGGCTCGGGGGGCGGCGTTAAAGCGCTACTCAACGGCCTCGGTGGCCGGACGCAACAGTCGCTCCAGGTCGAAGCCCGCGAGCTCCTCGACACCGGCCTGGTCGGTGAGGTCGAAGTGAATCGGCGTGACTGCGATGAGGCCCTCGGCGATCGCGGCGAAGTCCGTGCCCGCCTCGTGCTTGTAGCTCGGCTCCTCGCCGTAGAGGCGGTAGCGCCGGCGTCCGCCCTCCTCTTCGGTCAGCTTCATCCTGTCGTTGTAGACGCGCTTGCCGAGGCGGCAGGCGCGGGCACCCCGCACCTCGCCGCTGGGCCCGTTCACGTTCAGGAGCGTTCCGGCGGGCATCGGCACCTCGTCGAGCCCGTCGACCAGGCGCGCCACGAACGCCGCCAGCGGCGCAAAATAGCCCCCGCGGCCGAGGGACACCGCCAGCGCCGGGATGCCCAGCATGATGCCCTCGAGTGCCGCCGCGACGGTGCCCGAGTAGGTGATGTCGTCGCCGAGGTTCGCTCCGTGGTTGATCCCCGACACGATCAGCTCGGGGGGAGCCTCGATCAGGCCGAGCGAGGCGAAGCGCACGCAGTCCACGGGTGTGCCGTCGGTGGCGAAGCCGGTGGTGCCGTCGCCGAACTCGACCTCCTCCACCCAGATCGGGTCGTGAAGCGTTACCGCCCGTCCGCTCGCGCTCCGGTTCGAGTCGGGCGCGATTACCTCGAGATCGACGTCCGGCAGCTCCAGGAGGGCCCTCCGCATCCGGTTCAGCCCGGTGGCGGTGATGCCGTCGTCGTTTGTGAGCAGCACTCTCATTGGGTCCGGTTTCAGCCTACTCAGTAGGTCACTCGCTCCAGGTAAAGGCCGTGTGCAGGCGCGGTCGCCCCCGCCTCGCTGCGCGGGCGACCCTCGAGCAGCTCTGCGAACCGCTCCGGCGTGGTGCCCTCCAGCATCGTGCCGACCAGGATCCGGACCATGTGGCGCATGAAGGTGTCCGCCTCGATCCAGAAGGCGAGCACGTCTCCGGGCTCCTCCTGCCACTCAGCCCTAAGGACATCGCGCTCGAAGCGCACGTGATCGCTCTCCGTCGGCGTGAACGCGGTGAAGTCATGCGTGCCGGGCAGCGCGGCGGCGCACGCGTCAAGCGCGCCGAGGTCGATCGGGCGCGGCCACCAGAGCGCGCGCCCCCGCTCGAAGGGACTGGGTGCGCTGCGGGTGTGCACGCGATAGCGATACGTGCGCGATTGTGCGTCACGGCGCGCGTCGAAGCCGTCGGGGGCCTCGTCGCTGGCGAGCACCGCGACGTCCGAGGGCAGCAGAGCGTTCATATTGCGGATCGGCGCCGGGTCGCCCTCATGGCTTGCCACCTGGCGGCGCGCGTGCACGCCGCGGTCGGTGCGCCCCGCGACCGTGAGATTGACCTCACGGCGCAGCACGGTGACGAGCGCGCCCTCCACTGTCTGCTGGACGGTGCGCAGGCCGGGCTGGCTCGCCCACCCGGCGAAGTCCGTGCCGTCGTACTCGAGCAGCAGCCGGGCGCTCAACCGCGCTTGCGCGCCACGATCAGGGCGTACTCGTTCTCGAACTCGATCGGCCGCGCGTCACCCGCCCAGCGCTCCGCCAGCTCACGCGCCTCCGCGATGAGCGACTCCCACCGGTCTGGCGCCAGGTTCTGTTTGGCCGCGACCCACGGCGGCGCGGAGGTGCCGAGAGCCGACACCATCTCCTCCGGCGAGTCGAAGCGCCACGGGAGCGTCCGCACCTCGAGCTTGAAGCGGGCGGCGAGGCCGTCGAAGCGCTCGCGCACATTGGCCTCGTCCGACCACTCGTCGGACACCGGCTGATCTGGCGCCGATGGGGCGTAGCTGCGACCCAGCCTGAACAGGTCCGCGGAGAAGCCCCGGGGCGTCCACGCCGTCATGCCGACCGTCCCGCCCGGCCGCACTACGCGGAAGAGCTCCTCGGCAACCACCCGCGGGCGCGGCGCGATCATCGCGCCGAACACAGAGCCCACGCAGTCGAAGCGGCCGTCCTCGAAGGGGAGCCCCTCCACGTCCGCCTCGACCCACTCGATGTCGTAGCCCTCGGCCTGCGATCTGGCGCGGCCGCGTTCCACCATGCCCGGTGCGATGTCCGACGCCACCACGCTGGCGCCCTCGCGAGCGCAGGCGAGCGCGAAGTTGCCGTCGCCCGCGGCCACGTCGAGCACCTCTTGCCCGGCGGAGACGGCGCAGGCTTCGGCGAGTGCCACCGCGGCGGGACGAAGCGCCTCTGAGAGCTCGGCGTAGTCGCCGAGCCCCCACATCCAGCGGTTGCGCTCCTTGATCGCCTCTACGTCCATCGAGCGAGCCTAGCGTTATCGCCGTACCGCAAGCCAAGCTTGCGCCGCGGCGGTCAGAATGGCGGCGGTGAAGGTGTCCGCCAAGAGCGATTACGCCGTCCGCGCGCTGCTCGAGCTCGCCCAGGCAGGCGAGGGCCCCGTGAAGGGCGAGCGACTCGCTCAGACCCAGGGGATCCCGCTGAAGTTCCTCGAGAACATCCTGATCGACCTACGCCACGCCGGTATCGTGCGCTCGCAGCGCGGAGCCGAGGGCGGCTACTGGCTCGCCCGCGGCCCGGGCAGCATCTCGGTGGGAGAGGTGATCCGCGCGGTCGATGGTCCGCTTGCGTCCGTGCGCGGCGAGGCGCCCGAGGACCTCGACTACGACGGGGCCGCCGAGCATCTGCAGACCGTCTGGATCGCCGTCCGTGCGAGCCTGCGTACCGTGGTCGACGAGCTGACCCTCGCCGACGTCGTCGCCGGCCGCCTCCCCGCCCACCTTCAGCGCCTGATAGACGCACCCGACGCTTGGTCGCGCCGCTAGGTCGCTAGCTTCTCTGGCATGGCCTCGGAATGGCCGCCGCTCGAGTACGACGCATGGAGCGCCACTTGCGACACGCTCCACGCCCACACCCAGGTGCTGGGGAAGCTGACGGTGGCGCTCGCCCCGCCCGAGCCTGAGCTGCAACATGCCGCCCTGCGGCTCAGCGCGCGCGGCTGGGAGACGCGGCCGCTGGCCGCGCCGGACGGCTCGGGCGCCTTCGTCGCCGCACTCGATCTCCATGCGCACGAGGCCGTGGCCGAGCACAGCGACGGGCGCTCTGCGCGGGTGGCGCTGACGCCCAACCGCCCCGTGGGCGAGGTCACGCGCGAGCTGCTCGACGCGGTGCGCGGCCTCGCGGGCCAGGTGGAGATCGATCCCACGCCGCAGGAGGTGTCCTGGACCGCGCCGCTCGATGAGGACGAGCAGCACGCGACCTACGACGGCGATCAGGTGAGCACCTATTTCGACGTGGCCACACGCGCGGCGCTCGTCCTGGCCGAGTTTCGTGCGCCCTATCGCGGGCGCTCCACCCCGGTCAACGCCTGGTGGGGATCGTTCGACCTAGGGGTGAACCTGTTCTCCGGGAGCCCGGCCGACCCGCCGTCGGACGACTTCATCATGCGCAACTCGATGGACGCGCAGGAGGTCGCTGTCGGCTGGTGGCCCGGCGATCCTCGCTACAGCCGCGCGGCGTTCTACGCATACGCGCACCCCGCTCCCGAGGGCTTTGCGGAAGGGCATGTGTCACCCGCGGAGGCCCACTGGGAGCCAGAGATGGGCCTGTTCGTGCTCGACTGGGAGGACGTCCGCGCGGCGTCGGATCCGCACGCCGACGCGCTCGGGTTCGCTCGCTCGGCCTTCCACCACGCCTGCGTCGTGTGCGAGTGGGAGCCAGCCCTCCTCGCGAGCGCCGAGGGCTCACCGCCGCCGGTGACGTAGGCACCTCAGCCGAGCGAGGGCCTGGCGAGCACCACGGAGGTTTCGATCTGGCGCTCCGGGATCTTCCAGTATCGCCGCAGCAGCTCCGTCGAACGCTCACGGCCGACCGGCTCGAAGCCGTGCCGTTCGTAGAAGCGAATGGCCCACCCGGCGGCGGCCCAGGTTCCGACCAGAAGCGGCCGTGTCGCCTCGCCCGTGAGCCGCTCCATCAGCCTTCTGCCGATCCCGCGGCCCTGGAGTCGGGGCAGCACGTACGCGTGCCGGATCAGGTCCACATCGCCCACGTCCTGGATTCCCATCACCCCGACCAGCTCGCCGCCGTCCTCGTAGCCCCAGAACTCGACCCCCGCGGCGATCTCGTCCTCCAGCTCGCTCATCGGCATGTAGGGGTCGTGCCAGCGGTCCGCCGGGATCACGCCGCGGTATGCCTCGGCCGCCGCGTTGACGATCGCGAAGATCGCCTCGCGGTCAGCTGCGCTGCAGCGCCGGATGGTCATCGATCCCGGCGGCTTCGAGCGCATCGGGCCAGCGCTCCAGGTACTCGATCCTCACCATCATGCCGTCGCGGAAGGTCGTGACCTGGTGGTACAGCTCGTTCTCGAGTTCGAGGCCGCTGCCCTTGCCGCGGGCGAGATGGCGCAGCCGGGTCGCAACGCGGTCCCCGGCATCGACGTACTCCTGCGGGCGGAGCTGAAGCACGTCGAACGTCTCGTCGAGCCCCTCCCAGAACCGAAGGATGCCCTTTACCCCAATGGCGGAGTCGGATCTCTGATGCTCCGGCAGGACCCACTCGACGTCAGGATCGAACCAGCGCGTCGCGGCGTCGAAATCGCGCCGGTTGTAGGCGTCGATGAAGTCCCGCGTCTTGTCGACGTTGTCCTGGGACACGCAGCAGGGAGTATCCCGCGAGTTGCGCTCGCTAGTCGCCTAGGGCGGCGGCCGGCGGCGGGCAGCGCTTACTGAAGTAGCGCTGCGACGGCGCGTCGGACACTTGGCGCCACGGCTTCGCCCGGAAGTTGAGCGGAGAGGTCCGAGTCCCGGAGGACCATCGCCGTGTGCTCGCGGGCACCTTCCTGCGGTTGGGCGAGTAGCGCTAGCGCTTGGCCGGCAGCGAGCGGGCGTACGCAACTCCGCGCTTGACCCACGGCTCGAGCTGGCGCTTCGTGCGCACACCCTCGTCGTCCACGCGCAGCCAGCCCTTCATCTCGCGGCCGCGCATCACGAAGGGCGCTGCATGCGGCTTCGCCACGAGGGCGTCAGTCTCGTCGGGGTCCACGCGCACCATGAGGCCGCCCTGGCCGCTCGCGGCGACGGACATGTTCCCGCCGACAAGGAAGGCGAGCCCGCCGAACATGCGCTTCTCGGTCACGTCGGGCTCGCCGGCGATCAGCTCGCGAATGCGATTCGCCAGATCCTCGTCGTACGCCATGGGCGCATCATGATGGCTCAGGGCCGCGGAGAGCGGCCTCCGAGCAGGTGCATCAAGACGACTCTCATTCGACACCTCCTTCGCTCATCTGAGTCCGGCCACCCGACGGACCGCGCGGAGACAGGTGATCCGGCGCCCCTGAGTGGGCAGCCGACGGCAGCGGGCATTCGCCTGCCTGACCACGCGGCGGATACAGCTTCCGGGTGTGGCGAGCAGCGCCCGGCAGCTACGGACGCCCGCGCGCGTGTCTTCCGGAATCGTGGCCCGGCGGCCGGCGGGCGTCGCCGGTTGGATGTTCAGCATGAGCGACCCGCCGGCGAGGGTGTTCGTCTCACCGTCGTCGGTGTACCCGCAGAGCAGTATCGACCCGGCCGCGCTGGGGGTGACGCCGACTGGGATGGAGAAGTTGCCGGCCGCGTCGGGTGACTCGCGCTGGGTCATGACCACGATCGTGCCGCCCGTGCTGTTGGCGAGCTGCTTCGCCACGTAGTGGTCCGACGGGCACGTCGAGGCGACCGAGGGCGGAATCGCGCTGAGACTGAACCAGTAGGGATACGCGAGGTCCCCCGCCGGAATCGTCCCGGTGGCCTGTACGACCATCGGCTTCCCCACGACCGGGGTCGACGACGCCGAGAGGTTGAGGCTGAAACCCGCGGCGAACGCGGGGTCGGCCGGCGCTGCGAGCGCGATCGCGCCTGCCGCTGCGATGACGGTGCATATGGCTCTCATAGAGCCGCGAACCTAGGCAAGCGCCCTCAATGCTTGTTGAACGACTCCTCAATAGCCAGCGTCGATGACCGCGCTGCGCGACACGCTCGAGCTGTCCTCCCCGGTTCGGTGCCCCACGCTCCTGCTCGTCGGCGGCCTGGACATGATCGGCGGGCCCGCGCACGGCCACGCGATCGCCCGCGCGATGCCTCACCCGGAGGTGGTCACAGTCCCGGACTCAGGGCATTTCATCCCGGCCGAGGCTCCTGAGGCGTTTCGGGACGCGGTCGTCTCCTTCTGCGACGCCCACCCCGTGTAGGCGCGGGACGGCGCGATCACGGGCGGCGGATTGTGCTACGCCGGGACCGGCTCGTCGGAGGGTGCCTCCGCCGGCGCGGTCGGCCGCAGCCACACGATGTCGCCCTCGCTCAGCTCGAGCTCGTCGGCCTGGGCCTTCGTCGTCTGCACCCAGGTCTTCTCGCCGTCGCCAAGCGTCAGCTCGACCCGGACCTCGAAGCCGAGATGGACGATCCGGTCGATCATCGCCTCGGCTGCCTCGCCGGACGGCTCGCGGAGGATGTCCACGTCGTGGGGGCGGATCCAGCGGCCGGACAGCTCGCTCACCGGTCCGACGAATCCCATCACGAACTCGTTCGCGGGCTGCTCGTACAGCTCCTGCGGCGACCCGATCTGCTCGATTCTGCCCTCGTTCAGCACCACGATCTGCTCGGCGACCTCCATCGCCTCCTCCTGGTCGTGGGTGACGAAGACGGTCGTCACATGGACCTCGTCATGCAGGCGGCGGAGCCAGGCACGCAGCTCCTTGCGGACGGTCGCGTCGAGTGCCCCGAACGGCTCGTCCAGGAGCAGCACACGCGGCTGAACCGCGAGGGCGCGAGCGAGCGCCATGCGCTGCCGTTGGCCACCGGAGAGCTGCGACGGGTAGCGGTGGGCGAAGCCGTCCAGGTGGACGAGCCTGAGGAGGTCGTCGACACGCCGGTCGATTTCGTCGGCCTGCGAGCGCGCTGTGCGCGCGAGCCTTCGCCATCCCGGGCGTTTGCGGATAGTGAGGCCGAAGGCCACGTTCTTCGCCACGGTCATGTGCTTGAAGGCGGCGTAGTGCTGGAAGACGAAGCCCACGTTCCGGCGCTGCGGCGGTTCGTGCGTCGCGTCCTTGCCGGCGATCGCGACCGTGCCGCTGTCGGGTGTCTCGAGTCCGGCGATCACGCGCAAGAGCGTTGACTTGCCGCCGCCGCTCGGGCCGAGCAGGGCGGTGAGGGAGCCGTCGCGCACCTCAAGCGAGACGTCGTCGAGCGCCACGAACTCGCCGAAGCGCTTCGACACCGAGTCGACGACGATGCTCATGTCTCGGCCTCCTTGGGCTTGATCAGATTCATCATCAGGAGCGTCCCGAGCGCGAGGAGGGCCAGGACCACCGCGGCAGCGTAGGCGCCGGTCTCGTCGAAGCGCTGAAATCGGTTCTCGACGAACAGCGTGGCGGTCTCGGTCTGCCCGGACAGCTTGCCCGACACCACGCTCACCGCGCCGAACTCGCCGAGCGCCCGCGCGGTCGTCAGCACCACGCCATAGGCCACCCCCCAACGGATCGCCGGCAGCGTCACGCGGAAAAAGGTCTGGAGGGGGCCGGCGCCCAGCGTGGCCGCCGCCTGCTCCTGCTCGGTGCCGATCTCGCGCAGCACCGGGATCACCTCGCGGGCGACGAACGGCAGCGAGACGAACATCGTCGCCAGGATCATTCCCGGCGTCGAGAAGATGATCTGGATGCCCTGATCGGCGAACCATTGGCCGACCCAGCCGTCGCGCCGGCCGTAGACGAGCAGGAGGGCGAGCCCCACGACAACCGGCGAGACCGCGAACGGAAGGTCGATCGCCGCGTTGAAGAGCGCCCGGCCGCGGAACCGCTGGCGCACGATCGCGAGCGCAGCTAGCACGCCGAAGATCGTGTTGAGCGGCACCGCCACGGCCACCATGAGAAGCGTCAGGTAGAAGGCGTGCTGCGCCTCGGGCGTCGTGACCGCCTCCCACGCCGCGGCGATCCCGTCCTGGAACGCGTTCACGAACACGAGCCCGACGGGAATGCCGAGCAGGAGCGCCAGGTAACCCAGCGCGAGGAGGCGCAGCGCGAACTTACTCTTCATGCCGCAGCGCCCGCTTCGAGAGCCAGCCGAAGATCAGCAGGACCACTAGAGCGATCACAAGCAGGACGACCGAGACCGCGGAGGCTCCGACCGGGTCGCCGCTCTCGACGCGGCCGAAGATGAAGAACGAGGCCGCCTCCGTCTTGAACGGGAGGTTGCCCGTGATCAACACGAGCGAGCCGAACTCGCCGACGGCCCGCGCGAAGGCGAGCCCACCGCCGGCGAGGATCGCGGGCAGGAGGTTCGGCAGGATGATCCGGCGGAACACGGTCAGCCGGCCAGCGCCCAGCGACTCGGCGGCCTGCTCCATCTCGCGGTCGAGTTCGAGCAGCACCGGCTGAACGGCCCGCACCACAAAGGGCAGCGTGACGAACAGGAGCGCCATCGCAACCGACGTGCGTGTATAGGCGACGTTCAGCCCCACCGGGCTGTCCGGGCCGTAGAACGCGAGCAGCGTGAGGCCCGCGACGATCGTTGGCAGCGCGAACGGCAGGTCGATCAGCGAATTGACGATGTTCTTGCCGGGGAACTCGTCCCGCACGAGCACCCACGCGATCAGCGTCCCGAACACCGCGTTGATCACGACGACAATCAGCGACGCGATCAGAGTGAGCTTCAGCGCCGCGACCGCCTGCGGGCTCGTCACGGCCGTCCAGAAGCTGTCGGTGCCGTTCTCGAGCGACTTCACGAGCACGGCCGCAAGCGGGATCAGCGCGACGATGCTCAGATAGGCGATGGCGATGCCACGGCCGAGGGCCGCCCCCGGGATGGCGACGGTCCTCGGGCCGCGACTCACCGGTGCCGCAGGACGGGCTGCGGCGGTGGCTGCGCTAGCCGGAGGCAGTGCTCTTCCCCTGTGACTGGAAGATCTTGGCGACCACGCCCTTCTCCGGGTCGAAGAAGTCCGTGTTGACCTTGTTCCACCCGCCGAACTTCGTGATGTCGAACAGGTCGGCCGGCTCGGGGAACTTGTCCGCGCCGGGCGTGTCCTTCACGACGGGGCGATAGCCCTTGCCCACGAAGATCTTCTGCGCCTCGGGCGTGTAGAGGAAGTGGACAAACGCCGTCGCGAGCTTGGGATCCTTGGCCTCGCTGGTCGCTGCGACCGGGTTCTCGATCAGGATCGTCTGGTCGGGCACGATGTAGTCGATGTCCTCGCCCTTCTGCTGGGCCAGGATCGCCTCGTTCTCGTAGCCGAGCAGCACGTCGCCCTTTCCGCTCGAGAACGTTTGGAGCGACTCGCGGGCGCTCTTGTCGAGCACCGGCACGTTCTTGAACAGGTCGGCGAGGTACTGCTCCGCCTCCTGGGGCGACTTCCCGCTCTCGAGCTGCGCCCCGTAGGCGGCCATGATGTTCCACTTCGCTCCGCCGGAGGTGAACGGGTTGGGCTCGAGCACCTCGACGTCGCCGGTCACGAGGTCGTCCCAGCTCCTGATGTTCTTCGGATTGCCCTTGCGGACCATGAACACCACGACCGAGTTCGTGACGTTGCCCTTGTACTCGTTCTGGTTCCAGCTCTTGTCGACGAGGTCGGCATCCACGAGCCGCGTCATGTCCGGCTCCAGCGAGAACTCGACGACGTCGGCCGCCAGGCCGCCCTCCACCGCCCGTGACTGCTCACCGGACGCGGCGTAGGACTGGCTGAAGCTGACGCCCTTGCCCCCCGAGGTCTTGTTGAAGGCCGGGATCAGCTCCTTGTAGGCCTCCTCGGGGGTCGAGTAGGCCACGAGGGTGAGCTTGCCGCCAGAGCCGTCGCCGCCCGTGTCCCCGGACGCGGAGGACTGGCCGCCGCAGCCGCTCGCCACGAGGACGAGCGCGATCAGTGCCAGGCCGCTCAGCAGTGCGCCAAGCGAGCGGTTGCGAGTGCCCACCATTCTCCACCTTGTCAATCGACTTTGCCGAGCGCGGCAAGGTATCAGAAAGTCGATCGGTTTTGTGGAGATTACGGTGGATGGATCAGCAAGCGGTAGCCGAGGTCGAGCTCCTCGAGGGCCAGGAGCTCCGCGTGGCGGCGCTCCCAGCCCCCCGACTCGAGGTCCGCGGCCAGCCGGGCCACTCCGTGCTCCAGGCACGGCCGGTCCATCAGCGTGCAGGCCGAGATGCCGGCCCGCACCTGCGCGTCTAGGTAGGCATGCGGCCGGCGCCAGTAGGCACCCAGGAACCCATCGCGGCAGTCGTGGGGAATCGGCACCGGCTCCACGCGAGCGCCGCCAAGGCGCTCAATCGTCTGCTCGAGCCGAAAGCCCCTGGGGATCAGGTCCTCGAAGCACGGGAGATATTCCGTCACGAGCCAGAAATCGTGCACGCTGGCCGGATCCCAGGTGAACAGCACCACGCGCCGCGCGACGCGATGGAGCTCCGCCAGGCCGCGCGCGTGGTCGCTCCAGTGGTGGTCGCTGAGGACGACCATGGCAGCGTCGAAGCTCTGGTCCTCGAACGGGAGCTCCTCGGCGAACGCGCGCACGACGGGCGCCGCACCCTCCGGCCGCTGCGCGATCATCGTCTCCGACGGCTCCACCGCCACCACGTCGAGGTCGGCCGGCTCGTACGCGCCGGCGCCGGCGCCCACGTTTATGACGGTGCGGGCATTCCCAAGCGCAGCGCGGATGCGGGCCGCGATCCGCGCGTCCTCGCGACGGACCGCGTTGTAGTCCTTGCCGATGGAGTCGTACAGCAGACCCATCGGCGGGATTGTCTCGCGTTCAGAGGCCGCGCGGGTGGCGCACCGCGTATCCGGACGATGAGCGGTGCTTGCTCGTCCAGCGCGAGCCGGACTCGCCGATCGCGCTCGTGTCGAAGCGCCGGTGGTCGACCACCATGTAGGCGTGTGCCGCGTTCGCGTAGATCGTCACGTGCCGGCCAGGGCCGGGCAGGCCGTAGCTCATGAAGCCCGTCGAGTTGAGCGGGGTGCGGAGCACGCCGGCGTAATGAAGGGCGTAGGAGATCGAGCCCGAGCAGTCGTAGCCGCTGTCGTGGTAGGTGCCGTGGCCGCCGCCGTACTTGTAGGGCGTTCGGGCGATCCGGTTGGCCGCGGCCATCAGCCGTGACAGGCGGCCTCCGCCTCCTCCGCCGCCGCCGGAACCTCCGCGCCGCCGCTTCAGCACCGGTCCGTCGCCGAGGCCCATGGCGGAGCGGGTTTGCGGCCCGACGATCCCGTCGGCCACGAGCCCGTGCCGGCGCTGCCAGCGCTTCACGGCCGCCTCGGTCGCCGGGCCGAAGACGCCGTCGGCCGGCACGCCAACCGTGCGCTGCAGCGCCCTGACGCCGCCGCCGCGGTGGGAGCGGTGGCGGCGTCCGGCGCGGCTCCGGCGCGTACCCGAGCTGTTTTGCCTGCGCTTGAGGATCGGCCCGGGGCCGAGGCCCATGGCCGCACGCGTCTGCGGCCCCGCGATGCCGTCGGCCACCAGCCCGTGGCGGCGCTGCCAGCGCTTCAGCGCGCGCTCGGTCATCGGGCCGAAGACACCGTCCGCCGCCACGCCGACCTTGCGCTGAAGCGCGCGGATGTCGCTCCGCTTGCTCGCGGCGCTCGCCTTCACCTCCGCGCCCGCAACGGCGGGCACGCCCATCGCAATGCCACAGGTGAGCGCAAGCGCGACCAGCGCGGAAACAGCCTTCCTCTGCACGTCTTCGAAACCTTTTGTCGGGTTCCGCCTACGAGGTGAGCTGACGGGCTCGCGCGAATTGCGCTACGCCCGGGCAACGGCCCGGGCGATTCGCCCCCGCGGCCCGAAGGCCGCATTGGTTCCCCCGCTCGCCCCACCCGGAGGAGAGGCGATTCGGCGTCAGGACGCCCGTCTTTGTATCAGGTGAAATTCCTGCAAGCTGCACGATTTGTTGCAGAATGCCGCCATGGACGAAATCGCCCCCGGAATTCGGCATTGGAAAGCGGTTCATCCGAACCTCGGCATCGAGGTCAGCTCGTACTGGCTGCCTGACCTGAAGCTGGTCCTGGACCCGAACGCGGTGCCGGACGAAGTAGATGGGATCGAGCACATCCTCCTTTCCTGCCGCCACCACACGCGCGACAGCTTCGAGGCGGCCGAGCGCTTCGGCGCGACCATCCGGGCCCCGCACACCGGCATGCACGAGTTCGGCGACGACACGCCGATCGAGCCCTACGACTTCGGCGAGCCGCTCCTGGGCGGCGCCGTGACGGCGTACCAGGTCGGCGGCCTCAGCCCCGACGAGACCGCCCTTCACATCCCCTCGGCGAACGCCCTGAGCATCGCCGACGGCGCGATCCGCTACGGCGAGGACCTCGGCTTCGTGCCCGACCAGTACATGGGCGACCCCGACAAGGACAAGGCCGACCTGAAGCGCGGCTTCGGCGAGCTTGTGGACCGCCTGGACTTCGACGTCCTCCTACTGGCCCACGGCACGCCGTACCCGAGCGGCGGTCGCGAGGCGCTGCGGAGCTTCGCGGAGGCCTGATTCTTCTTAAACGACAGGCATTGAGGAGGGGCTCGGCGCGGTTGTCTCGGTATGCGAGGCAACGACGCCATACCCCCATGTCGAGCCACCCCTTAATGCTGCCGTTCGCCGGCGGGAAAGCCGACGTTCGACGAGAAAGCCTCAGACCAACTCGAGGAAGACCATCTCTGTCGAGTCGGACTTCCTTGGGCCCAGCTTCAGGATCCGGGCGTAGCCGCCCTCTCGGTCTGCGTAGCGGGGCGCGATCTCCTCGAACAGCTTGTAGACCACGAACTTGTCCTGGCCGAGGCGGGACATCGCGAGCCGGCGCGAGTGGTGGTCGCCCTTCTTCGCCAGCGTGATCAGCCGCTCCAGCTCGGGCTTGACAGCCTTCGCCTTCGCCTCGGTGGTCTGGATTCGCTCATGGTCGATGACCTCGCGGCAGAGGTTCATGAACAGCGCCTTGCGGTGCGCTGCGTCACGCGACAGCTTGTTTCGCTGCTTCTGGTGGCGCATGGCCGCTGAACCCTATCCGGCGCGCAGGTTCAGACCGCGCGCGTCGAGGGTCTCCTTGACCTCCTCGATCGACTTGCGGCCGAAGTTGGGAATCGCCGCCAGCTCGGACTCGGACTTCTGCACGAGGTCGCCCACGGTCTGGATCCCGGCGCGCTTCAGGCAGTTGTATGAGCGCACGCCCAGCTCGAGCTCCTCGATCAGGATGTCGTCCATCCCGCCCGCGGAGGCGCCGGCCCCGTCGCCCATGCCGTCCGCACCGGCCACCAGCGCGGCGCCCTGGTCACGCAGGGCCTCAACGCGGTCGGCGTCGGTGAAGATCGCCAGGTACTTGATGAGGATCTCGGCGGCCTCGCGGAGCGCGGCCTGCGGGTCGAGCGACCCGTCGGTCTCGATGTCGAGCGTGAGCTTGTCGTAGTCAGTCTTCTGGCCGACTCGGGCGGCGTCCACGGAGTACGCCACACGCTTGACCGGCGAGAAGATCGAGTCGATCGGGATCACGCCGATCGGCTGATCCGGCGTCTTGTTGTCCTCCGCGGGCGAGTAGCCGCGGCCGTGGCCGATCGTCAGGTACATCTCGAGCTTGGTCTTCTTCTCGAGCGTCGCGATGCGGGTCTCGGGGTTGAGGATCTCGACGCCGGACGGCAGGTCGATGTCGCCGGCGGTGATGTCACCGGGGCCGGTAACGACGAGCGGCGCCTCGATCTCCGCCGCGTCGGAGTGCATGCGGCAGACGATCTCCTTGAGGTTGAGGACGATGTCCGTCACGTCCTCCTTGACGCCGTTGATCGTCGAGAACTCGTGCGCGACGCCCTCGATCCGGACGCTCGTTACGGCGGCGCCGGCCAGCGACGACAGCAGCACGCGGCGCAGCGAGTTGCCGAACGTGTAGCCGAAGCCGCGGTCGAGCGGCTCAATCGTAAAGGTGCCGCGGTTGTCCTCGACGTTCTCGGTGGAAATCTGGGGTGTCTGAAACTCGATCATTTGGGGAGGTGCTTCCTTCGCTTGTGTATCCGCGCCACGCCGGGCGAGGCGCGGGCGCGGGGTTCGGTGCTACTTCGAGTAAAGCTCGACGATGAGCTGCTCCTGCACCGGCGTGGTGATCTCCGTGCGCTCAGGGAGGCGGAGCACCTTGGCGGTGAGGCCGTCGTGGTCGGCCTGAAGCCAGGCCGGCACGACGGAGGTCAACTCGGTCGCGTCACGTACCACGGGCTCGACCGGAGCGCTCACCTTCATGGTGATGACGTCGTCGGGCTTCAGCTGGTACGAGGGGATGTCCACGCGACGGCCGTTGATGTGCCAGTGGCCGTGGCGGATCATCTGGCGCGCCTGGCGGCGTGAGGCGGCGAACCCTAGCCGCACGAGCACGTTGTCGAAGCGGGACTCCAGGAGACGCAAGAGGTTCTCGCCGGTCACGCCCGTCTGCCGGCTCGCCTTTGCGTAGTAGTTCCGGAACTGCTTTTCCAGCACGCCGTAATAGCGGCGGGCCTTCTGCTTCTCGCGCAGCTGCAGCCGGTACTCCGACTGGCGCGCGCGCCCGCGACCGTGGTCGCCGGGCGGGTAGTTCCGCCGCTCGACAGCGCACTTGTCGGTCAGGCAGCGCTCACCCTTCAGGAAGAGCTTCATGCCCTCTCGGCGGCACTGCTTGCACTGGGAGCCGGTTTCGCGAGCCATCAGACCCGCCTCCTCTTGCGCGGCCGGCAGCCGTTGTGGGCCTGCGGCGTCACGTCGCGGATCCCGGTGATCTCGAGCCCGGCGGCCTGGAGCGAGCGGATCGCCGTCTCGCGCCCGGAGCCGGGGCCCTTCACGAAGACCTCCACCTTCTGGAGGCCATGCTCCATGCCCTTGCGCGCGGCGGCGTCGGCCGTGACCTGCGCCGCGAACGGAGTGGACTTGCGGGAGCCTTTGAAGCCCGCGCCGCCGGCGGACTCCCACGCGAGCACGTTGCCATCCTTGTCGGTCAGCGACACGATCGTGTTGTTGAAGCTCGTCTTGATGTGCGCCTGCCCGAAGGGCACGTTCTTGCGGACGCGTCTGCGTCCACGGGGCCGTCGCGGTTGAGGCATTAGATGCCCTCCTTCTGGCCCATGTGTGCGCAGCCGTGCGCAGCGCGAGCTGACCAAGGACGCAGGGGTGAAGCTTTACGACTAGTACGGCGAACCCCGAGGACGCAGGGCAGCGAAGTCATGCGCGCGGACTGCGCGCGCGTGGGTCGGGAGGTGGGCATCTAGTGCTTCCTCACCTTCTTCTTGCCGCCGCCGGCCGAGGAGCCGCGCTTCGGGCCCTTGCGGGTGCGCGCGTTCGTCTTCGTCCTCTGGCCATTGACCGGCAGGCCGCGCCGGTGGCGCAGACCTCGGTACGCGCCGATCTCCATGAGGCGCTTGATGTTCTGCGACTGCTCCCGGCGCAGGTCGCCCTCCACGAGCAGGTCGTCCACCCGCTCGCGGATCTTGCGAACCTCGTCCTCGGTCAGGTCCTTCACGTAGGTGTTCGGATCCACTCCCGCCTCCTGGAGGACCTCGTTCGAGGTCCCCCGGCCGACCCCGTACACGTACGTGAGCCCAATTTCGACCCTCTTGTTGAGGGGGATGTTGATGCCGGCTATGCGCGCCAAGGGTTACCTCCGCGGGGCATCCAGCCCCGCGTCCTGATGGGGAACTTCGACATCCAGTCTCAAGTAACTGATCACCCCTGACGCTGCTTGTGCCGGGGGTTCTGACAGATGACGAGGACCGCACCGCCGCGGCGGATGATCTTGCACTTCTCGCACATGGGCTTGACTGATGCGCGGACCTTCATAGCTCCGAGTAATCGGGAACGTATCTGACAACAGAGGATCGGCGCGGGAGCCCAGGAGACGGCTCAGCGCCGACCGGAAAGAGTAGCAGCCTGCAGCGGCTCTGGCTCGGCCAGGTGCCAGGGGGTGAGGATGCGCGGGCCGTCCCCCATAATGGCGACGGTGTGCTCGAAGTGGGCGGCCAGCGACCCATCCTCGGAGTAGACCGCCCAGTTGTCCGAGCCCATCCGCACGTGGTGGGTTCCCACGTTCACCATCGGCTCGATAGCGAGCACCATGCCCTCCTCGAGTTCGGGCCCCGTGCCGGGGTCCCCGAAATTGGGGATCTGGGGGTCCTCGTGCATGTCGCGGCCGATCCCGTGGCCCACCAGCGAGCGGATCACGCTGAAGCCGTCGCCCTCGACGCGGGTCTGGACGGCGTGCGAGACGTCGCCCAGTCGGTTGCCGGCCACGCACTGCTCGACCGCGTCGAACAACGCCCCCTTTGTGCTGGCGAGGAGCCGCTGCGCGATCGGCGTCACGTTGCCGATCGGATGGGTGATTGCGGCGTCGGCGACCCAGCCGTCGAGCACCACGCCGATGTCGACCGTGAGGATGTCGCCGCGGTTCAGGGGGTAGGAGCCCGGGATGCCGTGCACGACCATCGAGTTCGGCGAGGCGCAGATCGAGCCCGGGAAGCCGCGGTAGCCCTTGAAGGCGGGCTCGGCACCCTGCGAGCGGATGAAGCGCTCGGCGGCCTCGTCCAGATCGGCGGTCGTGACGCCCGGACGGGCCTTCTTTCTGAGGATCTCGTGGCAGCGGACCAGCACGCGGCCCGCCGCCGCCATCTTCTCGATCTCCTCGGGTGTCTTTCGGTTGATCACGTCTAGAGCTCGGCTTCCAATCGCTTGGTAGCCAGTGTGGCACGTATGTGGTCGTGCACTTCGTCGGGGGAGCGCGTGCCGTCGAAGCGGCGCAGCAGGCCTTTGTCCTCGTACCAGTCGATCAGCGGCTCGGTCTGATCGTGGTAGACCGAGAGGCGCTTGCGGACGGTCTCCGGCTTGTCGTCGTCGCGCTGGATGAGGCGCGACCCGTCCTGGTCGCAGACGCCCTCGTTCTTCGGCGGGTCGAACTCGACGTGGTAGACGTGGCCGCCATTCGCGCATGTCCGGCGACCCGAGAGCCGGCGCACCACCTCGTCGTCGGGCGCCTCGATCAAGAGCGCCGCGGTCAGCGAGCGCCCGAGGCGGGAAAGCGTGTCGTCCAGCATCTCCGCCTGGCCGATCGTGCGGGGGAAGCCGTCGAGCAGGAAGCCCTCGTCGGCCTCGCCCGAGTCGAGCCGCACCGCGATCACGTTATTCATGAGCTCGTCCGGCACCAGCTCGCCGGCGTCGACGTACTCCTTCGCCTTCTTCCCCAGCTCGGTCCCGTTCGCCATCGCCTCGCGCAAAATGATCCCTGTCGAGTAGTAGGGCAGGCCGAAGTCATCGACGAGGCGCTCGGCCTGCGTGCCCTTCCCGGCACCTGGGGGGCCGAGGAGAACCAGGTTGAGCTCGCTCACTTGAGGAAGCCCTCGTAGTTGCGCATCATCAGCTGCGCTTCGAGCTGCTTCATCGTGTCGAGCGCGACGCCGACCACGATCAGGATCGACGTTCCGCCGAAGTAGAAGTTGGCCGACGTCTGGTTCAGCAGGATGGTCGGCAGCGCCGCCACCACGGCGAGGTAGAGCGCGCCCGGGAACGTTAGCCGGGCGAGGATGCGGTCGAGATATTCGGCCGTGGGTCTGCCTGGCCTCACCCCCGGGATGAAGCCTCCGTACTTCTTCAGGTTGTCGGCCTGCTCTACGGGGTTGAACGTGACCGCCGTGTAGAAGTAGGTGAACACGATGATCAGGATCGACTCGCCGATCAGATACGGCGCCTTGTTCGGGCTGAAGAAAGTCGAGAACTCCTGCGCCCAGTTGGCTTGGGTGAGCGTGCCCACCGTCGGCGGGAAGGCCATCAGCGAAGCCGCGAAGATCACCGGGATCACGCCGGCCATGTTCACGCGCAGCGGCAGGTAGGTGGAGCCGCCGCCGGCCATGCGCCGCCCGACCACGCGCTTCGCGTACTGCACCGGGATACGGCGCTGGCCCTCCTGCATGAAGACAATCGCGGCGATCACCGCGAGCGCCAGGAAGGGCATCATCACGACGAAGATCTGGTCCGGGTTCGTCCACCAGGCCTGGATCCCGTGCGGGATGCCGGACGCGATCGAGGCGAAGATCATCAGCGAGATGCCGTTGCCGATGCCGCGCTGGGTGATCAGCTCGCCGAGCCACATGAGCAATACGCAGCCGGCTGTGAGCGTCATCACGATCACAAAAACGCGGCCGAAGGTGAAGTTCTCGACCACGTCGGCGCTGCCGGTGGAGAAGGTCCGGAACAGGAAGACGTACCCGATCGACTGGCCGAACGCGAGCGCAACCGTCAGGTAGCGCGTGTACTGGGTGATCTTCTGCTGCCCGACCTCGCCCTCCTTGCGGAGCTTGTCGAGCTGCGGGATCACGACGGTCAGCAGCTGAAGCATGATCGACGCCGTGATGTAGGGCATGATCCCGAGCGCGAAGATCGCGAAGCGCTGGAGCGAGCCGCCCGAGAAGACGTTTAGGAGGCCGAGGACGCTCGAGCCGGTGAAGTTGTTCGCGATGTCCTTGACAGCGTCGACGTTTATCCCCGGCGCGGGGATGTAGGCGCCGAGCCGGTAGAGCGCCAGCATCGCCGCCGTGAAGGCGAGCTTCTTCCGGATCTCGGGAACCCTGAACGCGTTCAGGAAGGTCCTGAGCACCCGGCTACTCCTCGATCAGCTGACAGGTGCCGCCCGCGGCCTCGATCTTCTCGCGAGCCGTCTTCGAGAAGGCGTGGGCGTGCACGGTGAACGCCTTTGAAAGCTCACCCTGGCCGAGGATCTTGACCGGCACCTCGCGGCGCGTGGCGAGGTTCTTCTCGCGCAGGGAGTCGGGGGTCACCTCGGACCCCGCGTCGAAGCGCCCTTCGAGGTCCCGCAGGTTGACCGGCTGGGTCTGGGTGCGGAACTTCTCGAACGGCATCGACTTCTTCATGTGCGGTCCGCGCAGCTTGCGCATCCGCATGTGGATCGGCGTCTGCCCACCCTCGAAGTTCACCTTCCGCTTGGCGCCGGAGCGCGAGCCCGCGCCCTTGTGGCCGCGGCCGGAGGTCTTGCCGTAGCCCGAGCCCTCGCCGCGACCGATGCGCTTGCGCGGCTTGCGCGACCCGGCGGCCGGCTTCAGCGAGTGAAGGCCGATGCGCTCGTCATGCGCGAGGGGCCGGGCGCTGCCCGGATCGGAGCGATGCTGTTCAGCCATCGACCGTCACCAGATGCTGCACCGCGTGAATGAGGCCGCGCACGGTCGGGTGGTCCTCCCGCTCAACCGAGCGGCCGATCTTGCCGAGACCGAGCGTCCTCAGCGTTTCGTGCTGCTTGCGGCTGGAGCCGTTCGACGACTTCACCTGGGTGATCGTGAGCGTGGCCATCAGGCGGACTCGCTTTCGGGGACAGGATTAATCCTGTCCCCGTCTTCGGTAAGGCTGACCGCGTTCTCAGTGGCACCATCGCCACTGTCAAGCCCAAGCACCTCGCGAACGGTCAGCCCGCGCAGCTCAGCGACCTGCTGGGGGCTGCGGAGGTCCTGCAGCGCCGCGACCGTCGCCTTCACCAGGTTGATCGGGTTCTGGCTGCCGAGCGACTTCGAGAGCACGTCGTTGATTCCGGCGAGCTCGAGCACGGCGCGCACACCGCCGCCGGCGATCACGCCGGTACCGGGCGAGGCGGGCTTGAGGAGCACGCGCGATGCCGAGTGCACGCCGATCGTCTCGTGGGTGATCGTGGAGCCGTGCATCGGCACCTTGAAGAGGCTCTTGCGGGCGCGCTCGACCCCCTTCTGGATCGCGACCGGGACCTCGTTCGCCTTGCCGTAGCCGACGCCGACCTGCGATTTCTCATCGCCCACCACGACCAGCGCGGTGAACGAGAAGCGCCGGCCACCCTTCACGACCTTCGCGACGCGGTTGATCTCGACCACGCGCTCCTGGAGGTCCGAGCCCTCCCCGCGCGGTCCGCGTGTCCTGTCCCTACTCGCCATGAGAATCAGTCACGGTAGCGATCGCCGTGGGCGAGGGGGCGGGCTGTGCACGCACCGGAGCCATGCCGTCAAAACGTCAGCCCGCCCTCGCGCGCGCCGTCGGCGAGCGCCTTGACGCGTCCGTGGTAGCGGTAGCCGCCGCGGTCGAACACGACGTTCTCGACGCCGGCGGCCTTCGCTCGCTCGGCGAGCAGCTCGCCGGCGCGCTTGGCCTGATCCATCGTCTTCAGTTCCTTGAGGTCGCCCTCGGTCCAGTTGACGGCGGCCACCGTGTGGCCAGCCACGTCGTCGACGAGCTGAGCCTGGATGCCCCGGTTCGAGCGGAACACCGACAGCCGCGGCCGCTCCGCCGTCCCGCGGACCTTGGCGCGCACGCGGCGGCGGCGGCGCAGCCTGGATTGAGGCTTGGTCTTGACACTCATGCGCGCTTCCCGACCTTCCGCTGCACGTACTCGCCCTCGTAGCGGATGCCCTTGCCCTTGTAGGGCTCCGGCGGACGCTGCTTGCGGATGTTCGCGGCCACCTCGCCGACCACCTGCTTCGAGATGCCGCGCACGACGATGCGTGTCGGCTGGGGCACCTCGAAATCGATGCCCTCGGGGGCGTCGAGCTCGACGGGATGCGAGTAGCCGAGCGCCAGCACGAGCTTCTTGCCCTGGAGGTTCGCGCGGTAGCCCACGCCCTGGATCTCCAGGCGCTTCTCGAAGCCGTTCGTGACGCCCTCGACCATGTTCGCGATCAGGCTGCGCGTGAGGCCGTGTAGCGCGCGGTGCTCGCCGCGATCGGTGGGACGCGTGACCACGATCTGGCCGTCCTCCTGCTTCACCTCGATCTCGCGGCTCTTGCGCTCCGCCAGCTCGCCCTTGGGGCCCTTCACGCTCACGAGCTCCGGCTCGATGGAGATGTTCACGCCGTCGGGCACGGCGATCGGCTGCTTACCGATGCGGCTCATCGTGCGCTCACCAAACCCTCGCCACGAGCTCGCCACCCACGCCGGCGCGGCGGGCCTCGTGGCCCGTCATGACGCCCTGCGAGGTCGACACGATCATCGTGCCCATTCCGCCCTGGACCTTCGGCACCAAGCCCGCCTGCACGTACTGGCGACGGCCCGGCTTCGAGACGCGCTCGAGTCCCTGGATGACCGGTTTCCGGTCCTCCGTGTACTTGAGGCGCACTCGCAGCACGCGGCCCACGCGGGCCGCCTCGACGTCGAAGCTGTCGATGTAGCCCTGCTCCTGGAGGATGCGCGCGATCTCGGCCTTGAAGTTCGAGGCGGGCATCTCCACGTCGTCGCGATCGGCGTGCAGACCGTTGCGCACGCGGGTCAGGAAGTCGGCGACGGGATCGGTCATCGACATGGGGCTACCAGCTCGACTTCGTCATGCCGGGGATCATGCCCTCGTGCTGGATCTCGCGCACGCAGATGCGGCAGAGGCCGAACTTGCGCAGGTACGCGCGCGGACGACCGCAGCGCTTGCAGCGGTTGTAGTTCCGTGTCTTGTACTTGGACCCGCGCTGCTGGCGGACCCGCTGTGACGTCTTGGCCATCTGTCTGTTGCTTCTCCTCGGGGAACAGGCTTACGCCTATCCCTGGTCTCCGTCCTCGGCGGGCGTGGCCTCGCCTTCTTCTGCTTCCTCGTCCTCGTCGCGCGTCGGCGTCTCGTACGCCTCCGGGTTCTCTTCCTTCAGCTGCTCGTACGCGGCCGCCTCGGCCTCGGCCTTGGCGTGCGCCTCGTCGAGACGGGCGGCCTCGTCGGCATCCTCTACCGGCTCGGCCACGCCGGGCGCGCCCTCGGGCGAGAACGGCATCCCCAACTCTCGCAGAAGGACGTACGCCTCCTCGTCCGTCTTTGCGCTCGTCGTGATGGTCACGTCGAGGCCGCGCACCTGGTCGATCGCGTCGTAGTCGATCTCGGGAAAGATGATCTGCTCGCGCACGCCCATCGAGTAGTTGCCGCGGCCGTCGAACGAGCGCGCGTTCAGGCCGCGGAAGTCGCGGATCCGCGGGATGGCGATCGCCGTGAGCCGGTCGAGGAACTCGTACATGCGCGCGCGCCGGAGCGTGACCGTCACCCCGACGGGCATGCCGTCGCGCAGCTTGAACGCGGCGATCGACTTGCGCGCGCGGCGCACGTTCGGCGCCTGCCCCGTGATTGTCGCCAGCTGCGCGGAGGCGGCGTCGAGGACGTTCGAGTCCTGCTTCGCGTCCCCCACGCCCATGTTGAGCGTGATCTTCTCGATTCGCGGGGTCTCCATCGCGGACTTGTAGCCGAAGCGCTTCTGAAGGCCCGGAGCGATTTCCTGCTCGTAGCGCTCCTTCAGCCGCGGCGGGACCTGCGCCCGTGCCGAGGCTTCCATTACTCGATCTCCTTGCCGGACTTCTTGGCCACGCGGACGCGCTTGCGGCCGTCGCGCCGGACGCCTACGCGGCTCGGCTCGCCGGAGGTCGGGTCGATCAGCATCACGTTGGAGATGTGGACGGGTCCCTCCATCTCGACGATGCCGCCGAGCTCCTGGGCGCGCTGCGTGTCGCGCAGGGTGCGCGGCTTGATGTGGCGCTTGACGATGTTCACGCCCTCGACATAGACGCGCTGGTTCTGGGGGTCGACGCTCTTGACGCGTCCGGTCCGGCCGCGGTCCTTGCCGGCGATGATGCGGACGGTGTCGTCGCGGCGGATCTTGAGGGCCATACTCAGAGCACCTCGGGGGCGAGCGAGACGATCTTCATGAAGTTGCGGTCGCGCAGCTCCCTGGCCACCGGGCCGAAGATGCGGGTGCCGCGCGGGTTGTTGCCGTCGTCGATGAGCACAGCGGCGTTCTCGTCGAAGGCGATGTATGTGCCGTCGTCGCGGCCGAACTCCTTCTTCGTGCGCACGACCACGGCGGTCACTACGTCACCCTTTTTGACCGAGCCGTGTGGAATCGCCTGCTTGACAGTGCAGACGATCACGTCGCCCACGCCCGCGTAGCGTCGATGGCTGCCACCGCGCACGCGGATGCAGAGCACCTCGCGGGCGCCGGTGTTGTCCGCCACCTTGAGCCGGGACTCCTGCTGGATCATGCCTAACGGGCCCTCTCCAGCACCTCGACGAGCCGCCAGCGCTTCGTACGGCTGAGCGGACGGCTCTCGATTAGGCGCACCGTGTCTCCGATGTGCGCCTCGTTGCGCTCGTCGTGCGCACGCAGCGTCGACGACGTGCGGACGATCTTCTTGTACATCCGGTGCTGCCTGGCGACGTCGATGCGGACGGTGATGGTCTTGTCGGCCTTGTCGGAGACCACGACGCCCTGGCGCACCTTGAGCGCGCCCTGCTGGGCGGCGTGGTCCACCGGAGCCGTCGGCGCCTCGGCGCGCGGCTCGCTGCGGCGGCGCTCGCGCTGCTTCTGGCGGTACGCGCGGCGCTGCCGCGCCTTTGTGCTGCGCCGCTCCGCGCGCTCCTGAGCGCGCTCCTCGAACGAGCGCTGGGCGCGTGCCTCACCGGTATGCGCCGACCGCGCGCGCTTGCGCGCCTCCTTTGGCGACAGCGCCTCCGCAGGCTCGGCCGGCTCCTCGGGGGCGGCAGCCGCGGCAGGAGCCTCCTCAGCTACGGGCTCCTCAGCGACCGGCTTCTCGGCCGCAGGCTCGTCCTCTGGCGCCTCCTCCGCGGCGGGCGCAGCTTCCTCCGCGGCGGCGGGCTCCTCTTGGGCGGGCTCCTCGGTAACAGGCTCCTCAGCTGGCGCCTCCTCCGCGACAGGCTCCTCCGCAGCCGCGTCCTCGGCCGACGCCTCGTCGGTGGACTCCCCCGCGACCTCCTCGGCCGTCGGCTCCTCCGCCGGTTCCTCCGGTGCCACGACCTCCTCGGCCACCTGATCAGGCGCCTCTGGCGCGACCTCCTCGGCCGGCGCGTCGGGATTGGGAGACTCCGCAGCCAGCTCCGCGGCTGCCTCGTCCACGGCGGGTGCCTCTTCGTTCACGTTCTCGTCTGACTCAAGCATTCGTTCGTCTATTCCTGCGGATCTCTGTCTCTACGTCAATGCCGCGCTGCTGCGCCACGGTGAGCGCACGCGCGAGGTCCGTCTTCGCCTGCTTCAGCCGCGCGGTGTTCTCGAGCTGGCCAGTCGCGTGCTGGAAGCGCAGGTTGAACAGCTCCTGGCGCGCGTTGTCCGCGAACTCCACGAGCTGCGGGTCCTCAAGGTTATGCACCTCGACAGCCTTCATCCCTGACCAGCGCCTTCACGGACCACGAATTTCGTCTTCACCGGCAGCTTGTGGCCGGCGAGGCGCATCGCCTCGCGCGCCAGCGGCTCCGGCACGCCGGAGAGCTCGAACATCACGCGCCCGGGCTTCACCACGGCGACCCACCCCTCCGGCGAGCCCTTGCCCGAGCCCATGCGCGTCTCGGCCGGCTTCTTCGTGTACGGCTTGTCGGGGAAGATGTTGATCCAGACCTTCCCGCCACGCTTGATCTTGCGGGTCATCGCGATACGAGCGGCCTCGATCTGGCGGTTGGTCACCCAACCGCGGTCGAGCGCCTTCAGCCCGTAGTCGCCGAACTCCAGGCTCGTGCCGCCCTTCGCATAGCCGCGCCTGCGGCCGCGGTGCTCCTTGCGCCACTTCACTCGCTTCGGCTGGAGCATCAGAGCCTCTCCTGGGGAAGCGACGGACCGTCCTGACCGCGTCCGCCGCGGCCACCACCGCGTCCGCCGCGTCCGCCGGGGCCACCACCGCGACCGCCGCCGTAACCGCCGCCGCCACCCCGACCGCCGCCGAAGCCGCCGCGACCCCCCGGGCCACCC
>JBKPME010000097.1:0-15114 GCA_046731915.1 Actinomycetota bacterium
GCGAGCGTGCCGGCGCCGAGCGAGTCCCAGAGCCACACGAATGCCGGAAGGAAGGCGAGCATGTACGTGCTGACGTGGGTCACGAGCGCGCGCCGCGCGACCGGGTCAGGACCGAGCCCGCCGCGCTTGTGCTGCGCCTGCCACTCGGTCTGCAGCGCGAAGTCGCCGACCAGATGGCACAGGGCGAATACGGCAAGGAGCTCGACCCACGGCACCGCGCGACCCTAATGGCGAACCCGAAGAACGTGCAAACGGCGCTCTCTTCAGCCAAACTTGGAGACGGATGGACTTTGGCTCGAACGGTGCCCGGCCGCAACGCTCGCTGCGGCGGCTGCGCCTGATCATCTTCACTGTCGTCGCCGTCACCCTGACGGGTCTGGTCGTCGCGCTCTACGCCGCGAATGCAATGGACGGCGCCGAGCTCGACACGGTCGACCAGCGCTTCAACATCCGCGGGACCAACGGGGCGCCCGATGACGTCGTGGTCGTCGGCATCGACGACGTGACCTTCGGCGATCTCCAGCAGCGCTGGCCGTTCCCGCGCCGGCTGCATGCGCAGGCCATTGACCAGCTGAGTAAGGCCGGCGCGAAGGCGATCGCCTACGACATCCAGTTCACCGAGCCCTCCAACCCCCGCGACGACAACGCGCTGATCGGCGCTGTCCAGCGCGCCGACGGGGTTGTGCTCGCCACCACCGAGGTGGACGCGAAGGGGCGCGCGAACGTCTTCGGAGGCGAGGGGATCCTCAACGAGATCGGTGCGCGGGCCGGCAACAGCAACTTCCTGAACGATGAGGACGGCGTAATCAGACGGATGCCGTACGAGGTCGACGGGCTCACGAGCTTCTCGATCGCCACGGTCGAGACGTTCCAGGGTCTTCCGGACCAGCATCGCACGGGGTCAGAGTGGATCGACTACGCCGGCGATCCCGGCACCGTCACCTACTTGCCGTTCTCGAAGCTGCTCTCGGGCGACTTTCCGCCGGGCCTGTTCGACGGCAAGATCGCGGTCGTCGGAGCGGTGGCCCCATCGCTCCAGGACACCCATGCCACCCCGGTCGGCTCGGGCGACCAGATGCCGGGCCCGGAGGTCCAGGCGAACGCGATCGCGACTGCTCTCGCCGACTTCCCGCTCCAGGAGGCGCCGCACGCGCTCAACATCGGGCTGATCATCCTGCTGGGTCTGGTAGGGCCCGTGACGGCGGTGACGTTCGGTCCGATCCGGGCGGCGATCTACGGCGCGCTCGCAGCGGTCATCTTCGCCGTGGGCGTGCAGCTCGCCTTCAACAGTGGCACGATTGTCTCGTTCCTCTACCCGCTTGCCTCGCTCCTGCTGGGGGTCACGGGGGCACTGGCGATCTCGCTCGTCCTGGGCGCTTTCGAACGCGAGCGAGTGCGGGACGTCTTCTCGCGCTTCGTGCCGGAGCCGGTTGTAGCCGAAGTGCTGAAGAACGTGGACGAGGACCTGCGCCTAGGCGGCAAGCGACAGGTCGTCACCGTTCTCTTCAGCGACGTCCGCGGTTTCACCACCTACTCGGAGAGCCGTCCGCCCGAGCTCGTGATCGACGTCCTGAATCGCTACCTGACGATGATGACCGACGTGATCCTGAAGCACGGCGGCACGCTCGTGACGTTCATGGGCGACGGGATCATGGCGGTGTTCGGCGCTCCGATCGAGGTGGAGGATCACGCCGATCGCGCGCTCGCTGCGTCCCGTGAGATGGCCGGACCGACGCTCGAGGCCTTCAACGAGTGGATGGCGGAACAGGGCGAGCCGGACGGCTTCCGCATCGGAATCGGGCTCAACAGCGGCCCGGTCATGGCGGGCAACGTGGGCTCGGAGCGCCGGCTCGAGTACACCGTGATCGGCGATACCACCAACACCGCCTCGCGGATCGAAGGCATGACCAAGGGCACGCCGCACACGATCTACCTGGCCGAGTCGACGCGTGAGCTGCTCAAGGGCGAGAACGGCCATCTGGAGCACGTCGACAGTGTCGACATCCGTGGGCGCAGCGCACAGGTCGTGATCTGGACCGCGGGCTGAAAAGGTAGCCAGTTTTAACAATCGCGCATAGGCTGGAGCGCGCGGGAAAGTCCCGAAAGCCCGCCAAGCAGACTCGCCCCTGGCTCGAACGAAGTCGAGCCCGGACCCGATGGGAAGGATTCCATGCTCAGTAGTAGGCCTTTGTCGTTCCGCCCCCTCGCCCTCGTCCTGGCCACAGCCGGCGCCACGCTGGCGCTCGCGGCGCCCGCAAATGCACAACTCAGTTTCGGCAGCTTCGCCACCCAGGGCGATGCAACCGCGGGCTGGATCAACGAGCCGAACTCGCCGCCGGGCGCCACCGAGCAGCAATCGATTTCGCTGTTCGTCAACGGGACTTCGGCGAGCGATTTTTCTGACTCCGCGCTAGCGAGCTTTATCGGGGTAGACGGTCCCGCACCGCCTGCGCCTCCCAGCTTCGACTTCAAGGCCTTCACTGTCGGCGGCAGCGGTGGCTCCGTGCGGCTCGTGGTCAGGTTCAGCGACGGGGGTCGGGGCGAGCTGCGGCCGGTAGCCCTCACAGCTGGAACATGGACGCACGTGGACGGAGCTATTCCCGACTGGGAGAGCCGGGGGGGCTCATGCGGGGATGTCTTCGGCGGACTGTCTTACACCGAGATGGTCGGCTGCCATCCTGGTGCGCCGGTGACCAGAGTCGACGTGATCAACGACAGCGGCTGGCTGTTCATAGGCGGGTTCCAGACTCTGGTCGACAACGTCTCGTACGGCGGAGTCACGGTCTCGTCGCCACCGCCACCGGTTTTGGGCGAGACGGTCGGGCTGGCGCGCGTCTCCGGCCTGGTGGTCGTGCGATATCCAGGTCGCGGCCGCCATGGGAGGATCGTCCGTTTGAACGGAAGCGCCCCTCTGCCAGTCGACAGTGTGATCGACAGCCGGAAGGGGAGGGTGAAGCTCGAGTCGTCGCGGGGCCGCGGGAAGAAGCTTCAGCGCGGCATCTTCAGGAACGGCACCTTCAAGGTGAAGCAGCCGAAGAACAAGGGCGGCCTCACGGACCTCATCCTCCGCGGCGATCTGTTCGGGTGTTCGACGAAGACGTCCGGCAACGCCCAGGCGTCGGTCCTCTCCCGCAGACGGCGCCTCTGGGGTAGCGGCAGCGGTCGCTTCCGCACACGCGGGCTTTACTCGTCCGGATCAGTGCGCGGCACCAAGTGGCTGACGGAGGACACGTGCGACGGCACCCTGACCGTTGTTGTCGAGGGGGTTGTGGTCGTACGCGACTTCACCACCGGCCAGAGCGTGGCAGTCGCGGCGGGCGACCGCTACTTCGCGAGCGCTCACTGAGCGCCACGCCGGGGTGGCGCTGATCGCGCCACCCCGGAACTGCTCGATCTGGCCGCGGTGATAGCCTCGCCGGGGTGAGCGATGCGGCCGCGCTGACGCACGTCTCGAGCGGGAAGGTACGCGAGATCTACGCCTCCGGCGAGGAGCGTCTACTGCTCGTCGCGAGCGATCGGATCTCCACCTACGACGTCGTGCATCCCACGCCGATCCCCGACAAGGGGAAGGTGCTCACCGGGATGACGGCCTTCTGGCTCGAGCGCACCGAGGTGATCTGCGCCAACCACCTGCTCTCGTACACCGACGTCCCCGACGAGTTCAGGGGGCGCGCGATGCTCGTCGAGCGGCTCGAGATGGTGCCCGTCGAGTGCGTCGTGCGCGGCTATATCACAGGCTCGGGCTGGAAGGACTACCAGGCGAGCGGAACGATCTGCGGGATCGAGCTTCCGGCCGGGCTCGAAGAGTCGGAGCAGCTGCCCGAGCCGATCTTCACGCCGGCGACCAAGGCCGAGGTGGGCGCGCACGACGAGAACGTGGACTTCGACCGCGCGGCCGAGATCATCGGAGATCGCGAGCTGCTGGAGGAACTCCGCCGCCTGTCGATCGCCGTCTACGAGCTCGGTGCCGCGCACGCACGCGAGCGCGGGATCATCCTGGCCGACACGAAGTTCGAGTTCGGCCGCCGCCCGGACGGCACGATCGTCCTGGGCGACGAGGTGCTCACGCCGGATTCGTCGCGCTTCTGGCCGGCCGACGGCTACGAGCCGGGGCGCGCCCAGCCGAGCTTCGACAAGCAGTACGTGCGCGACTGGGCCTCCGCGTCGGGCTGGGACAAGACACCGCCCGCTCCGCCGCTGCCGGATGACGTGATCGCGCGCACGCGCGAGCTGTACGTGGACGCCTACGAGCGGATCACCGCCGAGCCCTTTGCCGCGTGGCTCGAACGCTCCGGGTGAGGGCGAGGGTGTTGATAAGGCCCAAGGCGGGCATCCTTGACCCGCAGGGCCAGGCCGTGGAACGGGCCCTGCCCGCGCTCGGCTTTGAGGGCGTGGCCAACGTGCACGTGGGGAGGCTGATCGAACTGGATGTCGACGACCCGTCGCAGGTGCCGCAGATGTGCGAGCGCCTCCTGGCGAACCCGCTGATCGAGGAGTACGAAATTCTTGAGCTGGAGGACGCGGCATGAAGTTCGGAGTAGTGCGATTCCCCGGTTCCTGTGACGAGGTCGATGCGCTCATGGCGTGCCGGCGTTTTGCCGAGGCGGACCTGCTCTGGCACGGCGACCGCGACCTGAGCGGCGTCGACGCGGTGGTGGTGCCTGGCGGCTTCTCGTACGGCGACTACCTCCGCGTGGGGGCGATCGCTCGGTTCTCGCCGCTGATGGAGTCCGTGATCGAGTTCGCCCGCGACGGCGGACCCGTGCTGGGCATCTGCAACGGCTTTCAGGTGCTGTGCGAGGCAGGACTTCTGCCCGGAGCGCTGCTGCCGAACGACTCGCTTCGATTCGTGTGCCGGCAAGTCGACGTGATCGTCGAGCACCCTGGCACACCCTTCACGCGTGCGTGCGAGGCGGGCGACACGCTCTCGATCCCGGTCAAGCACACGACCGGCCGCTACTACGCGCCGCCCGGCACGCTGCCCGAGGAGCAGGTGGTGCTCCGCTACGCGGCGGGCCAGAACCCGAACGGATCGATGGACGACGTGGCCGGCGTCTGCAACGAGGCCGGGAACGTGATGGGACTCATGCCGCATCCCGAGCATGCGGTGGACCCGCTGACCGGGTCCGCCGACGGCGGCAGGCTCTTCGAGTCGCTCGCGATGGTTCCTGCGTGAGCTTGGCCTCCGCTCCTCACCGGGAGCTGGGCCTAACCGACGCGGAGTATGACGGCATATGCGAGCGCATGGGCCGTGAGCCGAACGCGCTCGAGCTCGCGATGTTCTCGCTGATGTGGTCTGAGCATTGCGCGTACAAGCACTCGAAGAAGCTGCTGCGGCTCCTGCCGACCGAGGGCCCGCACATCCTGATGGGGCCCGGGGAGAACGCCGGCGTGGTGGATGTGGGCGACGGCCTGGCGGCGGCGTTCAAGGTCGAGTCGCACAACCACCCGAGCGCGGTGGAGCCGTTCCAGGGTGCGGCCACGGGCGTCGGCGGGATCCTGCGCGACATCTTCGCCGTGGGCGCCCGGCCGATCGCGGTGCTCGACTCACTGCGCTTCGGCGAGCTTGATTCACCCCGCTCGCGCTACCTGTTCGACTGGGCCGTAAAGGGCATCGGCCACTACGGGAACTCGATCGGCGTGCCCACGGTGGGCGGCGAGGTCTACTTCGAGCAGGCCTACGAGCAGAACTGCCTGGTGAACGCGATGTGCGTCGGCGTCGCGCGGCGCGAGCGCCTGATCCGGAGCGCCGCGGCTGGGGTGGGCAACCAGCTCGTCTTGCTCGGCGCGCGCACCGGGCGTGACGGCATCGGCGGCGCCTCCGTGCTGGCGAGCGCCGAGCTGTCCGAGGAGGAAGAGTCGAAGCGCCCGACCGTCCAGATCGGCGACCCGTTCGAGGAGTCGAAGCTCGTCGAGTGCTGCCTCGAGCTGCTCGAGCGCGACCTGCTGGCGTCGCTCCAAGACCTGGGCGCGGCGGGGCTCTCGTCGAGCTCGTCGGAGATGGCCTCGAAGGGCGATGTGGGGCTCGACATCGACGTCGCGCGCGTGCCGCTGCGCGAGGCCGACATGGAGCCCTTCGAGATCATGATCTCGGAGTCGCAGGAGCGGATGCTGTGCGTGGTCGAGCCGAGCCGGCTGGACGACGTGCTCGGCCTGTGCGAGCGCTGGGACGTGCGCGCGACGGTGATCGGGGAAGTCACGGACACCCGCCGCCTGCGCATATTCGAGGGCGACGAGCTCGTCGGTGACATCCCCGTCGGGGCGCTCGTCGACGACGTGCCACTGTACGACCTCGAGCCAGAGGAGCCGAGCGAGCCGATCTATCCGGATCCGCGCGCGCGGGTCGGCGAGGACGCATCGGCCGAGGAGTCTCTGCTCGCGCTGCTCGCCTCGCCGAACATCGCATCGAAGCGCTTCGTGTTCGAGCAGTACGACTCGATCGTGGGCTCGCGCACGGTGAGGCGGCCGCAGGCCGCCGACGCCGCGGTGCTCGTGCTCGCGCCGGACGGAGGCTCAGGCGCGCTCGCGGTGTCGATCGACGGCAACGGGCGGCGTGTGGCCTGCGACCCGTACACCGGGGCGGTCGAGGCGGTGCTCGAGTGCGCTCGCAACCTCGCCTGCGTAGGCGCGGAGCCGCTCGGACTCACGAACTGCCTGAACTTCGGCAACCCGGAGAAGCCGCACATCGCGTGGCAGCTCACGCGAGCCGTGGAGGGTCTGCGCGACGCCTGCCTCGCGCTGGGCGTGCCGGTGGTGGGCGGGAACGTGTCCCTCTACAACGAGGGCGCCGATGGGCCGATCTACCCGACCCCGGTCGTCGGGATGGTCGGCAAGCTGCCGGAGCCGTCGGTCGTGCCCCGGGCGGCCTTCGCCGAGGAGGGGCACGCGATCGCGCTCGTGGGGATGTTCGAGCCGGCGCTGGAGGGGTCGGAGCTCGAGAAGTTGCACGGCCGGCTCGCCCAGGGGCTGCCGCCGCTCGATCTGGCGGCGCACGCCGACGCGCTTGTTCGCGTCCGCAGGGCGGTGCGGGGCGGCGCCGTGCCGACAGCGCACGACATCTCCGAGGGAGGGCTCGCGTGCGCGTTGGCCGAGTGCTGCATCGAGGGGGGGCTTGGCGCGCGCGTCTCGCTATCCGAGACAAGCACGCCAGACCCCCACGAGGCGGCGCTGTTCGGGGAGGGACCGGGCGGTGTCCTCATTGCCGGTCCCCCCGAGGCGATCGGGGCGATCGAAGGCGCCACCATTCTCGGCGAGGTGGGCGGGGAGACGCTCGAGATCGAGCGCGTGCTCAGCGTTCCAGTCGCTGACCTGCGCGCGGCCCACCGGGACGCAATCCCGTCGGTGTTCGCCTAGCCGGTTGTTACCCTCGAACTTCTCAGCCCGATGAACCGAGACCTCGATTTCCGGGACGGGCCTCGCGACGAGTGTGGCGTCTTCGGCGTGTTCGCGCCGGAGCGCGACGTCGCCCGGCTGGCCTACTTCGCCCTCTACGCCCTTCAGCACCGCGGCCAGGAATCCGCGGGGATCGCGGCCACGCACGCTGGGCAGATCATGACCGTGCGCGACCTCGGGCTCGTCTCGCAGGTCTTCGACGAGGAGAAGCTGCGCGCGCTCCAGGGCGAGATGGCGATCGCCCACGTGCGCTACTCGACGACGGGCTCGTCGGCGTGGGAGAACGCCCAGCCGGTGTGGCGCTCGGATCGCCGGCAGGTCGCGCTCGCGCACAACGGGAACCTGATCAACGCAGTTGAGCTCCACACGGAACTGCGTGAGCGCGGCGTCCAGTTCCGCGGCACCTCGGACTCCGAGATCATGGCCGCCCTCCTCTCGACCCACGAGGCCGACCGGATCGAGGACGCGGTGGCCGACGTCGTGCCGCGCCTCGAGGGCGCCTTCTCGACCGTGGTGATGACGAAGGACTCGGTCGTGGCCTTCCGCGACCCGGCCGGGCTGCGGCCGCTGGCGCTCGGGATGGTGGGCGACGACTACTGCGTGGCCTCCGAGAGCTGCGCGTTCGACATCATCGCCGCCGAGCTGCTCCGCGAGGTGGAGCCGGGGGAGATGGTCTCGCTCGGACCGCGCGGGATCGAGACGCGTCACGTGGTGGAGTCGCCGCGGCGCGCGTTCTGCGTCTTCGAGCACATCTACTTCGCGCGCCCGGACTCGATCCTCGAGGGCAACCGCACGCAGGTCTCGCGCCGCAAGATGGGCGAGATCCTCTGGCGCGAGGCGCCGGTCGAGGCAGACGTTGTGATCTCCGTCCCGGACTCGGGGAACCCGGCGGCTGCCGGGTACTCGAAGGCGTCGGGCATCCCGCGCGACGACGGGCTGATCAAGAACCGCTACGTGCAACGCACGTTCATCCAGCCTGGCCAGGACCTGCGCAAGCATGGCCTGCGGATGAAGTTCAACCCGCTGCGCGAGGTGGTGGCGGGCAAGCGGCTCGTGGTCGTGGACGATTCGATCGTGCGCGGCAACACGACGCGGCAAATCGTGCAGATGCTTCGCGACGCGGGCGCGACTGAGATCCACATGCGCATCTCGGCCCCGCCGATCCGCCATCCGTGCCACTACGGGATCGACATGTCGACGGCGCAGGAGATGGTCGCCCACGACCGCACCGAGGCGGAGGTGGCCGCCGAGCTCGGCTGCGACTCGCTGCGCTACCTCTCGCTCGAGGGTGTCTACGAGGCGATCCGCTCGACGCGCGCGACCCACTGCGACGCCTGCTTCTCGGGCGAGTACCCGCTCGAGCGGACCCAGGCCGCGAGCGGCAAATACGCGCTCGAGGAGCTGCCGGTCGTAAACAGCTCGGTACCTGTGTAACGGATCGGTTCGGGCCCGGTCCTACCGCCGGGTGCGACGTTACTGTGGCCTTCCCCATGGACCTCGAGGGCGCCCTGCATCGGCACTTCGGCTTCGCCGGCTTCCGGCCCGGCCAGCGCGAGGCGTGCGAGGCCGCGCTCGCCGATCGCGACGTGATGGTCGTGATGCCGACGGGCTCCGGGAAGTCGCTCTGCTACCAGCTGCCGGCGCTGCTGAGGGACGACCTGACCGTCGTCGTGTCGCCGCTCGTGGCGCTCATGCAGGACCAGGTCGAGGCGCTCGCCGCGCGCGGGCTCGGCAAACGAGTGGCGCTCGTCAACGCGCAGCAGGCGGGCGGCGCCAACGCGGATGCGATCCAGCGTGCGGTCGAGGGCGAGCTGAAGCTGCTCTACGTGGCGCCTGAGCGCTTCGCGGCGATCGGGTTCCTCGACCGGATGCGGGGCGCCGACGTGGGCCTGTTCGTGGTGGACGAGGCGCACTGCGTGTCGCAGTGGGGACACGACTTCCGGCCTGACTACTTCCGGCTCGCAGACGCCGCGCGGATGCTGGACGCGGCCGCCGTCGTGGCCTCCACGGCAACCGCCACGCCGCGCGTGGCGAGCGACGTGGTGCGGCGGCTGGGATTGCGGGATCCGCTTCGTGTGGCCACAGGCTTCGACCGGCCGAACATCAGGTTCGCCGTGGCGCGACCGGGCGGTCACGAGAAGCGGGCGATGCTCGCGGAGGCGCTGCGCGTAGAGGACGCGCTCCCCGCGATTGTGTACGCGGGCACGCGTGCGGGCGCGGAGGAGATCGCCGGCGAGCTGAGCGCGACGTTGGGGGAGGAGGCCGTGGCGTACCACGCGGGGCTCGACCGCGCGTATCGCGCCGAGGTGCAGCGGCGTTTCCTCGCCGACGACGTGCGCGTCATCTGCGCCACGAACGCATTCGGGATGGGCGTCGACAAGCCGAACGTGCGGACCGTGGTGCACGCGAGCGTGCCGGCGTCGCTCGAGGCGTACTACCAGGAGGCCGGCCGCGCTGGGCGCGACGGGGCGCCCGCGCGAGCGCTCCTCCTGGCGGAGAACCGCGACAAGGCGCTCCACGTGCACTTCATCAAGCGTGAGGAGGTCGACCCGGGCCTGCCGGGCTGGCTGGCTGACCGCCTGATCGCCGCGGCCGACGGCGACAGCCGCTATTCGCTCGACGCGGTGGAGCTCGCGCGCGACCTGCGCGGCGACGGCGAGCGCCTGCGCGCGCTGATCGGCCATCTCACGCGCGCTGGGGTGATCGCACCGTCGCCGTCGGCCCCGGACCGTGTCGCCGGGCGGGTGACGGGACGCTTCGACGGCCGCGCGGCGGCGCTCTGCCGGACCTCGATCGAGGAGGGCGCACGCGCCCGCTGGCGCCAGTACCGCGAGATCTGGGCGTACGTCGAGGAGAGCGCCTGCCGGCGCACAGCGATCCTGCGCCACTTCGGCGATCCGGCTGCGGCCGCAGCCGGCGCAGGCTGCTGCGACATCTGCGACCCCACACTCACGCTCGCCGCCCCGCCGCCGGACCCGGTCGAGATCGGCAACCTCGACGAGGCGATCATCGCCATCGCGAGCGGCGCGCGCCCGGCGGTCGGCCGCACCACATGTGCGGAGATTCTCCACGGCTCGCGCAGCAAGAAGATCCAGCGCAACTCTTACGACGGCCTGCCCGCGTACGGCGTGTCGTCGCACATGAGGCGAGCCGACATACTCGCGCGCGTGGATGAGCTCATCCAGGAGGGCCGCATCGAGACGACGGACGGCCCGTATCCGGTCCTGCGCGTCGCCGCGTGAGCTTTCGGATCGCAGTGCTGATCTCGGGCGAGGGCTCGAACCTGCAGGCGCTGATCGATGATCTCCGTGACGCTCCGATCGAGATCGCCGGGGTCGCGTCGAGCCGGGCGGACGCGCGCGGGCTCGAGCGGGCGGAGGCTGCGGGCCTCGATACTGCCGTGTTCTCGCTCGCCGAAGAACCCGACCGCGAAAGGCGCGACGCGGCGCTGGCCGCGTGGATCGAGGGGCGGGATGTCGAGCTGGTGGTGCTGGCGGGATTCATGGAGCTGCTCACGGCCCGCTTCATCCGCCGCTTCGCCGGCCGCATCGTGAACATCCACCCGGCGCTTCTCCCGTCGTTCGCGGGCCTCCGCGCGATCGCGCAGGCGCTCGACTACGGCGTGAAGATCGCGGGCGTGACGGTCCATTTCGTCGACGAGGGAATGGACAGCGGGCCGATCATCCTGCAGGAGGCCTTCGAGCTTCCCTACCATCGCGGCATCGAGGCGATGGACGAGGGGGAGATCGAGGCGATCGACGCGCGCTTCCACGAGGTCGAGCACCGGCTCCTTCCGCGGGCCGTGCGGCTGATCGCGGCAGGCCGCGTGTCGATCGACCCGGACAACCCGCGGCTCGTGCGCGTGGAGTCGGATGGCTGAGGCTCAGCAGCCCGCGGCCGGCGTCGTTGCGCCCGGCGAGGTGCGGATCCGTCGGGCGCTCCTCAGCGTGTCCGACAAACGCGCGCTCGTGGACTTCGCGCGCGGGCTCGCAACGCTGGGCGTGGAGATCGTCTCGACCGGCGGTACCGCGCGCGAGCTGGCTGCCGAGGGGATCGAGACGCGGTCGGTGGAGGACTACACGGGCTTCCCGGAGATCCTCGGTGGGCGCGTGAAGACGCTCAACCCGCGGATCTACGCCGGGCTGCTCGCAGTCCGCTCGGATGACGACCACGTCGAGACTCTGCGCGAGCACTCGGTCGATCCAATCGACCTGGTGTGCGTGAACCTCTATCCCTTCGAGCGCGTGGCCGCGCTCCGCGGCGTGGAGGAGGACGAGGTAGTCGAGAACATCGACATCGGTGGTCCGACGCTGATCCGCGCAGCGGCGAAGAACCACGCATTCTCTGCGGTGGTCGTAAGGCCGGAGAGCTACGACGCGGTGCTCGCTGAGCTGGAGGGGTCGGGTGGCCTCCTGTCGCTCCGCACGCGCCAGAGCCTGGCGATGGAGGCGTTCGCCTACACGGCCCGCTACGACGCCGCGATCGCCCGCTGGTTCGCCGAGCGCGAGGGCGACTTCCCAGGGCAGTACACGCGCACGTTCGAGAAGGTGCTCGACCTCACCTACGGAGAGAACCCGCACCAGCGGGCAGCGTTCTACGCGGAGGCCGGCGCTCGTACGCACCTGATGTCGATGGTGTCGAAGATCCACGGCAAGGAGCTTTCCTTCAACAACCTGCTCGACCTGGATTCAGGGCGGCGGCTGGTGGAGGACTTCGAGCTGCCGATGGCGGCGATCATCAAGCACAACAACCCCTGCGGCGCAGCCGTGGGCGCCTCGCTCGGAGAGGCCTTCGAGAAGGCAGTGGCGACCGACCCGCAGAGCGCCTTCGGCGGCGTCTTCTGCTTCAACCGGACGGTGGACCGGGAGCTGGCGGAGAAGCTGAACGCGATGTTCGTCGAGTCGGTGTTCGCGCCGGGCTACGACGACGGCGCGCTCGAGGTGATGCAGCAGAAGCCGAACGTGCGGCTGCTCGAGAATCAAGAGCGGCGCACCGTGCCCGTCGCGGAGCCAGACATGAAGCGGGTGCGCGGCGGGATCCTGGTGCAGGACCGCGACTCGGGGCTCGAGGAGCGCGAGGTCATGGAGGTGGCTACGACGACCAAGCCGAGCGAGAAGGAGTGGGGCGAGCTGCTGTTCGCGATGCGAGTCTGCAAGCACGTGCGCTCGAACGCGATCGTGCTGTCGCGCGGGCTGGGTACGGTTGGAATCGGAGCCGGCCAGATGAGCCGCGTGGACGCGGTGCGGATCGCAATCGAGAAGGCACGCGCCGCCGAGCACGAGCTCGACGGGGCCGTGCTGGCGTCGGATGCGTTCTTCCCGTTCGCGGACGGGCCGCAGCTGGCGATCGACGCCGGCGTGCGCGCGATCATCCAACCGGGCGGATCGGTGCGCGACGAGGAGGTCATCGAGGCCTGCAACGCGGCGGGCGTGGCGATGGTCTTCACGGCGCGTCGCCACTTCCGTCATTGATTTAGACAATCGTCGAACTCTCAACTACAGTCTTGTCAGCGGCGTCGGCATGAGAGAGCCCCACCACCCATCCTGCAAGGAGCTAGAGCTCCCGGCCGTACTCCACGCGTTGAGCGACCCGGCGCGCCTCCAAATCGTCCGCAAGCTGGCCGACGGCGACGAGTGCACATGCGGCACCTTCGAGCTGGGCCTCTCGAAAGCAACCCTCTCTCACCACTTCCGCGTCCTGCGTGAAAGCGGCGTCGTCCGAACCCGCCCCGAAGGCCGCCGCCGCCTCCTCTCCCTCCGCGAGGACGACTTGAACGAACGCTTCCCGGGCCTGCTGGAAGCCGTCCTCTCCGCGAAGCACGACCCGGGCGTCCAAGCGCTGCTCTAGTACCCCCGGGAGGACTCGAACCTCCAACCTTGCGGTTAAAAGCCGCTTGCTCTAGCCATTGAGCTACGGGGGCGTAATCAGATGATTGCGAAAAGTGCGACTGCTGGACGATTGTCCGCCGGCGATGGCAGTTCGCGCACCGGACCTCGCATTCCGCAATCTCCCGTTCCAAGTTCGCGATCGAGGACTCTCGCTCCGCGAGCTGCACCACACCCCAGTGCTTGACGCCTATGTGGTCGAAATCCAAAACCACGGGGTCCCGCTATCCGCAATCGACGCATGGAGTCCGCCGAAGGTACTCAAGGAGGAAAGGAGATTGCGAGACCGCGACGGCCGCGTGCTCTGCGAGCTCCTCCAGTCGGGATCCACCCGCCATGACCGGATACGCTGCGAGGTCCGCCGGCGGTGGCAGTTCGCGCACACGAGCTCGCAGTTTGCGATCTCCTGCTTGATGTGCTCCAGCCGATAAGCCTCCCGGACCATCTTGCCGACCTCCATCAGCTTTGGGCCGACGTGATCGAATTCCAGGACGGCGGGATCCGCTAACCCGCAGTCGGCGCACGAGCCTGAGAGCAGCAGCTGGATCACGTATTCCCGAGCGACAGCCCGTCGCTTGTCGCGGGCGCGTCGGGTTTGCTGCCTGTGAAGGTCGCCGCGCTGGCGCATGTATTCGCGGCGACAGTCCTTACATCTCGATTGTCCAATGTGGAAATCCGAGACAAGGAGGATGCGCCCGCAGCCGTTGCAAAGTTGAGGCGGTTCCCAGGAGATCATGGGTACGGTCGACACCGGTGCCAGGACCGGCTTCAGGATGTCGCGCGTCCAGATGCTGACGGATGAGAGCGACACCCCAAGTTCGCGGCTGATCTGCCGAAGAGACAGCCCTCGGCACGGAGACGCCTCGCCTCCTCCTGTCCCGCCAGCTTCGCTCGCACGAACACATGTTCGTGGACGAGCCGGACGGATCTCGCTGCCTACAATCGAACCCAGTTCGCTGGTGCAATGGCCCCGTGGTGTAACGGTTTGAGCACACGAGCCTTTCAAGCTCGGGGAGCGAGTTCGATTCTCGTCGGGGCTATTTCAGGCCGGTCGGTCGGCAGACGGGCCGGCCGTTGGCTCGGCTTCGACGCCGGTGTCGTAGCTCCCGCACGATGCGGCAAAGACCAGCAGGGCGGCAAGGAGGCCGGGGAGGTGGCTCGTTGCCAGCATCACCAAGAGGCCTGCCACTCCCCCGGCGACCGCTGAGAAGAGGACGTAGGCCAGCGGCAGCGCCAGGATTCGGCCGGTCAACGTAGAGCAGGCCAGCCAGAGAATCGGACCGACCAGCCAACCCCAGTCGTCGAAGAGGCTGTCGTCGAGCGTGAGGCCGAGAATCGCGAATGGGATAGCCACCACGATGGCCTGCACGAGGAAGGTCTTCCAAAAAAGCCGGGCGTTCAAGTGGCGGATACTAGACTCGCCCGTCTGGGCGGTTAGCTCAGCTGGTAGAGCGCCTGCCTTACAAGCAGGAGGTCGCCCGTTCGAGCCGGGCACCGCCCATCCTCAGAGTCCGCTTTTGAAGCGGAACCTCGGCCATCGCATCGGCGGACAACAGGCGCAGATCTTCCTCGACCGTCTGTGCGTCCGCACGGCCCATCGTGCGTCGATCTTTGCGATTTGAGAGAGGGCCCGCGTACGACGCGGGCTCGCTCTAGGGTTGTATGTGCGGCACTAGTCGTGCCGACTTGAGGCGTTCCCTCAGCCGTCGCTCGCGCAGCGGAAGCCGGTGTTGCCTGTGGTCGACTCGGGCTGCAATGAGTTGCGGGCGGCTACCCGGTAGCGGCGGCAGTAGGAGTGGTGGCACAGGTAGGAGCCGCCGCGGGTCGAGCGATTCGT
>JBKPME010000098.1:0-32682 GCA_046731915.1 Actinomycetota bacterium
GGCCGGCACGCTCCAGCTCCGCAAGCGCCTCCGCGGCGGCGTCCTCGGGCACCTCGGCCAGCGCAGCCACGTCGCGCAGCGCGACCTCGTGCTCGCCGAGCACGGCGAGCGCGCGCGCCACCGGTCCGCCGGCGCTCGGCAGCCGCTCGAGGCGCAGGAGCACCGACGCGCGGACCGTGTCCGGCCCGAGTGATGCCACCCGCTCGGCGTTGGCGGCGGTTGGCTCGATGCCCTCGGCGCGCACCTCGCTGACGAGCTGCTCGAGCAGGAAGGGGTTGCCACCGGTCGCGTGATGGCAGGCCGCCGCGAAGGCCGTGTCGCTCGAGCCGAGCAGCGCTTCGACACGGCGGGCCGCGCCCTCGGTGGAGAGCGGGCCCGGGCGGATCGAGACCGTGGCGGGGTCGGCGAGGATCTCGGCGAGCGGGACGGCGATGGGCCCGACCTCTGCGCTCCGCACAGCCAGGGTGAGCACCATCGGCAGGTCGGCGATCCGCAAGCTCAGGAAGCGCTTGGCCGCCATCGACGCCTCGTCGGCCCACTGCGCGTCGTCGATGCAGATCAGAAGGGGGCGATCCCGGGCCAGGTTGGCGATCACCCAGTACAAACCGTGGAGGCGCTGGTACATGAGCTCGGGACTGTCAAGCTCCTCGGCGCTGCCTGGGTCGAGGATGGGCAGAGCAAGCTTCGCGGCGCCGGTGAAGAGCGCCGCCCGCTCCTCATCCGATTTGTCGAGCTGCACCGAGTCGGCCGTCTGGCGCACCACGCCGAACGGATAGCTCCGCTCGAGCTCGGTCGCGCGTACCGAGATGGTGTACATGTCCCGCTGCCGGGCCAGGTCCAGGCAGGACGCGAGCAGCCTGGACTTGCCGATTCCCGGCGGGCCTTCGATCGAGACCACGCTGCCGCGACCCTCGAGTGCTCCAGTAAGCGCCTGATCGAGAGCGTCGAGCTCCGCCTCGCGTTCGAGCAGGTCGGGGTGATCCGTGGCGGTTGGCGAGTCCATCAATGATCGGGGTTGTGTTCGGGGGTGTCCCCGACGCGACAAGGGGCGGGGCACGCCACCATCGTCGCATGAGGTCAGCAGCCGAATCCGTCACAGCGCTCGTGGAGCTTGTCCTGGAGCCGGACGGCGTTCGCGGCGTTCTCCGCGCCCAGCATACGCCCGATCTCCCCTTCTCGGGCTGGCTTGGCCTCGCCGGCGCCGTGGACCAGTGCAGGCGCGCCGCCGAGGCGTCCGCCCCGTACAGCAATGGCTCACCACATGGAGGTACCGAGTGACGGTCAAGGTCGGCGACCCCGCGCCGCCTGTCATCGTCGACGCCTAGGTCAGGGAGGAGCCCGCCCCGGTGTCCATTGACATCGGCCGCGCAGGCACGTCCTGGACAGTGCTCTTCTTCTATCCGCGCGACTTCACGTTCATCTGCCCCGCCGAGCTGCGCGGATTCGCCGAGCTGGAGGGCGAGTTCGCCATCGAGGGCGCCAGGGTGGTGGCCGCGAGCACGGACACCTGGCACGTTCACCGCGCCTGGCTCGAGACGAGCCCGGGGGCCTCACGGACATCCATTATCCGGTGATCGCCGACGCGAGTCAGGAGCTGACCCGCCTCTACGGCCTGCTCAACTACGACGACGGCTCCGCCCTGCGGGCGACCTACATCATCGACCCGGATGGGGTCGTGCGGCACGCCAGCGTGACCAACGTCAGCGTGGGCCGGAACCCGGAGGAGACGCTGCGGGTTCTGAAGGCGCTCCAGACCGGCGAGCTGTGCCCGGTGTCGTGGCAGCCTGGCGAGCCCACGCTGCGGGTCGCCGCCTGAGCCCCAGGGGGTAACCTGCGGGCGGTTGCCGCCCGCCGCCGACACCCGTCGCCGGACCCCGCTGTTCGAGCGCCATGAGCGTGCCGGCGCCCGGCTCGTCCCGTTCGCGGGCTGGGAGATGCCCGTTCAGTACGAGGGCATTCGCCAGGAGCACATGGCGGTGCGGACCGGCGCCGGGGTGTTCGACGTCTCGCACATGGGCGAGATCGAGACGAGTGGGCCGCAGGCGGAGGAGTTTCTCCAGCGGGTCCTGTCGAACGACGTCTCGCGGATCCCCGAGCGCGGCGCGCAGTACTCGGTCCTGTGCCGTGACGACGGCGGCGTCCTGGACGATCTGTTCACGTACCGGCTCAGGCCCGACCGCTTCCTGACGGTCACGAATGCGTCAAACCACGAGAAGGACCTCGCCTGGTTCCGCGAGCACGCCGGGGGCTTCGACGTGGAGGTCGCCGACGCGCACGAGCGCTGGGCGATGCTGGCGGTGCAGGGGCCACAGGCGCGCGCCGCGGTCGAGCGGATCGCGGGCGGCGACCTGCCGGCGCGCATGCGTATCGCGAACGTCCAGGTCGCGGGCGTGGACTGCCTCGACTGCGGCACGGGCTACACCGGCGAGGACGGGGTCGAGATCCTGATCCCGCCCGACGGCGCCGTCGCCGTTTGGGACGCGCTCTTGGAACAGGGCGTGACCCCGGTGGGGCTCGGAGCGCGCGACACGCTGCGGCTGGAGGTCTGCTACCACCTGTACGGGAACGACCTGTCGGAGGACCGCAATCCGATCGAGGCGGGCCTGGCGTGGTGCTGCAAGCTCGACACGGGCTTCATCGGCGCCGACGCGCTCCGCGGCGTCGAGCCTGCCGAGATGCTCGTGCCCTTCGCCTTCACGGGGCCCGGGATCCCGCGGCAGGACAACCCCGTCCACACGCAGTACGGCGACGGCGTCGTCACCAGCGGCACGCTCTCGCCCTGCCTCGAGGTGGGCATGGGGATGGCGTACGTGCCCGCGGCGGCCGCCGCGCCCGGCACGAAGTTGGAGGTTGACGTGCGGGGCAAGCCGCGCGCAGCCGAGGTGAGAGAGAAACCGCTCTACCGGAAGGAGACCAGTGGCTGAGGCCAGCTACCCGGAGGACTTGAAGTACTACGCCGAGCACGACTGGGCGCGCATCGAGGGCGATCAGGCCACCTTCGGGATCACCTGGTACGCGCAGGACGCGCTCGGCGAGGTCGTGTTCTTCGACCCGCCCGAGGTCGGCGCCTCCGTGTCCAAGGACGACGCCTATGCCGAGGTCGAGTCCGTGAAGGCGGTGTCGGACGTCTTCGCGCCGCTGTCCGGCGAGATCGTCGAGGTAAACGAGGGGCTCGCCGACAGCCCGGAGAAGGTCAACCAGGACCCCTATGGAGAGGGCTGGATGGTCAAGGTCCGCCTGTCCGATCCCTCGGAGGTGGACGAGCTCATGGACGTGGGGGCGTACAAGGAGCTGCTGCAATCGGGTAGCTAACGTCGTAGAGGCCCGAATGAGCCGCTACACGGGAGTCACGGAAGAGGACCTGCGCGCCATGCTCGGCGCGATCGGCGTCGATTCTCTGGAGGAGCTGTTCGCGGACATCCCCGAGTCCGTTCGGCTCGGCCGGGAGATCGACCTGCCGCCCGGCAGGTCCGAGCAGGAGGTCTACGAGCACCTCGCCGAGCTCGCCGCTCGCAACCGCAGCACCGAGGAGGAGATCACCTTCCTCGGGGCCGGCATGTACGACCACTACGTGCCGGCGCTGATCGACACGCTGCTGTCGCGCTCCGAGTTCCTCACGCCGTACACGCCCTATCAGCCCGAGATCTCGCAGGGCGGCCTCCAGGTGATGTTCGAGTTCCAGACGGCGATCTCGGAGCTGACCGGGCTGCCGGTGTCGAACGCGTCGGTATACGAGGGGCCGAGCGCGGTGGCCGCGGCGGGGTATCTGGCGAAGCTCGAGACGAAGCGGCCGAAGCTGGTGGCGAGCCGGGGGCTGCACCCGCACTCGCGGGCCGCGCTCGCGACTCACGCGGCGGGATACGGCATGGAGGTCGTCGAGACGCCGCTGGACGACGAGGGCTGTACGGACCTCGAGGCGCTGGCCGCCGCCGTCGACGACAACACCGCAGCCGTGTTCGTTCAGCAGCCGAACTTTCTGGGGACGGTCGAGGACCTCGGGGCGCTCACCGAGGCCGGCAAGCGCACGGGCGCCATGCTCGTGTGCGCGGCGGACCCGATCCCGTTGTCGATCCTGAAGCCGCCCGGCGAGCTCGGGGTGGACCTGTGCGTGGGCGAGGGCCAGACGCTCGGCAATCGGCTCGACTTCGGCGGGCCCTCGTTCGGGTTCTTCGCGGCCGACGAGCGCTTCATCCGCAAGATGCCCGGACGGATCGCCGGCGAGACGCGCGACGTGGACGGGCGGCGCGGCTTCGTCCTGACGCTCCAGACGCGCGAGCAGCACATCCGCCGCGAGAAGGCCACGCACAACATCTGCACGGCTCAGGCGCTGAACGCGCTCGCCGGGGTCATCTACCTGTCATGGCTCGGCAAGCGCGGCTTTGTCGAGCTGGGCGAGCTGCTGCTGCGGCGCACGCACTACGCGCGCGAGGCGCTCGGGCTCGAGGCGATCAACCCGGGGCCGGTCGTGCGGGAGTTTGCGGTGCGGGTGCCGGACCTCGATGCCGCCTTCGAGCGCGCCCGGGCTGCCGGGCTGAACCCCGGATACCGGCTGGCGCGCGAGTACCCCGAGTATTCAGACGGGCTTCTCATTGCCGTCACAGAACGGCGCACCAAGGAGCACATTGGTCGGCTGGTAGAGCTCGTCACGGGCGCCCCAGCGGCCGCCGCGCCCTCCGAGGCGACCGGAGTCGGCGTATGAGTGACGACACGGTCACGGTCTTTGAGCGGTCTCGTAGCGGTCGTCGTGCGTTTGTCGCGCCGGAGACCGACGTGCCTGACGTGTCGGTCGAGGATCTCCTTCCAGCGGATGCCATCCGCGAGCGCCCGGCCGAGCTGCCGGAGATCTCCGAGCCGGAGTTGGTGCGCCACTACACGACGCTCTCATCGAAGAACTTCCACCTGGACGAGGGCTTCTACCCGCTCGGCTCGTGCACGATGAAGCACAACCCCAAGCTCCACGAACGCGTGGCGGCGCTGCCGGGCCACGCGCGGCTGCATCCTCTCCAGGACCCCGAGTACGCGCAGGGCGCGCTCGAGCTGATGTGGAACCTGCAGGTGGCGCTCGGCGAGATCGCCGGCCTGCCGCACGTCTCGCTGCAGCCGAGTGCCGGGTCGCATGGCGAGCTGGCCGGGCTGCTGCTCACGCGCGCCTACCACGAGGACCGTGGCGAGCAGCGGACGAAGGTGCTCACACCCGACACGGCGCACGGCACGAATCCCGCGACCGTGACGATGGCGGGCTACGAGGTGGTGAAGGTCGGCACGGCGGACGACGGCGGCGTGGACCTCGACGACCTGCGTGCGAAAGCCGGCGACGATGTGGCCTGCCTGATGCTCACGAATCCGAACACGCTCGGGCTGTTCGACCGGAACATCGAGGAGATCGCCAGCATCGTCCACGACGCCGGCGCGACGCTGTACTACGACGGCGCGAACCTCAACGCCGTCATGGGCATCGCGCGCCCGGGCGACATGGGCTTCGACATCGTCCACTTCAACCTGCACAAGACCTTCACGCAGCCGCACGGCGGCGGCGGGCCCGGGGCGGGGCCGATCGCGTGCTCGGACCGGATCGAGCCGTTCCTGCCCATCCCGCAGGTGGTGCGGCGCGACGATGCATTCGACCTCGACATCGACCGGCCGCGGTCCATCGGAAAGCTGCGCGGCTTCCAGGGGAACTTCGGCGTGTTCGTGCGCTCGTACGCGTACATCTGCTCGCTCGGGTCGGACGGGCTCAAGGACGTGTCCGAAGTGGCCGTGCTGAACGCCAACTACTTGAAGGCATTGATGGCTGAGCCGGGTGTGGCGGAATACCTCCCGATCGCCTTCGACCGCACCTGTATGCACGAGTTCGTCATCTCCGGCAGCGGCGCCAAGGACAAGCTCGGCATCAAGACGCTCGACATCGCAAAGCGGATGCTCGACCACGACGTCCACCCGCCGACGGTGTACTTCCCGCTGCTCGTGGACGAGGCGCTGATGATCGAGCCGACCGAGACCGAGACCAAGGAGCGGCTGGACCATTTCGCCGACGTGGTCCGTGCGCTCCTGGACGAGGCGAAGGAGGACCCCCAGGTGGCCCGCACCGCACCTCACACCACCCCGGTGCGCCGCCTGGACGAGGCCGGGGCGGCGAAGCGGCCGGTCGTCCGCTGGCGGCCGGCAGCCGACTGATCCCGCCGTCGCCGCGCCGGTCAGGCGGGGGTGTCAACGACGGCGGTGAGGGGGTTGTCCGAGGGGGTGTTTGTCGACGTCACCGTGTATTACGCGGCTAAAGCGGAGAACCCCCCGCCCGAACCACCCTCACTGCCCGTCGTTTGGGTTCCGGTGACCGCGGGCACCCGAGAGACATGAGCGGCCTCGGCGGCATCGCCCCGCAGGAGCGCGACCTCTCGCGCCGGCGCGACCGCCAGGCGGCGGTCGTCCTCGTCATCGCCGCCGCGGTCGGCATGCTGATCTTCTTCCCGCTCGGCCTGGTCGTCGGCCTCGTCGCCGCGGGCTACGCGTATGTGTCGGGCGCGCGCATCGCGTTCTGGGTCGCGATTGGCATCGTCCTCATCGCCCTGTTCTCGGTGCTCCTCGGCTTCACCGACTTCGACGGCGGCATCTTCCAGAGCTAGAGTCCGCACATGGACTTCGCGCCGGCCGGCACGGTCGCCGAACTCGGGATCACTCCCGGCGAGTTGCGGCTCGCTGCGCGAAACCACGCCCTGCCGCTCGAGGCCCTTCGGTACGACGTAACACCGCCGGGCCTCCATTACCTCCTGATCCACTACGACATCCCGGCTGTCGACCCGGACGGATTCCGCCTGGAGGTGAGCGGGGCGGTGGAGAAGCCGATGACGCTCTCCCTCGGGGCGCTCCGTGAACGGCCCCGCGTCGCGGAGCCCATCACGTTCGAGTGCGCCGGCAACGGGCGTGCCCTCCTCGAGCCGCGCCCGGTCAGCCAGCCCTGGCTTACGGAGGCGGTGGGCACGGCGGAGTGGGGCGGCACGCCGCTCGCCCCGCTGCTCGAGGAGGCCGGGCCGTCGGGCGGCGCCGTCGAAGTCCTGTTCACCGGCGTCGACAGGGGCGTTGAAGGCGACGTGCCGCAGGCCTACGAGCGCGCGCTGCCGATCGCCGAGGTCGAGAACGCTCTGCTCGCGTACGAGATGAACGGCGCACCGCTCCTGCCGCAACACGGCTTCCCGCTTCGACTGGTGGTGCCGGGCTGGTACGGGATGCAGAACGTGAAGTGGCTGACCAGGATCACCGTGTTGGAGGAGCACTTCGAGGGCTACCAGAACGCCGTCAGCTACCGGCTGTACGACGCGGACGGCGAGCCGGGCCAGCCGGTCACGCGGATGCAGCCGCGGTCGCTGATGATCCCGCCGGGCGTGCCGGACTTCCTCACTCGCGAGCGCCGCCTCGAGCCGGGCCCGGTGACGCTGAGCGGACGCGCCTGGTCCGGCCAGGCGCCAATCGAGGCCGTCGAGGTCTCCACCGACGGCGGCGAGACCTTCGACGCAGCTGTCGTTGACCCGCCCCAGGGGCCGTACGCCTGGCGGCGCTGGAGCTACGAGTGGGACGCCGAGCCCGGGAAGCACGAGCTCTGCTCGAGGGCCACCGACAGCGCCGGGCATACCCAGCCGCTCGAGCCGCCCTGGAACCTCAAGGGCTTCGCCAATAACGCGGTGGCGTGGGTGAAGGTGCTGGTCGGTACCTAGACTGGCCGCCCCGTGCGCATCTTCAGCGGCATCCAGCCGACGGGGCGCAAGCACCTCGGCAACTACATCGGGGCAATCCGCGGCTACCTGGACGGCCAGGAGCGCGGCGATCCCGCGATCTACTGCATCGTCGACCTGCACGCGACGAGCGTCGCCTACGACGCGGCGGCGCTGCCGGGCTACGTCTACGACACGGCCGCGATGCTGATGGCAGCGGGGCTGGACCCGGAGCGCTGCATCCTGTTCCGCCAGTCCGACGTGAAGGAGCACTCCGAGCTGTGCTGGCTCCTGTGCTCCGTGACCGCCTACGGCGACCTCCAGCGCATGACGCAGTTCAAGGACAAGGCCGCGCGTGAGCAGGAGCTTGTCCGGTCGAGCCTGTTCCTCTATCCGGTGCTCCAGGCGGCGGACATCCTGCTCTATAGGACAGACGAGGTGCCGGTCGGTGAGGACCAGCGCCAGCATCTCGAGCTTGCGCGCGAGATCGCGCGCCGCTTCAACTCCACCTACGGGGAGGTCTTCGTCGAAGCTCAGGCGGTGATCCCCACGACGGGCGCTCGGATCATGGACCTCCAGAACCCGGAGGCAAAGATGTCCACGACCGGGGGCACCGAAGCGGGCCTCGTCTATATCGACGACGAGCCCGAGGCGATCATCAAGAAGGTCAAGCGCGCGCAGACCGACTCCGGCAGCGATGTGGTGCGCGCTCCGGACAAAGCCGGCATCACGAACCTGATCGAGATCTACGCGGTCGCGCGCGGCGTCGAGCCGGAGGAGGTCGAGCACGAGTTCGCGGGCCAGGGGTACGGCGACTTCAAGCAGACCGTGGGCGGGGCGGTCGCCGAGCTGCTGGGCCCGGTGCGGGAGCGCTATCGCGGGCTGCGGGCGGACGAGGATGCGCTCGAGCAGACGCTTCAGCGCGGCGCGGACCGTGCGCGCGAGATCGCCGTGCCGGTGATGGCGGACGTGCATTTCGCGATGGGGCTGGGCCGGCGGGGTCAGACCCCTTAAGTGCGGTCGACTCAAGGGGTCAGACCCCTTAAGTGCGGTCGACTCAAGGGGTCTGACCCCTTAAGTGCGGTCGACTCAAGGGGTCTGACCCCACCCGCGTCCGGCCGCTGCGCTAAAGAAATAGCTTGTGACGCCGATCACAGGCGTATGAAGGCGCTCGACCGCCCACTGGTCCGCCCGCTGCTGATCGTGCTCCTCGCCACGCTCGTGTGGACGATCTGGGCGACCGACTTCGGCGCGCACCTCTGACCGGGTCCGCGTCTACTCTCCCCGGCGATGGCAATCGCCGCGCTCGACCTCGACCTCGAGGTCTTCAACGGGCCGTTCGACCTGCTCCTGACGCTCGTGCTGAAGGAGGAGATCGACCTCCTCGAGGTCGATCTCGCCGAGGTCGTGCTCGCATACGTCGAGCACCTCGAGCGCGCCGGTGAGCTCGATCTCGAAGCGGCCACGGAGTTCCTCGTGCTCATAGCCGCGCTGCTCGAGCTGAAGTCCCGCCTGATGCTCCCTGCGGACGAGGAGGACGGGCTCGACATCGAGCCGGTCGAGGCGGCCGAGGAGCTGCTCGCGCGCATGCTCGAGTACCACCGCTACCGCCAGGCCGCCGAGCACCTGCGCGCGCGGCTCGAGGCCGAGCACGGCTATCGCTACCGCAGCGCGCCGCTTCCGCCCGAGCTGCGGCGCATCTCGATCGAGGCCGCGGAGTCGGCCTACGACCCGGTGGGGCTGGCAGAGGCACTCGGCGGGCTTCTCACCGTGCCGCCGCCGCTCGACCTCCGCCACGTGCGGAGGCCCGCCGTGTCCGTCGAGCAGCGCCTGCGCCATCTGCGCGACCTGCTGTCACGGCGCACTCGTTTCTCGTTCGACGAGGCGGTGGAGGGCGCCGACCGGCTGACGGAGGCGGTGACCCTGTTCGCCCTGCTCGAGCTCTACAAGGCGGGCGAGGCCAAGTGGGAGCAGGAGATCCCGTTCGGGCCGATCACGGTGGTGCCCTCGCCGTGAACGACCTCGCGCGCACGGTCGAGGCGCTCCTGTTCCTCTCGCACGAGCCCGTCTCCGTCGAGCGGCTGGCCGACGCCTGCGAGGTGAGCGAGGGCGAGATCGTCGAGGCGCTGGCGCGGCTGCGCGAGCACTACGCGGAGGGCTTCCGCGGGGTGGTGCTGCGCGAGGTGGCGGGTGGTTTCACGCTCGCGACCGACCCGATCGCCGAGCGAGCGGCGCGGCGCCTCCTGGCACGCCCGCGCACGCCGCCGCTCACGCAGGCGCAGGCCGAATGCCTGGCGATCGTGGCCTACCTCCAGCCCGTCTCGCGGCCCGAGATCGCGCGCATCCGTGGCGTGGCGTCGGAGTCGGCAGTCGGCACGCTGCTGGAGCGCGGGCTGATCGAGGAGTCGGGCCGCTCGCGCTTCGGCGCCGTGCTGTACCGCAGCACGGAGCTGTTCGAGAAGCTGTTCGGCCTCTCCGGCCTCGACGCGCTGCCCGACCCGGGCAGCTTCGACCCGACGCCCGAGGACGAGGGCGAGATCCGCGAGCGCCTACTCCGCGCCGGCGAGGCGCGCGCCCGAAGCGCGCCCTAGGCGCGGTGCCGTCCTTCCAGCAGCACCTCGACACGCTCGAGCGCTGGCGGCGCTTTCCCGCCCTCGAGCATGTGGAGGACGGGGTGGCGCTCACCTTCGACGACGGGCCCGACCCGGATGCCACGCCCGCCGTCCTCGATGCCCTGGCGGCTGCCGCCGTACGCGCGGTGTTCTTCCTCGTGGGCGAACAGGTGGCGGCGCACCCCGACCTCGCGAAGCAGGTGGCGGAGGCGGGGCATGAGGTCGCCCTCCACGGCTTCCGGCACGTCGAACACGACGAGTTGGGCGACGCCGTCCGCGGCGACCTGGAGCGCGGCGCCACGGCGATCGAGGCGGCCACGGGCGTCCAGCCGCGCCTCTTCCGGCCGCCATACGGCCGCTTCAGCGAGCATTCGTACGCCGCGGTAACCGCACTCGGGCTGACGCCCGTTTACTGGTCCGCCTGGGGCAGCGACTGGGAGCCGATTCCGGCCGAGCGCATCGCTGAGATGGTGACCCGCGACCTCGCGCCCGGCGCGATTGTCTTACTCCACGACTCGCCGAGGTACGCGAGCCGCCCGAGCGCCGGACCGACGGCCGAAGCCCTGCCCCCGATCCTCGCCGCGATGCGCAACCGCGGGCTGGAGGCCGCGACGGTTCCGGCCGTCGCCGCATAAGCCGCCCTTATCGGTCCGCCAAGAAGCAGCAATTGGGAGACGGTTCGACGTTCTGCGAGCCTCGGTGGCGATGTCGCGCCGATCCGCTCTCCTGCTGCTCCTCTTGAGCGCGTTCTGGGGCGCCTCGTACCTGTTCATCAAGGTGGCGCTCGAGGACGTCTTCTCGGCGTGGGCGATCGTGTCGATCCGGACCGCGCTGGCGGCGCTGGTCCTCGTCCCGCTGGCCATGCACCTGGGCGTGTTGCACAGCCTCGGCGGCCGCGCTCGGCCGATCCTGGTGCTGTCGCTCGTCCAGGTTGCCGGGCCGCTCACGCTGATCGGCCTTGGGGAGGAGCACATCGCGTCCTCGCTGACCGGAATCCTCGTTGCGACTGCCCCGATATTCACCTTCCTGCTCGCCTTCGTTCTGAGCGGCGAACAGCGCGACAGCGCGAGCGCACTGGTCGGAGTGGGCATCGGGATCGTGGGTGTGGCGACGCTGCTCGGCGTCGACGCCGGCGGCGGAGCGGACGCCATCGCCGGCGGCCTGATGGTGATCCTCGCCGCGTTCGGCTACGCGGTCGCCGCCTGGTACCTGAAGCGGAACCTGGCCGGCGTCGAGCCGGTCGCGACGGTCGCAGGGACGCAGGCCGTCGCCGCGCTCGTGACGCTCCCACTGGGTCTCACCCACATCCCGGATGCCGCCCCGGGGATGGACGCCGTCGCCTCGCTGCTGACGCTCGGCATCGTCTGCACCGGCATCGCCTTCGTCATCTTCCACTCGCTGGTGGCGAGCGACGGGCCGTCGCGGGCGTCGCTCGTGGGTTACATCGCGCCCGTCTTCTCGATCTTCTACGGCGTCGTTCTGCTCGATGAGAGCTTCACGGGCGCCACCGCGCTCGGGCTCGTGCTGATCCTGGGCGGCTCGTGGCTAGCGGCGGGCGGCGAGCTGCCCGCACGCCGCCGCGATGTCGCGACCACGGGTCAGCCGCACCGTGGTGCGGATGCCGCGGTCCTCGAGGGCGGAGCGGAAGGCGGCAATCGCGTCGCGCCCCGACCCGCGGTACCCCGCGTCGGTCGGGTTGTACGGGATCAGGTTGACCTTGAAAGCACGTCGGGGCTCGAGCGCTCCGGCTAGCGCCAGGGCCTGCTCGTAGCGGTCGTTCACCCCGTCGAGCATCAGGTACTCCACGAACACCGTGCGGCGGCGGCGCTCATGCCAGCGCAGGCACGCGTCGAGCACGTCCCGCAGCGGGTAGCGGTCGTTCACCGGCATGAGCTCCGAGCGGAGCGCGTCGTCCGCGGCGTGCAGCGACAGCGCGAGGCGCACCGGCGGCCCCTCGTCCGTCATCCGTTCGATCCCGGGGATCCAGCCGACGGTCGATACGCCGATGTTCGAGTACGCGATCCCGATGTCCGGGAAGCGCTCGCAGGCGGCGAGGACGCTGTCGAGGTTCATCAGCGGCTCGCCCATGCCCATGAAGACGGCGTGATTGACGGGCTCCTTCCTGCGGAAGTGAAGCGCCTGATCGAGCACCTCGGAAGCTGTGAGGTTGCGGCCGAAGCGCATCGTGCCGGTGGCGCAGAACGTGCAGGTCAGGGGGCAGCCGGACTGGCTCGACACGCACAGCGAGCGGCGGCCGTCGCGGTAGCGCATCAGGACGGCCTCGACCGGGCGGCCGTCGTGGGTCTCGAAGAGTGCCTTCTCGGTGCCGTCCGAGGCGAGCGCCTCGTGCACATGGCGAAGCGAGGAGAACGGAACCTCACCGGCCAGCCGCTCGCGGAGCTCGCGCGGGAGGTTCGTCATCTCCTCGTAGGAGCCCGCTCCGCGGGCGGCCCACTCCCAGACCTGGCGCGCACGGAAGCGCGGCTGCGCGGCCGAGTCCAGCCGGTCCTCGAGGAGTCGCAGGTCCATGTGCGGGAGAGTTTGGCGCACCGGGCGCATGCGATTCGCGTCGTCTGGGCAAAGGGCCATGCGGTGACACCGTCCTCGCGGGACATAGTCCCCAGTTCCGGGGAGAGGCAGCTGCTCGACGCGGTACTCGATGCGGCCGCCTCACTGATCGTGGTGGTGGATGCCGAGGGCCGGCTCGTGCGCTGGAACCGCGCTTGCGAGCAGCTGCTCGGCTACCGGCAGGCCCAGCTAGAGGCTCCGTACGCGCTGCTCGACCTGATGCCGGCCGCCGAGCGCCGCGAGGCGCGGAAGACCATACGCGCGGTGATGGCGGGCGATTCGCCGCTCGAGGCCGAGTTCCAATGGCGAACCCGCACCGGCCGGCTCCGGCTGATCGCGTGGTCGATGAGGGCGCTCACAGGCCCCGGCGGCGAGGTCACCTACTTCGTCGGAACGGGCATCGACGTGACCGACGCGCGCAACTGGAGCGACGAACGCATGGCGGCGGAGGCACGGCTTCGGCACATGGCCGACCACGACGGGCTGACCGGCCTGTTCAACCGGCGCCGCTTCGAGGAGGAGCTGGAGCGCCACATCGCGCAGGGGCGCCGCTACGGGATGAGCGGCGCCCTCCTGATACTCGACCTGAACGATTTCAAGCAGGTGAACGACCGCTACGGCCACCGGGCCGGCGACCGCGTCCTCAGCGCGGTCGCCATGGTTTTGCGCCACCGGCTGCGCGAGAGCGACATCGTGGCCCGCTTCGGCGGTGACGAGTTCGCCGTGCTGATGCCCGTGGGCGGCGCCAGGGAGGCAACCGAGTTGGCCGACCTCCTGGCGGCCGCCGTACAGCGCGACGTGCCGGCCCCAGCGGGCCCGCTCTCCGCCAGCGTCGGGATCGCACTCTTTGAGGAAACGAGCTCCGCCGACGAGATCCTGTCGTACGCCGACGACGCGATGTACGTGGACAAGCGCACGGTGCCGGGGCCGGTGCGGCACCTGCGGTCGGTCGACTAGGCCCCGACGTACGGCCGCCGCGCGTAGCCTCCGCGCATGCGCCTCGCCAAGTTCCTCGCGCACGCGGGCGTCGCCTCGCGGAGGACGGCGGAGGAGATCGTCCGCGACGCTCGTGTGACGGTCGACGGCGAGGTTGTGACGGATCCGGCGCGGGACGTCAACGAGTCAAACGCCGTCGCGCTGGATGGCCGACTGGTCGAGCCCGAGCCGCACGAGGTGCACGCGCTGAACAAGCCCCCGGGCGTCGTCTCCACGGCGCGCGACACGCACGGCCGGCCGACCGTGGTCCAGCTCGTGCGCTCGCGCCGGCGGCTGTACCCAGTCGGGCGCCTCGACGCCGACACGACCGGCCTGATCCTGCTCACGAACGACGGCGAGCTGGCCGAGCGGCTCACGCACCCGCGCTACGGCGTGAAGAAGGTCTACCGGGCGCGCGTGAAGCCAGGCCGCCTGTCGCCGCGGGCGCTCGAGGCTCTGAAGACGGGAGTCGAGCTCGAGGACGGGCGCACCGCCCCCGCGCAGGTGCGCCAGCCGGCGCCCGGGGTCGTGGAGATCACGATGCGCGAGGGCCGCAAGCGTCAGGTGCGCCGAATGCTGGAGGCCGTCGGGCACCGGGTGGTGGAGCTGGAGCGCGTGGCATTCGGGCCGCTGGGGCTGCGGGGCCTCGAGCGAGGCAAGAGCCGGCGCCTCACGAGCGCAGAGGTGGAGCGGCTGCGGCGGACGACGGAGCGGCGCGGCCGCTCGAAAAAACAGCGGTGAGGGGACGGCCAAAGCCGAGTGGTTGGGATGCGTAGCGGAAAACGCACCGAATCCCAACCACCTGGCCCGCCAAGCATCCTCGGTGCTGTCGTTCGGCTGCCAGAATCCTGCGCCTCATGAAGCTCCGCGCGCTCCGAGGCGCCATTACCGTCGAGGCCAATGAGCCGGATGCGATCCTGTCTGCGACCGAGGAGCTCGTCATGGAGGTGATGGCGCGCAACGACCTGGACGCGGAACACATGGTCAGCTGCATCTTCACCTGCACCCGTGATCTCGACGCCGAGTTCCCGGCCGTGGCTGCGCGCAACCTTGGGCTTTCTTCGGTGCCGCTCCTGTGCGCTCACGAGATCGACGTCCCCGGCGCGCTGCCGCGGGTGATCCGGCTCCTCGTTCACTGCTACGCGGAGCCGGCGAGCGAGCCGAGGCACGTCTACCTGCGCGAGGCAGCGTCGCTCCGCCGCGACCTGGGGGGCGCGCAGTGACCGGCCTCGAGTTCAACGACCGCGTCCGGGCGATCCCGGTCTACCCGGCCGCCTCGACGTATGCCTTCGACGGAGAGCTCGTCAAGCTGGCCTCGAACGAGACTCCGTTCGCGCCGCACCCGCAGGTGCTGGAGGCGGTCGAGGCGCAGCTCCGCACCCTGAACCGCTATCCGGACCCGGCCAAGTCCACCCTACGCGGCCGTCTTTCCGATCGCACCGGCGTAGCCACCGGGCGGATCGCCATCGGCAACGGCTCCTGCGAGCTCCTCCTCTCCGCGGCCGAGGCCATGCTCGAGCCCGGCGCCGAGGTCGTCTACGCCTGGCCCTCCTTCTCGATCTACCCGCACCTGGCCGCGATGGCGGGCGCACGCGCGATCGAGGTTCCGCTGAACGACGCTCAGGAGCACGACCTCGACGCGATGGCGAAGGAGGTCACGGCCGTCACGCGGATGGTGATCGTCTGCAACCCGAACAATCCGACAGCGACCGCGCTGCAGCCCGCTGCAATCGACGAGTTCCTGAACGCCGTTCCCCGCAACGTCGCGGTGATCCTGGACGAGGCCTACATCGAGTTCTGCACCACCCAAGACCCTGACGAATCGCTCGACCTGCTGAAAAAGCACCCCAACCTGATCGTGCTCCGCACCTTCTCGAAGGTCTATGGCCTCTGCGGTCTGCGAGTGGGCTACTCGCTCGGCTCGGAGGAGTTTCGGCTGGCGGTGGACCGCGTGAGGCAGCCGTTCTCCGTCAACGCGCTCGCGCAGGCGGCCGCCACCGAGGCGCTGGGCCACGTGGACGAGGTCGAGCGTCGCGTCGAGCAGACCGCGATCGAGCGCATTCACGTCGAGTCGGAGCTGGAGGAGCGCGGCCTCGAGACCACCGACAGCCAGGCGAACTTCTCCTGGGTGTCGCTCGGGGAGCGCGACGAGGACGAGGTCGTGGACGGCCTGGCGAAGCTCGGCGTGATCGTGCGCGCCGGCAGGGCGCTCGGCCAGGAGGGCTGGATGCGCGTCACCTACGGCTCCCGGCACGAGAACGTCCGCTTCCTCTCCGCGCTGGACCAATTGGTCTGAGCCTGCTACAAAACCTCCAGTGACTCGCCTGGCCACGCCGACCACTTTCAGGAGCGCCTCCGCGTGCTCCGCTCGGCGTGCCCTCTCTCGCTGGTACTACCGATTTAGCTAGGCGTCCGGCAGCGGCCGTGCGCCGCAGCGCCGAACTCGCTGGACCGCCGGACGCCGTCCGCAATCGCCGTACCACCACACCAACTTTGAGAGGCTTAAGGGACAGATGATGATCGTGATGAAAGAGGGGGCGACCGAGGCGGAGGTAGCCGCGGTCGTCAGGCGCGTGGAATCGGTCGGCGCGCACGCCCACGTCTCGGCGGGCGAGCTCGTGACCGTGATCGGCGCGATCGGCGACCGCGAGCACGTGGCGAACCTGGGACTCGACGGCGCGCCGGGCGTGGACCACCTGGTGCCGATCCTCAAGCCCTACAAGCTGGCATCGCTCCAGTACCGCCGCGAGGAGCGAACCGTCCTCGACATCGAGGGAAGGCGAATAGGCGGCGAGCACTTCGCGACGATCGCGGGGCCGTGCACGGTCGAGTCGCGCGAGGTGCTGCTCGATGCCGCCCGCAGCGTGAAGGACGCCGGCGCGCAGTTCCTGCGCGGCGGCGCCTACAAGCCGCGTACGTCGCCGTACTCCTTCCAGGGCCTCGGCGAGGCGGGCCTGCGTCTGCTGGCAGAGGCGAAGGCGGAGACCGGCCTGCCGATCGTGACCGAGCTGATGGACGTGCGCGATCTCGAGCCGGTGCTCGAGGTGGCCGACGTGGTGCAGCTGGGCGCGCGCAACATGCAGAACTACACGCTGCTCACCGAGGTGGGCCGTGCCGGGAAGCCGGTGCTCCTGAAGCGTGGCCTGTCGGCGACGCTCGAGGAACTCCTGATGGCCGCGGAGTACGTGCTGAAGGAGGGCAACGAGCAGGTCATGCTCTGCGAGCGCGGCATCCGCACGTACGAGCCGAGCTACCGCTTCACGCTCGACCTGATGGCCGTGCCCGTGTTGCGTGAGCTAACGCACCTGCCGATCGTGATCGACCCGAGCCATGCGGCGGGAAAGCGCTCGCTGGTGGAGCCGCTGTCGCTCGCGGCAGCCGCGGCCGGAGCTGACGGCATCATCGTCGAGATACACCCGTGCCCGGAGGAGGCCGTCTGCGACGGCCCGCAGGCGCTGTACGCGGACGAGTTCGCCGCCTACCTGCGCAAGCTCGAGGCCGCGGCCGAGCTGGCGGGCAAGCAGTTTTCGACGGTGTGATTGCGTGCGCATAGCCGTCCTCGGCGTGGGCCTGATCGGCGGGTCCATCGGCCTCGCGGCTCGGGCGCAGGTCGAGGACACGGAGGTCGTGGGTTTCGGCCGCGACCCCGAGCGGCTACGGCACGCGCTCCACCGCGGCGCGATCGATCGCGTGGCGACCTCGGTCGGGGAAGCGGTCGAGGGCGCCCAGCTCTGTTTCGCCTGCGCGCCGGTAGGCGCCCTTCCGGAGCTCGTGCGCGCCGCGCTCGACGCGTCCGGCCCCGACACGCTGGTGACGGACGTGGGCTCGACGAAGGAGGACCTCGTGAGGCGCACGCCCGACCCGCGCTTCGTGGGGGGCCACCCGATCGCCGGCGCCGAGACGGCCGGTGTGGAGCACGCCCGCGGCGACCTGTTCCAGGGGGCGGTCTGGTACCTCACCCCGCACGAGCAGTCCGGCGGGCTGCTGTACGAGCGGCTGCACCGCTTCGTCGTCGACCTGGGCGCGCGTCCGGTGGCCGTCGACGCCCCTACCCACGACCGCCTAGTCGCGGTGTTCAGCCATCTCCCGCACGTGCTCGCCAACGTGCTGGCCTCGCAGGCGGCCACGCGGCTCTCGGAGCACGGAGAGGCGCTCCGCCAGGTCGGGCCGAGCTTCCGCGACATGACGCGCGTGGCCGGCGCCAACACCGCCATGTGGAGCGACATCTACCGCTCGAATCGCGCCGCGATCGTCGAGGAAATCCGCGGCTTCAGGCGCGAGCTCGACGAGGTCGAGCGGCGGCTGGAGGCGGGCGCAGTCGACGACTGGAACGACCGCGCGCGCGATGACCGCCGCGCGCTGCTGGAGGCGGGCGCCGCCGACGGGCCTGTGCGCGAGCTGCATCTCACGGTGCCGAATCGCCCCGGTATCGTCGCCCAGGTGGCGCTCGAGCTGGGCAGGGCCGGAGTGAACATCGTCGACATGGCGCTCGCGCCCGCGGCCGACATGCGGACCGGCGCCATGAGCCTTTGGATCGCGGGGGACGCCCAGGCGCAGCGCGCTGGGGAGCTGATCAGCGGGCTGGGCTTCCCGGTCGCCGTCGAGTGACCGCGAGCGTCCGCTTCGACCCGGCCGGCCCGCTCCGGGGCGACTACGCGCCCCCGGCGGACAAGTCGATCTCGCACCGCGCCGCCCTGATCGGAGCGATGTGCGACGAGCCCGTGCCGGTGCGGAACTTCCTCGACTCCGAGGACACGCGCTCGACACTCGACGCGCTGATGACGCTTGGGGCCGGGGTGGAGGAGGAGGGTGACAACTGCTTCCTGATCCGCGGCGTGGGCCTCCACGCGCCGCTCGAGGCCACCGGCGGCCTGCTGAACGTCGGCAACGCCGGCACCCTGATGCGCCTCCTGCCGGGCTGGCTCGCTGGTCAGCCGGGCGGCGTCTGGACGCTCGACGGGGACGAGTCGATCCGCCGGCGGCCGGTGGACCGCGTGGCCGATCCGCTTCGCCTGATGGGCGCGACGGTCGAGGCCCGCGAGGGCCGCTTCCCGCCGTTCACCGTGCGCGGCGCGGAGCTCGCCGGGATCGATTACGAGCTGCCGATGTCGAGCGCGCAGGTCAAGTCGTGCGTTCTGATCGCCGGGATGATGGCCTCGGGCTCGACGACGGTGCACGAGCCGTCCGCGAGCCGCGATCACACCGAGCGGCTCCTGCGCCGCGCCCGCGTGCCGTTTGAGCAGGACGGCCTCCGGGTCACCGTGTCCCAGGTCGACGAGCTCGAGCTCGAGCAGGTGGTCGTGCCGGGCGATCCCTCGTCCGCCGCCTTCATCGTCGCCGCGGCGGTCCTGGTCGGCGGCTCGCGCGTGGTTGTGAAGGACGTGGGGCTGAACTGGACGAGGACAGGCTTCCTCCGAATCGCCGAACGCATGGGAGCCGTGATTGTGGGCGACCTGGAGGAGCCCGGAACCGCCTCGGACGAGGAGCCTGTGGGCGAGCTCGACGTGGTGTCGGGATCGCTCGAGGCGACGGTCGTGGAACCGGACGAGGTGCCGCTCGCGATCGACGAGCTCACGCTGGTCGCCCTGCTGGGCGCCCACGCTGACGGCGAGACCGTGGTGCGCGGCGCGCAGGAGCTGCGCCTGAAGGAGTCGGATCGGATCGCGGGTGTCGTCGACGGGCTCCGCGGCCTGGGCGCGGACATCGAGGCAACGCGCGACGGCTTCGCGGTGCGCGGCGACGGCTCGCCGCTGCGGGGTGGCACGATCCACGCCCAGGGCGACCACCGCATGGCCATGCTCGGGGCGGTCGCAGGGCTCGCATCGACGGACGGCGTCGAGGTCGTGGGGATGGACGCCGCGGCGGTCTCCTATCCGGAGTTCGAACGAGACCTCCGGGCGCTCGTGTAGGTTGCGGCCGCCGTGTACGACTGGCTGCTCTTCTTCCACCTGATCGCGGTGTTCCTGCTCGCGGTGACGGTGGTGATCTACAGCGCGGTCGCGCTCGGCGCAACGACGCCCGGGCGCACGCTGTTCGTCGCCGACCGCTGCTGGGACGTGGGCGGCCTCGGCACTCTGATCTTCGGCATCTGGCTCGCGCTCAACGTCGACCAGTACGACTTCTTCGACGGCTGGATCCTGCTCGCGATCGCGCTGTGGCTCGTCGCGACCGGGCTCGGCCAGAATTTGCAGCGGCGCGTGGCGAGCGGCGCCACGACCGCTGTCGCGAGCATGCACTGGCTTCGCACGCTCGTGATCATCGGCCTGCTCGTCGTGATGATCTGGAAGCCGGGCGCATGAGCCTGCTCGCCGCCATCCGCCCTGACGCTTGGAACCTCGCGCTGTTCGTGCACATCGTCGGCGCGATGGTGCTCGTCGGATCGCTGGTACTGGTGGCGAGCTCGCTCGCGGCCAGGGACCTCCGGCTTGGGTTCCGGTCGCTGCTTCTCGGCGTGATTCCCGGCTGGATCGTGATGCGCGGTGCGGCCGAATGGATCGCCGAGAAGGAGAAGGTGAACGACATCGACCCCACGCCGGACTGGGTCGGCATCGGCTACAGCGTGGCCGACCCGATGCTGCTGTTGATCATCATCTCGACCGTGTGCGCTGGTCTCGCCGCGCGCCGCCAGAGCACCGGCGGCCTGCGAATCACGGCCCTGGTGCTCGTGGGCATCATGCTGGTCGCGTCCCTGGTGGCCATCTGGGCGATGTCGACAAAGCCCACGTAGCCTGTCCCGCCATGGTGGTGGCCATCGACGGGCCCGCGGGAGCGGGCAAGAGCACCGTCGCGCGCGGGAGCGCGCGTGCGCTCGGCTTCACCTACCTCGACTCGGGCGCGATGTACCGGGCGGTGGGCCTCATGACCACGCGTCACGGCGGTCCGGCCGCGGAGCGCGCCGGGGAGCTCGACATCCGGCTCGGCGGGCGCGTGCTGGCGAACGGCGAGGACGTGACCGAAGCGATCCGCACGCCCGAGGTCGCCGAGGCCGCCTCCAAGGTGGCCACGGACCCGCGCGTGCGGGACGCACTCGTGAAGAAGCAGCGCGAGCTGCTCGCGGACGGCGACTGGGTCGCGGAGGGCCGTGACATCGGCACGGTGGTCGCGCCGGACGCCGAGGTGAAGGTCTTCCTCACCGCCTCGCCCGAGGAGCGCGCGCGCCGGCGTGCCGCGGAGCTCGGCACCGACGTCGACACCGTGATGCGCGACCAGGCGCTCCGCGATGCCCAGGACATGGACCGCGAGCACTCGCCGCTGGCGCTCGCCCCCGGAGCCGTCGAGCTCGACACGAGCGGCCTGAGCGTCGACGAGGTTGTGCAGCGCGTGGTGGAGCTGGTCGAGCAGGCGAGGGGGAGATGATTGGCACGCATTCGCCGGATGCTCCCCAACGAAAGCGGCCGACGGTCGCCGTCGTCGGCTATCCGAACGTGGGCAAGTCCACGCTCGTGAACCGGCTCTCGGGCACGCGCGAGGCGGTGGTGCACGAGCAGGCCGGTGTCACACGAGACCGCAAGGAGATCGAGGCGGACTGGAACGGGGTGGGCTTCACGCTCGTGGACACCGGTGGAGTCGACTTGGCCGGCGAGCACGAGATGGCCGAGGAGATCCGCCGCCAGGCGCTCGTCGCGCTCCAAGAGGCCGACCTGGCGGTGCTCGTGGTCGACGCGCGCGCGGGCCTGCGGCCGGGCGACGCCGAGCTCGCGCGCGAGCTGCGCGGCGGCGCGCTGCCGGTGATCGTGGCGGCGAACAAGGTGGATGATCCCCGCCAAACCGGCCTCGCGAGCGAGTTCTACGGCCTCGGTCTTGGCGATCCGCTTCCGGTGTCGGCCACCCAGGGCCTCGGTACCGGCGACTTGCTCGACAGGATCGTGGAGGGCCTGCCACAGGTGGTCGTGGAGCGCGAGGAGGTCACGCGGCTTGCCGTGATCGGGCGCCCGAACGTCGGGAAGTCGTCGCTCGTCAACCGGCTGCTCGGCGAGGAGCGCGTGATCGTGACAGACGTGGCCGGCACGACGCGCGACGCGATCGACAGCCGCATCGAGTTCGAGGGCCGCGAAGTGATCCTGGTCGACACAGCGGGGCTGCGCCGGCGGACGAAGGTGGCCGGGACGGTCGACTACTACGCGCAACTGCGCTCGGAGCAGGCGGCGGAGCGCGCCGACGTGGCGATTGTGGTGTGCGACGCGAGCGACGGGGTTACCTCCGAGGACTTACGCGTGGCCGAGCTAGCGATGAAGCAGAAGTGCGCCACTGTGATCGCGCTAAACAAGTGGGACATCACACGCACGGACCTCGAGCACGCGAAGGCGCGCGTGGCGCGGAAGCTCCGCCAGCGCCCGCAGGTGATGGCGGTGTCGGCGAAGACCGGGCGCGGCCTGAAGCGGCTGGTGGCGGAGGCGCTCTGGCTCGCCGACCGCTCGGCGCAGTGGATCCCGACGCCCGAGTTGAATCGCTTCGTGAGCGACATCAAGGCCATCAGGGAGCCGCCCGCGGTGCGCGGGAAGCGGCTCCGGATCTACTACATGACCCAGTACGAGACAAAGCCGCCCCGCTTCGCGATTCAGGTGAACAACCGCGGGCTAGTGACGCGCGACTACGCCTACTTCCTCGAGAACCGGCTGCGCGAGCGCTACCGGCTCGACGGCGTCCCGCTCGTCATCGACTTCAAGACGTCGAGGGGGCGAAGCGAGCGGTGAAGTGCCGCAGCGCCGGGGGCTCCTCTACGATGCGCAGCCCGCGCAGGTCGCCGGCGCGCCGGGCGACGTGCTCGCACACCTCGATCACGTAGTCGACATGGGACTGCGTGTAGGTGCGCCGCGGGATTGCCAGCCGGACCAGGTCCATCGCGGCGGGCTGCTCCGCGCCGTCGGGTTGGCGGCCGAACATCACCGTGCCGATCTCGCAGCCGCGGATGCCGCCCTCCAGGTAGAGAGCGACTGCCAGCGCCTGCCCGGGGTACTCGAGCGGCGGGATGTGGGGGAGCAGTGCCCGCGCGTCGATGTAGACGGCGTGCCCGCCGACCGGCATAACAACCGGGATGCCCGCGCGGTCGAGCGCCTCGCCCAGGTACTCGGTTGAGCGCACGCGGTAGCGCAGGTAGTCCTCGTCCACCGCCTCGCGGAGGCCCTGCGCCAGCGCTTCCATGTCGCGCCCGGCCATGCCGCCGTAGGTCGGAAAGCCCTCGGTGAGCACCAGCAGGTTGCGGCACTCCTCGGCCAGCGCGTCGTCGTTCAGCGCGAGCCAGCCGCCGATGTTGCCGAGCGGGTCCTTCTTCGCGGACATGGTCATGCCGTCCGCCAGCGACGCCATCTCGCGCACGAGCTCCGGCACCGGTGTCTCCGAGTAGCCGTCCTCACGCAACTTGACGAACCAGGCGTTTTCAGCGAAGCGGCAGGCGTCGAGGAAGAGCGGGACGTCGCCGCACGCCTCGCGCACCGCGCGCAGGTTTTCCATCGAGACCGGCTGGCCGCCGCCGGAGTTGTTCGTGAGCGTCATGAAGACGACCGGCACGTCGCGCTCCGCGAGCACGCGCCTCAGTGCGTCCAGGTCCATGTTGCCCTTGAACGGGTGGCGCGAGGAGGGCACGAGCGCCTCGGGCACCGGCAGGTCGAGCGCCTCCGCGCCGGTGAACTCGACGTTCGCCCGCGTCGTGTCGAAGTGCGTGTTGTTCGGGACCGTTTTCCCTGGCCCGACGAGCGCGCTGAAGAGGATCTTCTCGGCCGCCCGGCCCTGATGGGTGGGGATCACGTGCTCGAACGGGAACAGATCGCGCACCGCGTCCCGGAAGCGGAACCAGGACGCCGACCCGGCGTAACTCTCGTCGCCCAGCTGGAGCCCTGCCCATTGCGCCGAGGACATAGCGCCCGTGCCGGAGTCGGTCAGCAGGTCGATCAGCACGCGCGGCCCCGGCACGTTGAAGAGGTTGTAGCCCGCGCGCACGAGCTCCTCCTCGCGCTCGGCGCGGGTGGTCATCGCGATCGGCTCCACGGAATGGATTCGGAAGGGCTCGATGATGGTGCGAAACAGGCGCATTCCAGGGTCCGTCACCGTACTCTCTGCGCGTAAGCCCCACGGCGGTCGTGCCGCCCGTCGAGGCACCCCCGCGCCGCCGGAGCGGCCCGGCTTTCTCGCATACGGAATGCAGGCCGCGCCGAGGTGAGCGACCCGGTCATCACAAGGGTCGAGGGCAGCCCGGTGCTTCAAGTGGAGCGTGCGCAGGCGCGGATCTTCACCGACGACATCCCCGATGACGGGACGCTCGTGCTGCGCCAGGGAGAGACCTGCCCGACCGGTCTCGCCAAGCTCGACGCCGTGTGGGTCCGATACAGCGTCCTCGGCATGAGCCACGAGCAGCGCATTCCACTTGCGCACGGCCCTGCCGTACGCTGCCGCTAGGCTTCCCCGCCTCATGACGACGCAGCCGCTTTCAGACTCCGAGTTCCTGTTCACCTCCGAGTCGGTGACGGAAGGCCATCCGGACAAGATGGCCGACCAGATCTCGGATGGGGTCCTCGATGCCGTAATGGCCGAGGACCCGACCGGCCGGGTGGCCTGCGAGACGCTCGTGAACACCGGGCTCGTGGTGGTCTCCGGCGAGATCACGACCGACGTGTACGTGGACATCCCCAAGATCGCGCGCGAGACGATTCGCAAGATCGGCTACACGGGCGGCAAGTACGGGTTCGACTGCGACAGCTGCGCCGTGATCACCGCGATCGACGAGCAGTCGCCGGACATCGCGCAGGGGGTGGACAAGGCATACGAGGCGCGCACCGACCCGGCCGACGACGACGAGCTCGACGTGGCCGGCGCCGGCGACCAAGGAATGATGTTCGGCTACGCGACGCGTGAGACGAAGGAGCTGATGCCGCTCCCGATCTCGCTGGCGCACAAGCTCGCGCATCGGCTGGCCGAGGTGCGCAGGGCGGAGCTGATGCCGTACCTCGGGCCGGACGGGAAGACGCAGGTGACGGTTCGCTACGAGAACGGCCGCCCGATCGAGATCGAGCGGATCCTGATCTCGACGCAGCACAAGGACGGCGTGGATGCGGAGACCCTGATCAAGCCCGACCTGTGGGAGCACGTGGCGCATCCGGTGCTGCCGGCCGAGCTCTATGACGAGAAGAAGCTGCTCGACGACGGCGGCCACAACTTCTTGGTGAACCCGACCGGCAAGTTCGTGATCGGTGGTCCGGTGGGCGACGCCGGCCTCACCGGCCGCAAGATCATCGTTGACACCTACGGCGGCATGGCCCGCCACGGCGGTGGCGCGTTCTCGGGCAAGGACCCCTCGAAGGTGGACCGCTCGGCCGCCTACGCGGCCCGCTACGTGGCCAAGAACGTGGTCGCCGCGGGACTGGCCGACAAGTGCGAGGTGCAGGTGGCCTACGCGATCGGCGTGGCGCACCCGGTGTCGGTGATGGTGGAGACGTTCGGCACTGAGCGTGTCGCGCGCGCCACGATCCAGCAGCTGATCGACGAGCACTTCGACCTGCGCCCGGGGGCGTTCCGCAACTACCTGAACCTGCACCGTCCGATCTACCGGAAGACCGCGGCCTACGGCCACTTCGGCCGGGAGGACCACGACTTCACGTGGGAGAAGACGGACAAGGCCGCGACCCTGCGCGAGGCCGCAGGGCTGGGCCAGCGGGACACCGCGAAGGTCTAGCCTCCGCTGCCCTCGGCGGGCCGCACCCGGAACACGTCCACGTCGCCCTTGACGCCCTTGAAGCGGCGGCTGCCGGCGGCCGACCAGTTGTAACCGTCGCTCACGGCGTCGCGCACCTCCTTGGAGGTCACGACGCTCCCGCGCCGCGCAAAGCCGGTGAGCCGCGAGGCGAGGTTCACCGGGCGCCCGTACCAATCGCCGGCGCGAGGAAGCGCGTCGCCGCTCGCGATGCCGCCGCGGAGGAGCGGCGACTCATCCTGCGAGCGCTGGACGAGGCCCACGACAGCGTCGACCACGGGGCCGGGCTCCGGCGCGACGAGCATGGCGGCGTCGCCGATCGTCTTCACCAGCCGCACCGGCGGCTCGACCGCCTCGGCGACGGCGCGCTCGAAGCGCCTGATCACATTGCCGACGTCCTCGGGTGGGACGTCCTCGCCCAGCTGCGTGAAGCCCACGATGTCGACGAAGCCGACCGTGATCGGCTGCGCATCCGCCAGACGGCCGCTCTCGAGCTCGGCCTGGGATATCACCGCGTTCCGCATCTGCTCGCGAAGGCGCAGGTTGAGCATCTGTTGGAGGGTGGGGGCGGCGAGCGGGCCGAGGTTGCGCAGCGTCTCCGCGTAGCGGAGGCCGAGGTCGCGCTCGGTGTCGCCGGGCTGGAGCAGCGCATCGCCGAAGGTGGAGGCGAGCGAGGCCGCGACGTTCGCCATCGAGCGGCTCAACACTGAGGTCAGCTCGAGGAACTCCTCCTCCGACAGGCCGGCGTCGAGTAGCGCCTTGGCGCTGCGGGAGAGCTCGAGCTCGTCCTCCGTGAGGACCCGCTCCGCCGGCTCCCGCACCGGCAGCCCGAGCGCCCGGGCCGTCTGGTTCAGGAAGTCGATGCTGAGCCCGGTCTGCTCGGCGACTTCCTGCTGGGTGAAGAGCCTGCCGTCGCCGGCCAGCACGCGCTCGACAGGAAGCAGTGCGAGGCGGTCGTGCGCGGCGGCCTCGCGGAGCTCCGCAAGTTTGAAGCCCTCCTTCTCGAGCGTCCGAAGCAACTCCAGGCGGGCCTCGCGGTCGTCCGCGCCGTCCAGCAGTCCCTCCGCCTCGAAGTCGATTGCCACGCGGACATGGTGCCTCAAGGGGCGCGCTGCAGTGTCCGATACGGCAGGTGGTCAGGCGAAGGCGGTCGTAGCGGATGCGCCAGCGGACGGATCTCGCCCTGCCGCGCGCGCCGTCCGGGCCTGCGCGTAGCTTCGGAGAGACGTGATCGCCAAGGTCGAGCCGCTGACGCCCGCACGCAGCCTGCGCGGCCCGTTCGACTATCGGCTCGCCGGGGCGCTCGAGGACGTGGGGATAGGCAGCATGCTGGTCGTGCCCTTCGGGCGGCGGCGGCTCCTGGGCGTGGTCGTGGACGTCGCCACTGAAAGCGAGCTACCGCCGGAACGCCTCGCCGAGCCGATCGCCGCGCTCGAGGCCGACGTGCCGCAGTCGCTCGTGGGCCTCGGCCTCTGGGTCGCCCGCGAGTACGTGTCAACGCCTGCGCGCGGGCTTGCGCTTGTGCTACCGCCCGGCACCGGGACGGGCGCCGGCCGGCCGCTCCGCCCGAAGCGCTCGCTGCGAGCGGCCATCACGCCGGCGGGGGAGGCCGCGCTGAGCGCGAATGCCCGCATGGGGTCCAGGCAGAGGGCTGCTCTGGAGGAGCTTGCGCCCGCGCCGATCGGGGCCGCCGCGCTGGCGAAGCGGACCGGCTGCACCCACTCGACGCTCCGAAGCCTCGAGCGGCGCGGCCTCATCCGCCTCGAGAGCGCGACCGAGGCGCCGCGGCGAGCGCGGGTCGACCGCGTCGGCGCGGCGGCCGGCAGCGTGTCCCTCACCGCCGAGCAAAAGCAGGCGTTCCGGGCGATCGAGTCCCGGATCGGGACGGCGTCCGCCGGGCGGCCCCCGCTCCTCCTCCACGGGGTCACCGGCAGCGGCAAGACCGAGGTCTACCTCCGCACCGTGGCGGCGGCGCTCGAGCGCGGCCACTCCGCGATCGTGCTCGTCCCCGAGATCGCGCTCACGCCGCAGACGGCGGGGCGCTTCGTGGAGCGCTTCGGCGAGCAGGTCGCGGTTATGCACTCGCGGCTGTCCGGCCGCGAGCGCTACGACGAGTGGTGGCGCATGCGGCGCGGCGAGGCGCGCGTGTGCGTGGGCCCGCGCTCCGCGGTGTTCGCGCCCTTCGACGACCTGGGCTTGATCATCGTCGACGAGGAACACGACGGCTCCTACAAGCAGGAGGGCGATCCGCGCTACGACGCCCGCGCGGTCGCCGAGCGGCGCGCCGCCGAGGAGGGCGCGCTGCTGGTTGCCGGGAGTGCCACGCCGCGTCCCGAGAGCATGCTCCGCTACGAGCGCATCCGGCTGCCGTCGCGCGTGGACGGCAGGCGGCTCCCACCGGTCGAGCTGGTGGGGATGGCGGGCACCGCGGGGCCGGTCCACGAGCGCACACGCGAGGCGCTCGACCAGATTCGCCGCCGGGGCGAGAAGGCCATCGTGCTGCTGAACCGCCGCGGCTGGTCGAACTTCCTGTCATGCCGGTCGTGTGCCGGCGTGTGGGAGTGTCCCAACTGCGACGTGACCCTGGTGCTCCACCGCGGGCGCGTCGAGCTGTCGTGCCATCACTGCGGGCACCGCGAGCCTGCGCCGCGCGTCTGCCCCGACTGCGGCTCGGTGTCGGTGGCCCGGCACGGCGCCGGCACGGAGCAGCTCGAGCGCGAGCTGGAGGAGCTGGTCGAGCCCCTGCCCGTGTTCAGGCTCGACTCCGACGTGGCTGCCGCGGCCGGCGTCGCGACCGTGTTGCGGCGCTTCGAGGACGCCCGCGCCGGGGTGCTGGTGGGCACGCAGATGGTGGCGAAGGGCCACGACTTCCCGGACGTGACACTCGGGGTCGTCCTGGATGCCGACGCCACGCTTCGCTTCCCCGACTTCCGCGCCGAGGAGCGCACCTTCGCACTCGTGGCGCAGCTGGCGGGCCGAAGCGGACGCGGCGAACGCCGCGGCCGCGTGATCGTTCAGGCACTCGACCCTGCCGCCGAGGCGCTCCGGTTCGCCGCCCGGCACGACTCAGACGGGTTCCTCGTGGCCGAGCTCCGGCGCCGCGAGCTGCTCGGCTACCCGCCGCACGGCCACCTGATCCGCGTGGTGTGCTCGTCCACCGAGCCGGGGCCGGAGCTTGCCGCGGCCACGGCGGTTCGCGCGGCCGTGTCGAGCGTGGGCGTTCCCGCGCTCGGCCCTGCGCCGCTCTTCCGCCGCCAGGCGCGTCACCGCGCCCAGCTCGTGATCCGCTCGCGCGACCGTGCGCTGGCAATCGCCGCCGTGCGGGCCGCGGTGGACCAGGTGGCCGCACAGCGGGAGCACGCAAGCGCGAGCTTCGCGGTGGACGTGGACCCGCAGTAGCGCTTCCACGGACCGGCGTTAGACTCGGCTGGAATGGCCGAGGACAGGGAGAGGGAGAGCATCGAGGAGGAGCCGCCGACCGCGGGCGAGGTGGTTCCCGAGCAGCCGGAGGCGGACGCGCCCCCGCTCGATCCCGAGGCGGAGGCGCGGCGCATCGCGGCGATGTCCTTCATCCGCCGCCTGGGCGACCCGGTGCTGAAGTCGAGCGCGACCCGGGTCGACCGCTTCGACGAGTCGCTCCGCAGGCAGGTGAGCCGGATGGCGGGGATCATGGGCGACGCCCATGGAGTCGGCCTCGCCGCCCCGCAGCTCGGCATCTCCCAGCGCCTCCTCGTCTACCGAGTGGGCCCTGACGCCCCTGTGATCGCGCTTGCAAACCCGGAGCTCGAGTGGGCGAGCAAGGACGAAGACGTCCTGGACGAGGGCTGCCTCTCGATACCCGGGATCACAGTGGATGTGGAGCGTCCCGTGTACGTGCGCGTACGCGCCCTCGACGAGGAGGGCGAGACGCGCCTCGTGGAAGCCTCCGGTCTCGAGGCCCGCGTGATCCAGCATGAGATGGACCACCTCGACGGAATCCTGATCCTGGACCGCACGAGCCGCGACGAGCGCAAGCGCGCCCTGCGCGAGCTGCGCGAGGCCGAGCGGGCTCGCGAGGAGGCCGCCTAGCCCTTGTACAACGGGGTCAGGCTTACGCCTGGCCCCGTTTACTAAGCCTGACCCCGTTTATCCCGTTCCAGGCGCTGCAGCTCCTCGTACGCCGGCAGCGTGAGGAACTCCACGAAGTCGTCGTCGAGCGCGACGCGCTCGAACACGGAGCGCGACAGGTCGGGCCTGCCCTGCGTCTCGAACCACTCGTCGTCGCCGATCTCGGACCTGATCCGCTCGAGCTCGGAGGTCTCGAGCTCGCGCACCAGCTCGGGTGTGACCGTCCGGCCGTCGTCGAGCGTGGCCTCGTGGTGGATCCACTGCCAGACCTGCCCGCGGGCGATCTCGGCGGTGGCCGCGTCCTCCATCAGCCCGTAGATCCCCGCCGCGCCGTTCCCGCGCAGCCACGATGAGACGTATTGGATCCCGACGTTGACGTTCGACCGCAGCCCCTCCTCGGTGCGCTCGCCCGGTGTCGAGGCCACATCGAGCAAGGCCTCCGCCGATGGCTCCACGTCGTCACGCTGCTTGTCGACCTGGTTGGGGCGGTCGCCGAGCACCTCGTCGAACGCCTTCGTCGCGACGGGCACGGAGTCCGGGTGCGCCACCCAGGTCCCGTCGAACCCGTCGCCCGCCTCGCGCTGCTTGTCCTCCCTGACCGCCTCAAAGGCCCTGCGGTTTGCCTCCTCGTCCGTTCGCGACGGGATCACCGCTGCCATTCCGCCCATGGCGTGGGTGCCGCGGGCGTGGCAGGTCTTCACAACGAGGTCGGTGTACGCGTTCATGAACGGCACGGTCATCGTCACGGCCGACCGGTCGGGCGTGAGGAAATCCTCTCGCGACCGGAAGCGCTTGATCGTCGAGAAGATGTAGTCCCAGCGGCCGGCGTTCAGCCCGGCCGCGTGGTCGCGCAGCTCGTAGAGGACCGCGTCCATGCAGAACGCGGCGGGGATGGTCTCGATCAGGACGGTCGCCTTGATCGTGCCGCGGTCGAGCCCGAGCCACTCCTCGGCGATCAGGAAGGCGTCGCGCCAGAGCGCCGCCTCGTGGTGCGACTCGAGCTTCGGGATGTAGAAGTAGGGCCCCCAGCCGCGCTCGAGGAGCGCCGCGGCGTTCCGGTGCACGTAGATCCCGACGTCCATGAACGCGCCCGCGACCGGCTGGCCGTCGAGCTGTAGGTGGGCCTCCGGGAGGTGGAGGCCGCGGGGCCGCACCTGCAGGACCGCGGGATCGGGGCCGAGCGTGTAGTCCTTGCCGTTCTCGGAGTGCTCGATCGAGCCCCGGATGGCGTCGGCGAGGTTGACCTGGCCCTCGACCATGTTGCTCCAGTAGGGCGAGTTCGAGTCCTCGAAGTCCGCCATGAAGGCGCGCGCACCCGAGTTGAGGGCGTTGATGACCATCTTGCGGCTCGCCGGGCCGGTGATCTCGACGCGCCGGTCCTGGAGCGCGTCCGGCACACGCGCGACAGTGAAGTCCTCCGGAGCGGTGACGAAATCGAGCAATTCGCCGGCGTCGAGCCGTGATTGTCGGTCGAGGCGGGTTTCGAGCAACTCGCGGCGGCGCACGTCCAGTTCCTCGTGGAGGCGGCCCACCAGTGCGAGCGCGTCGTCCGTCAGTACCTCGTGGTAGCGGTCCTCCAGCGGTGCTTGAACCTCCATCCCATCACGTCCTCGTCAGCTTCTTGTAGGTGATCCGGTGTGGCCTGTCTGCCTCAGTACCCAGACGAGCCCTTCGGTTCTCCTCATATGCCTCGAAGTTGCCCTCGAACCAGGTGACCTGTGAGTCGCCCTCGAACGCCAGGACGTGGGTGGCGACGCGATCGAGGAACCAGCGGTCGTGCGAGATGATCACCGCGCATCCCGCAAACGAGAGCAGCGCCTCCTCGAGCGCGCGCAACGTGTCGACGTCCAAGTCGTTCGTCGGCTCGTCGAGCAGCAGCAGGTTCCCGCCGCGACGCAGCAGCTTCGCCAGGTGCACGCGGTTGCGCTCCCCGCCCGAGAGCGCGCCGACCTTGCGCTGCTGGTCCGAGCCGCGGAAGTTGAACCCGGCCGCGTAGGCGCGGGAGTTCATCTCGCGCTCGCCGACCTTGATCTGGTCGTAGGCGTCCGAGATCTCCTCCCAGGCGGTCTTGTCGGGGTCGAGCGCGTCGCGCGACTGGTCCACGTACGCCAGCTCGACCGACTCGCCGAGGCGCAGGTCGCCGGCATCCGGCTCCTCCTCGCCAACGATCATCCGGAACAGCGTCGTCTTACCCGCGCCGTTGGGGCCGATCACGCCCACGATCCCGGCCGGCGGGAGCGTGAACGAGAGGTCCTCGATCAGGAGGCGGTCGCCGAAGCCCTTGCGGACCCCGTCGGCCTCCAGCACCACGTTGCCGAGTCGCGCTCCCGCCGGGATATGGATCTGGACTTGGTCGAGTTTCACGCTCTTCTCCTCGGCCAGCAGCGCCTCGTAGCGCTTCAGGCGGGCGCGCGCCTTGGTGCGCCGGCCCTTCGGCGACTCGCGCACCCACTCGAGCTCGCGCGCGATCGTGCGCCGCCGGGCGGTCTCCCTGCGGTCCTCCATCGCAAGCCGCTCCTGTTTCTGCTCGAGCCAGGCGGTGTAGTTGCCCCTGAACGGCAGCCCGCGCCCACGGTCCAGCTCCAGGATCCAGCCGGCCACGTTGTCGAGGAAGTAGCGGTCGTGGGTCACGGCCACGACGGTCCCCTTGTAATCCTCGAGGTGCTTCTCGAGCCACGCCACCGACTCGGCGTCGAGGTGGTTGGTGGGCTCGTCGAGCAGCAGCAGGTCGGGCGCGCTCAGGAGCAGCCGGCAGAGCGCGACGCGCCGGCGCTCGCCTCCGGAGAGCGTGTCGACGTCGGCCTCGCCCGGCGGCAGGCGCAGCGCGTCCATCGCGATTTCGAGCGTGGTGTCGAGGTTCCAGGCGTCGGCCGCGTCGATCGCGTCCTGGAGGCGCGCGAACTCGGCGGCAGTGTCGTCCGAGTAGTTGGCGGCCAGCTCGTTGAAGCGGTCGAGCATGTCGCGCAGCTCGCGGACGCCGTCCTCGACGTTTCCACGCACGTCCTTATCCGGGTCGAGCTGAGGCTCTTGCTCC
>JBKPME010000099.1:0-23372 GCA_046731915.1 Actinomycetota bacterium
CGGTGCTCGCCCGCCTCGCCGAGCAGGGGCGTGCGGTCGAGGTGAACGGCCTGCCCGACCGGCTCGACCTGCGCGACGAGCACGTCCGCCTCGCGCGCGAGGCCGGCGTGCCGATCGTCTGCTCGACCGATGCCCACTCGACGCGCGGGCTCGGGAACATCGAGCTGTCGGTGGCGACCGCGCGCAGAGGCGGGGCGGCCGCCTCCGACGTCTTCAACACGCGGAGCCTGGACGAGGTGCTCGCGCGCCGGTTCGGCGGCTAGGCGGCGCTGCCCGGACCGCGCGCGGCCCACTCACGCAGCTCGAACCAGTGCGAACCGCGGAGCGCCTCGGCGACCTGCACCTCGGTGTGCTCGGCGTAAAAGACGTTGTGGTCGAGATCGGCGCAGACCGCGACGGCCTGCAGAGACACATCCTGCAGCTCCGCGAGCACATCGGCCGGGAGCTTCGCCTCGGCGACGGTGTAGTGCATGAACTGGAGCTGCGGCGCGATCTCCATCAGCAGCGGCCAGTCCGGGCAGGTTCGCGAGCTCACGGCGCCGTTCTTCCCGTCGCGACTGGCTGCTCCTGCCGTGCCCGCCCGACGACCCCGGCCAGCGCGGAGATGAAGCGCGGGTCGTCGTTCAGCGACTCGATCCGCGCCAGCTCGAGGCCGAGCTCCTGCGCCTTCTCGCGCGCCTCGACGTCGAGGTCCCAGAGGATCTCGAGGTGGTCGGAGACGAAGCCGACCGGCGCAACGAGGACCTTGCGCACGCCGTCGCCGTGCAGCCGCTCAAGCTCCTCCAGGATGTCGGGACCAAGCCACGGCTCCCCGGTCGCGCTGGCGCTCTGAAAGGCGAACGACCAGCGGTCGCCGAGCCCGGCTCGCGCAGCCACGAGGCGCGAGGTCTCGAGCAATTGGTCACGGTACGGGTCGCCGTCGGCGAGTACCCGCTCGGGGAGCGAGTGCGCCGTGAAGACGACCCAGACGTCGGCGCCGCGCACTCGCTCGGCAACGACGTCCACGAAGGCCGGGTCGTCGTGCCAGCTCTCGACCAGCACGAGCTCGGCCTCACGGCCCTCGAGCGCCGCCTCCAGGCGCTCGCGGTACTCGCCGACCGACATGCGCGAGTAGTGCGGTGCGAGCACGACGCCGACCAGGCGCGTCGCGCCGCCGTCAAGGGCGCGCTCGACGGCCTCCGCGATCCGCGGCCGCCAGTGCTTCATGCCGACGAAGACCGGGAGCCCTAACTGGCGCTCCAGCGCCGCCCGTTGCGCCTCCGTCACGTCGTCCAGCGGCGAGCGCCCGCCGATCCGCCGATAGCGCTCCGCGAGCTTCGCGACCGCCTCGTCCGAGACCGGCCGCCCGCCGCGCACGTCCTCGAGGTACGGCCGGATGTCGTCCGGCGTCGACGGGCTGCCATACGCCATCAGCACGACCGCCTCGCTCACGCGGGCACCATCGTCGCCTCGTGCACCACCCGCACCAGCCGGCCGAGCAACTCCGGGTCGGTCTCCGGGAGTACACCGTGGCCGAGGTTGAAGATGTGACCGGGCCGGCCGGCCGCGCGCTCGAGCACGTCGCGCGCCCCCGCTTCCGCGCGTTCCCAGGGGCCGAGCAGCGCCGCGCCGTCGAGGTTCCCCTGGATCCCGCGGTCGTGGCCGATCCGCTCCCACGCGACGTCGAGCGGCAGGCGCCAGTCGACTCCGATCACGTCGCCACCCGCCGCGGCGCGCTCCTCGAGCAGGTGCGCGTCTCCGGTCGCAAAGTGGATCGTCGGCACGTCGACCGCATCGAGGACGCGTGCCGAGTACGGCGCCGCGAACTCGCGGTAGTCGGCAACCGAGAGGGCGCCGACCCAGGAGTCGAAGAGTTGGATGGCGTCGGCGCCGGCCCCGACGCAGGCGCCCACGTAGAGCGCGAACGCGTCCGCGAGCTTCTCCATCAGCGTGTGCCAGACCTCCGGCTCGCCGTACATGCACGCCTTCGTCAGCTTGAACTCACGCGTGGGCTTGCCCTCGATCAGGTAGCCCGCGACGGTGAACGGGCCGCCCGCGAAGCCGACAACGGCCTGGTCCTCGCGCAGCGCCTCACGCACCAGCCGCACCGACTCGAGCACCCACGGAACCGACTCCTCCGGCTCGGGCACCACCAGCCGTTCGACGTCGGCCGTCGTGCGCAGCGGCGTCGCGATCTCGGGCCCGACGTTCTCGACGAGCTCGACGTCGATTCCCATCCCGAGGACCGGGAGCATGATGTCGGCGAACATCACCGCCGCGTCCACGTCGTGGCGGCGGACCGGCTGCAGCGTCACCTCCGCGCAGAGCTCTGGCTGTCGCGCGATTTCAAAGAGTCCGTACTGCTTGCGCAGCTCGCGGTACTCCGGAAGCGACCGCCCCGCCTGGCGCATGAACCACACGGGCGTTCGCTCGACGTGCTCGCGCCGGCAGGCGCGGACAACCAAAGGCTCCGGCACGATAGGCAGCCTAGCCCTCGCCCGAGCCGTCGACTCCCGGCAACTCCCACGTGCCGCCAAGCCGGATCGGCCCAGATCCCGCTGCGTCCTGCCCGAAGACCGTTAACTCGAGAGCCCGCTCCGCCAGGGCAAGCTCGGCGTCGCGATCGCGGCTGGTGACACCGACGTCGACGAAAAAGCGCCCCTCGCGCATCGGCAGCCCCGGGAAGTTGAGCCGGAGCCGCTCGAGCTGCCCTGGCCGCAGGAGCACATCCTCCAATGTCTGCGACCCGATAGGCCTCTCTCCGGCGTCGCGGATGCCGACCGTCACATTCGCACCTTCTACGCCCTGCTCGGAGTAGAACCAGACCTCGAGCGCCATCGGCTCGCCTTCGGTAAAACGGTCGCGCGCCACGCCGTCCCCGCCGACAGCCCGCACCTCGTGAACCCTGCACAAGCCTCCGCCGCGCGCGTCCCGCGAGACGCGCCCCTCCGACTCGTCGCTGACGAGCCGACGGTGGTAGGCGCTGACGACATCCGCGGCCGCACCTTCCTCCACGACGCGCCCGTACTCGAGCATGACCGCGCGGTCGCATAGGTGCTCGACGGCACTCGGATCATGTGAGACGAAGACGATCGTCCCGCCCGCGCGCTTGAAATCCCAGATGCGGCCGAAGCACTTCTGCTGGAAGGCTTCGTCGCCGACGGCAAGCACCTCGTCGAGCAGGAGCACGTCGGGCTTCACGTGCATCGCCACCGAGAACCCGAGGCGCGTGTACATCCCCGATGAGTAGGTGCGGACGGGCACGTCCTTGAACGTTTCGAGCTCCGCGAAGTCGATGATCTCGTCAAGATGCTCGTCGACGTAGCTGCGCTTGAGTCCGTAGATCGCGGCATTCAGGTAGACGTTCTCGACGCCGGTGAACTCCGGGTGGAAGCCGGCGCCGATCTCGATCAGCGATCCGACCCGGCCGCCCACCTCGAGCCGGCCCGCGCTCGGGGCGAAGATGCCGGCGATCAACTTCAGCAGCGTGGATTTGCCCGAGCCGTTGCGCCCGACGATCCCGAACGCCTCGCCCCGTTGCACGTCCACGTCGACCTCCCGCAGCGCCCACAGCTCCCGGGTGCGCGGCAGGTCTCGCCGGATGATCGCCTCCTTCAGCGAGCGGCCTTGCGAGAGCCTGACCTTGAAAACCCGGCTGATCCCTCGCCCTCGGATCTCGCCAGGTCCGACGGAAACCGTCGCCCTCACGTCAGAGCTCGATCGCGAAGCGGTCGTCGTAGCGCTGCACGACCCAGAGGCCGAGCAGCGCAAGCGCCGGCCCTACCAGGAAGATGTAGGCGAGCAGGGAGGCTCCCGGGACCGTCGCCTGCAGGATCACGGCGCGGAGCCCCTCGACGTACGGCGTGACCGGATTGCCGTACCGCATGAGGTCGATCAGCCACCGATGGTCGGCGGCTGCCGGGAGCTGCTCGAGGCCGTAGAGAACGGGCGTCAGAAAGAACCACGGCAGCAAGAGGACGCCGAGGAGATGCTCGACGTCCCGGTAGAAGACGTTCGCGACCGAGAGGAGCCAGGCGAACCCGAGGGCCAGACAGATCAGCGCCGCGATAATCGGGATTGCCAACGCCATCGTCTGTGCGGTCTCCGGCACCGCGATCAGGTCGGCCGGAACGAGGATCACGAGCATGACAGCGATCGTGATCGTCTGGGCGAGTACGGTCGCGGCCACGACCAGCTCGCGCGGGAACCAGACCTTCTTGATCAGCTCGGCGTTCGCAAGCAGGGAGCCGGTGCCGAGCTGCACCGCCACCTGGAAGTAGCCCCAGACTGCGAGCCCGGCGAGCACGAAGAGCGGGTAGTGCGGGATGTTGTTCGCGGTCTTCCAGAGCACCGAGAACACGAGTGTGTAGACGCCAACCATCGCGAGCGGGTACGCGACTGACCAGAGCAGGCCGAGCGCCGAGCCCTTGTAGCGCGCGCGGACCTCTCGCAGGAGCATGGTGCGCAGGAGCTCGCGGTAGCCCGCGAGCCAGCCGAGCCGGGGCAACGCTGCGGATTTCGTCGCGACATTGACGGCCATGCGAGCAGGATAGTCAGCCGTTTCGGCCGTAGAATCGGCAAGCGTGAGCATGCCTCGAGGATCCGGCAGCGCGCAGCGCGGCGGACGACTCGCCGACATCGGACAGGATCACGAACGCGGTCACCTCGGGTACGTGGCCCAGCTAGACCCGGCCGGGCGCTTCTGGCTTAGGACGAAGCCGTTCAGCGCTCCACCGAACGTGGAGCTCGCTCGCTGTCTGCGCACCTTTGCGCACATCGTCGAGTTGCTGCAGCTCGACTTACGCGCGCAGGTACTCGACGTCGGCTGTGGTCCGGGTTGGCTAAGCGAGTTCCTCGCACGGTGCGGGTACTCGGTGACCGGAGTCGACATCTCTCCCGACATGGTCGTGATCGCCCGAGAACGGGTGGCTGCGATCGGTGAGGTCGGGCCAGGGCTCGAGGCACAGGCCGAGTTCCATGCGATGCCGGTCCGGCAGATGCCCTGGTCGAGCCGGTTCGACGCCGCCATCCTCTACGACACGATGCATCACTTCGACGACGAGCAGGACACGCTGGAAGTGATCAGACGCACGCTGGTTCCGGGCGGCCAGCTGTTTATCCACGAAGGGGTTCTGCCACCGCGCGGCTCCGAGGCCGAGCGGATGCTCGTCGCCGAGATGGAGCGCTACGGAACGCTCGAGTCGCCGTTTGACCCCGACTACCTCGAACGGGTGGTCATCGAGGCCGGCTTCGAAGAGGTTCGCCGCCTGACTGAGCTCGACAAGCTTGTCGACCCGAGGAGGCCAAAGCGCCGCGTCCGTTGGCGGGACAGGCTGCGAAGGACACGGCCTCGCCCCGAGTACAACGTGGTTCATGCAGTCAATCCGTTCCCCGGCTCGCGGCAGAACGAGGTTGGCGCCTTCCGCGCGCTCCTCGAGCCCGAGGGGACTTGGCGTGCCGACGGACACGAGCTCGTGCTGGTGGTGAAGGTCACGAATACGGGCCGGGCCTTCTGGCCTACGGCTCGTTGGCATCCTTTCCCGCACGCGTCCGTAACCCTGGGTCCCTATCTGGCGGGCCAGCAAGGTGAGCGCGAGGTCGAGCTCGGCCGGACCACCCTCCCGCACGCGCTCTCCCCGGGCGACTCGGTCACGCTGGAGGTGCGCGTTCCCCGAGAGCAACTGCAGGGGAGGGACGCGATCGCCGTCGACCTCGTGCGCGAAGGCGTCTTCTGGTTCGCTGACGCAGGCTCGGAGCCGCTCGTCCTCCCCGTCAGCGCGTAGGACCGACGTGCGAATCGTCGTCGACGTCAGTCCGCTCTCGCGTCCCCTCACCGGGATCGGGAACTACCTCCGCGGGATGGTCGCCGGCCTGGTGGAGGCGGCCGGCGCTGAGCACGAGATCGTGGCCTTCGGGCCGTCCGGGCCGCGCGGCCGGGACCACATCCGGAAGACGCTCGCGGGGCTGCCGGTCAAGCTGCGGCTGCCGCTGATGCCGCACGGCGTGCGCATGGCGTGGAGCCGCTGGCAGCGGTACTCGGTCGAGCGCGTCGTCGGCCAGCTCGACGTCTTCCACTTCTCGGACTGGATGTACCCGCCGCAGCGGGAGGGCCTCCGCGCAACCACCGTCCACGACCTGATCCCGCTGCATCATCCGGAGTGGGTCGAGCCCGAGACGGTGCGGATGCACGGCCCGAAGTACGAGCACGCCGCACAGACGTGCGACCGGATCTTCGTCAACTCCCGCTTCACTGGGGCCGAGGTGGTCGAGCTGCTGAGCGTGCCGGAGGAGCGGATCCGCGTCGCGTACCCAGGCATCGATCCGCGTTTCCGGCCTGAGGGTGATGCTGCCGACCTGGGCGGCCCGTACGTGCTCGCCGTCTCCACGCTCGAGCCCCGGAAGAACCTCCCCGCGCTGGTGGCGGCGTTCTCGGAGCTGCGGCAGCGGCGGCCGGAGCTGACCCTGGCCATCGCGGGACTCGAGGGCTGGGAGCGCGAGCCGCTGGCGGCAGAGGGCGTGCGACTGCTCGGGTTCGTCGCGCACGACGTGCTCGCGCGGCTCTACCGCGGCGCGTCCGCGTTCGCCTACCCGGCGCGATTCGAGGGCTTCGGGATGCCGGTCGTGGAGGCGCTCGCGAGTGGGGTGCCGGCGGTGGTCTCGTCGCACCCCTCGCTCGACGAGGCATCGGGCGACGTCGTGCTCCGCGCCGACCCGGACGACCTCTCCGCGTTCGCCGACGCACTCGAGCAGGCGCTCGACTCACCGCGCGGGCTCGGCGCGGAGCACGCGTCGCGGTTCACGCAGCGCGCGTGCGGCGAGGCCGTGCTGGCCGGCTACCTAGACTGAGCCGCGTGCCGCTGAGGGTTGGCATGGACGTTTCGGCACTCGCGCTGACGCGGGCGGGCACCGCTCGTCACATCAGGTCGCTGCTCTCGGCGCTGGACGGTGAAGACGTGGAGGTGCGGCGCTACGCACTCGACGGCTCGTCGCGAGCGCTCGTGCCCGTACGGGACCTCGGCTGGTACCTCGCCGCGCTCCCGCTGCGCGCGCGACGAGACGGCATCGAGGTGCTGCACTGCCCGACGCAGCGAGCCCCGGTGCGCTCGTCCGTGCCGGTGGTCGTGACCTTCCATGACCTCGCCGTGCTACGGCACCCGGAGACGTTCAACAGGTGGACGCGCGAGTACTCGCGGCGCGTGCTGCCCGGGGTCGCGCGGGCGGCGAGGCGGGTAATCGCCGTCTCGGAGTTCACGAAGCGCGAGCTGCTCGAGCTGCTCGACGTGCCTGAGGAAAAGGTGCGGGTGATCCCGAACGCGGTCGGCGAGCCGTTCACGGCGGACGGCGAGGCGGCCGAGGGGGACTACGTGCTGGCGGTCTCCACGCTCGAGCCGCGCAAGAACCTGCCGCGCCTCGTCGAGGGCTACCGGCGGGCGAGGCTAAATGGGTTGCCGCTCCTGGTCGCCGGCGCGGAGGGCTGGGGCGGCGTGCGCGTCGAGGGCGACGGCGTGCGCTGGCTCGGCGAGGTGCGGGACGAGGAGCTGGCGCGGCTCTACCGAGGGGCGCGCTGCGTCGCGTACGTGTCGCTCTACGAGGGTTTCGGGCTGCCGGCGCTGGAGGCGATGGCTTGCGGGGCGCCGGTGGTGGCGGGACGAACGGGCGCGCTAGAGGAGGTCTCGGGCGACGCGGCCGTGCTTGTCGACCCGCACGACCCGGACGCCATCGCGGCTGCGCTGAACGAGGCGATCGTGCGAAGCGAGGAACTGCGCACGCGCGGCCTCGAGCGAGCACGCACCTTTGACTGGCGCGACGTCGCTCGTCGGACCCTCGCCGTGTACCGCGAAGCCACGCAAGCGTGACAGAGTCATCTGGACAAAATGGTCGTGACGCGGCGCCAGACTCTCGCGGCGATTCGGGCGGAGCCTTCGTAGGGCAGGGCGAAATCTGGTGGGTGGAGTATCCGGACGGATGCCGACGTCACTGAAGTGGTCCTCGATTCGGCGGACGGTATGCCCGAGGGTGCGCGCTATCGCTCGGCAACCTGACCGCCATCCCGAAGGAGCTCTTCCGGACGCGCATCACGCGCCTCTCGATTGGGCGGATGAGCGAGGTCTGTCGGGCGCTCTCGCTGGCATCTGGCTCCGCGTGAGGCGGGCAGTCGGTGGGTGAGCCGCTCGTCGTGCTCGACGCCGACGTGCTCGGCCGCCAGCGCACAGGCGACGAGACCTACGTTCGCTCGCTGCTGCGGGAACTCGCCGCCGCGGCGCCCACCGACCTCCGGCTCGCCGCCATCACGCGACACCCCGACCTGGTTCCTGAAGGGGTCGAGCCGGTCGAGCTGCCCGCCCGCAGCCAGGTCACGCGGATGGCCTTCGCCATGCCGCGCCTACTCCGCCGCCTCCGCCCCGCGCTCGGGCACTTCGTCCACGCGCTGCCGCTCTCGTCCCCGTGCCAGGCGGTGCTGACGGTGCAAGACCTCTCCTTCGAGCGCGACGCCGGCGTGATGGGCCGACGCGACCGGCTGATCTTCCGCACCGCCGTTCCGCGGTCCGCCGCCCGCGCCGGCCGCGTGCTCGCGATCTCCGAGCTGACCCGGCGGGACCTCGTCGAGCTTTACGGCATCCCGGAGAAGAAGATCGTCGTCACCCCGCTTGCCGCCGACCCGGCGTTCACACCCGACGGCCCGGCCGCTGACGGCCCGCCATACGCACTCTTCGTCGGCGGGCTGCAGCCGCGTAAGGAGCCCACCATCGCGATCGAGGCGCTCTCGCTGCTCGGGGACGACGAACTGCACCTCGTGCTCGCCGGTCCGGACAAAGGCGGCCGCGCCGACGCCGAGCGCGCGGCCGCCGAGCTGGCCGTCACAGACCGGGTCGAGCTCCGCGGCCACGTGCCCCAGGACGAGCTCGCGTCCCTCTACCGCGGCGCGATGTGCCTCGTCTTCCCCTCGCGCTACGAAGGCTTCGGCCTGCCGGTGCTGGAGGCGATGGCGTCCGGGACTCCGGTCGTCGCGACCACCGCCGGCGCGCTGCCCGAGGTGGCCGGTGACGCCGCCATCCTCGTCGAGGAGCGGAACGCACCCGCCCTGGCCGGCGGGATCGAACGCGCGATCGCCGACCGCGAGCGCCTCCGAGCCGCGGGGCTCGAACGCGCGCGCCGCTACTCCTGGGCCGAGACCGCGCGGCGGACGCTCGAGGCCTACCGGGAGCTGCTCTGAGCGTCGCCGCGGTCGTGATCTGGACGCCGCGCGATCCCGACCCGCGCCCCTGCCTCGACTCGCTCGAGCCGCAGGTCGACGAGCTCATCCTCACGGTCAACCCGGGCGGCTCCCCGTTCACCGGCAGCGCGACAGTCATCGAGAACGAGCGCACTCTCGGCTTCGGCTCGAACATCAACCGGGGCGTGGCCGCAACGACCGAGCCGTTCGTGGTCGCCTCGAACCCCGACATCGAGGTCGAGCCCGGCGCGATCTCCACGCTGACGGCATTTGCCGAGGCGCACCCGCGCTGCGGCATCGCCGCGCCGCAGCTGCGCTACCCCGACGGCAGCTGGCAGCCCTCCCGCCGCACCTTCCCGACCGTCCGCGGCACGCTCGTGCGGCGCACGCCGCTCCGCCGCCTGCTCCATCCGGACACACGGCAACGCCGGCACTACCTGCTCGACGAACGGCCGACTGAGCCCGCGCAATCGGACTGGCTGCTCGGCGCCTTCCTCTATCTACGGCGCGAGATGCTGGAGGAGCTCGGCGGCCTCGACGAGGGCTACCGACTGTACGGCGACGACATCGACCTCGCCTACCGCGCCCGCCAGGCCGGCTGGGAGCGCTGGTACGTCCCCGAAGCGGTCGCGATCCACCACCACCAGGCCGTCACCGACCGCCGCTTCCTCACACGCCGCACCCTCTGGCACTGGCGCAGCATCGCCCGCTTCGTCCGCAAGCACCCCGAGAGCCTGCGTGCGCTATAACGCAATCGCGTTGCCGGTCTGTATCACAGGCATGCATCGGTCGGGGACTTCGCTCGTTGCGCGCGTTCTGAACGAGTGCGGCCTGCACCTCGGCTGCGGCGACGGGCTGATGGAGTCTGACGAAGACAACCGCGAAGGCTTGTGGGAGAACGGCGACTTCACCGATCTCAATGACGCCGTCCTGGCCGCGTTCGGAGGGGCCTGGGACCGCCCGCCCGAGCTCCACGACGGCTGGGAGGAGCTAGACGAGCTCGAGCCTCTGCGGCGGCGCGCTTCTGCACTCGTCGCGCGGTTCGAAGACGCAAGCGCGTGGGGGTGGACGGATCCTCGCAACGTTCTGACGCTGCCGTTCTGGCACCGGATCGTGCGGGATCTGACCGTCGTCGGGTGCGTTCGTCATCCGATTGAGGTCGCCGAGTCGCTCGGGGCTCGGAAGGGGCTCTCGCGTGCCGATGCATTCCAGCTCTGGCTGACGTACAACCGGCGCCTGGTCGAGGCCGCGCCGCTTTCGCGGCTTGAACTCGTCCACTACGACACGTTCTTCGACGGTGTCGAGCACACCGTGCGCAATCTCGCCCGTGCCGTGGGGCTCGCGCCGTCGGACGCCGAGGTGGCGCGGGCCGTGTCGTGCGTGAAGGTGCACGGCGACCCCGATGACGCGCGCAAGGCCGAGCCCGAACACGAGCCCCTGCCGTCCGAGGTGGCAGAGCTGTACGGCGAGCTGTCGGCCACCGGCGACGCTCGGCACTCGCGACGGAAGGCCTCCGGCGCGCGAGGGGCAAGAGCCGCGTCGCGCGACGAGCCGACGCCGCCGCCAACTGCGGAGGCTTTCAGGTACACCAAGCTCGACGACTCCCCTGGATCGGCTCACATGCTGGTCGTCGAGCTGGTGCCCGAGGGGGCGCGCGTGCTCGATGTCGGCTGCGCGACGGGTTACCTCGCAGAGGCGCTCGCCGAGCGGCGATCGTCTCGCGTCACGGGCATCGAGATCTCGCTGGAGGCCGCGGAACAGGCGCGCGAGCATTGCGAGCGTGTCATCGTCGGCGACGTCGAGACGCTCGACCTCGAGGCGGAGTTGAGAGACGAGCGATTCGATGTGGTGCTCTTCGCCGACGTTCTCGAGCACCTCCTCGACCCCGGCCGGGTTCTTGCGCGCATACGTCCGTTCGTTGCCGACGGCGGTTCCGTGGTCGCTTCGATCCCGAACATCGCCCACGCCAGCGTCCGCCTCGCTCTGCTGGGCGGCGAGTTTCGTTACCGAGCCCAGGGCCTCCTCGACGAGACGCACCTGCACTTCTTCACCCACGAAGGGATCCAGGACCTGTTCGAGGGGGCGGGCTACGTCGTCACCGACTGGCGGCGGCGGCGCATCGACGTGGGCAACACCGAGATCGAAGTGCCGGACGCAGTTCCGAGAGCGGCACAAGCATGGGTCGCCGCGGACCCGGACGCGTCGACGTACCAGTTCGTGGTCCGCGGCGTCCCGAGCGACGCCGCCCACCAGCTCGAGGCTCTCCGTGAGCGTTTGAAGCCGCTGCAGGAGGCGCTTGCGGAGCTCGACTCCACACGTGAGGAGCTCGTGGCGGTACGTGCGGAGCTCGTGGCGGTGCGGCGTGCGCACGAACATCTCCAGCGCCGCCTGATCGCCGAGCGGACAGCTTTCGGCGATCACGCCCACGAGCTCCGCCGGCTGTTCGAACCACGCAAGGAGGAGCTCTCCTGGCGGAAAGAGGCGATGAAGCAGCAGCAGGAGGAGATCGAGTGGCGCAAAGGCGTCATGGAGAACCAGGCCGCGCGTATCGCCCGCGTCGAGGCGTCGCGCCTCTTCCGCTACACGAGACCCGCCCGCAAACTGGTCGCGCGGCTTCGCGGGCGTAGATGACGATCCGCTTTCCGGCTGTCGAACGTCCGCGCGTCTCCGTGGTGATCGTCTCGTACGGCGCCTGGGATCTCCTGAGCGCGTGCCTCTCGAATCTGCGCGACAACACGGAGCCGGTGTACGAGGTCGTCATTCTCGACAGCGCATCGCCAGACGAGACTGCCGAGCGTGTGCGGAGAGAGGTCGAGGGTGCGCGCACGCTGTTCGAGCAGGAGAATGTCGGCTTCGCAGTCGGATCGAACAAGGCTGCGGCCGCAGCCCGGGCTCCGCTCCTGTGCCTCCTCAACCCAGACGCCTTCGTCCAGCCCGGATGGCTTCCGCCTCTGATGGAGGTGCTGGAGCGCGACGTCGACATCGGCGCGGTGGTGCCACTGCTGCTGAACGAGGACGGGACGATTCAGGAGGCGGGATCGGTCGTGGACTCCGAGGCCTGGGCGATCGCGCTCGGCGCGGACGCGTCGGCGTCGAGCCTCGAGTTCCTCTTCGGGCGAGACGTCGCTTTCGGCTCGGCGGCCTGTCTCCTCATACGGAGAAGCCACTTCAACCGTGTCGGCGGCTTCGATCCGGCCTACCGCGTCGGCTACTACGAAGACGTCGACCTGTGCTTCAAGCTAGCGGAGCTCGGTCTCCGCACCCGCTTCGAACCGCGCTCCACGGTCGTCCACGTCCGGTTCGGCTCCAGCGCGCCAGCATCCGCCCGCAGACAGGTGCACGAGAACCGCCTCGTGTTCGTCGACCGCTGGAGCGATCGCCTGAAGGCGCAGCCGACGCTGACTGAGCTCGCGCGCTACCCGCACCGCCTCGTCGCCGCACGTGACCTGCAGGCATACGAGCGCATCCTCATGTTCGACGATCGCGTGCCACACGTCGACCGTGGGTCCGGCGACCCTCGAATGGCCAAGCTACTCCTTGAGGCGGCGTCGCTATGGCCGAGGGGGCGGATCACCCTGGTCTCTGCCTCAGCCGACGGAGCCGTCGAGTACGCGCGCCCACTGCTCGACGCCGGGATCGAGGTTGTGGCCCCGCCGGTCGACTGGGACGAGTGGTTCGCCAAACGCGCGTTCCATTACTCGGTCGTCGTCGTCAGCAGGAGCTCGAACGCCGAACGCTTCCGTGAGCATCTTCGCTTGACGCAGCCCCAGGCCGTGCGGATCTTCGACGCCGAGGCGCTCACGTTCCGGCGGCTCGACCGGCAGGCCTTCTTCACGGATGAGCCCGAGCAACAAGGGGCGCTCCGCGTTCTCGCCCTCGCCGCAGCGGAGGCAGAGGTTCGGGCCGTCGAGGAGGCGGATCTCGTCTTCGCTGTCTCCGAGGAGGAACGCGCCTTCGTGCACGCGGTCGCGCCCGAGAAGCCCGTGATCTTGCTTCCGTCGTACGTCGAGGCACAGGACGACCCGCCTGGGTTCGATGCTCGCCACGACGTCGTCTTCTTCGGCGGGTTTCTCGCCGGCAGCGGCTCGCCCAACGAAGACGCGCTGCTCCACCTGGTCCACGAGGTCATGCCCCTCGTGTGGGAAGCCGAGCCAGGGCTGAGGCTCCGAGTGATCGGCGCGGACCCGACCGAGGCTGTCCTCGAGCTGCAGAGCGAGCGCGTGGACGTTGTTGGGTACGTCGCGGATCCGGTCGAGTGGCTCGCGCGCGCCCGTGTGCACGTCCACCCGATGCGGTTCGGAGCCGGCATCAAACTGAAGCTGCTCGAGACGATGGCCGCTGGCCTGCCGTTCGTGACGACGCGCGTTGGCGCGGAGGGACTCGGCCTCGGCGACCTCGGTGCGCTCCTCGTCAACGACGAGCCGGGGGAGATCGCCCGGCGGACACTGCTGCTGTATCGAGACCGCGAGCTTTGGGAGTGCACCCAGGTCGGGTTGCTCGACCTCGTGAAGGCGCGATTCACTCGTGAGTCGTTTCGACGCGCACTCGCGGAGGCAATGGCCGTCGCCGGCCTCGACGCCCGCCCGACGCCGCTACCGCCGATACCTGATGCCTGAGCCGAATCCCGGGCCGCGGCAACGCATGTTCCTGTCCGTGGTGGTGCCTGTCCGCGACGAGGAGGACTCCCTTGCCGAGTTGTACCAGGGGCTCAAGTCCGTGCTCGACGACCTGGCAGTCCCCGCGGAGGTCATCCTCATCGACGATGGAAGCCGAGACGCGAGTTACTCAATCATGGCTGGGTTCCACGCCACCGACCCCCGCTTCAAGGCTCTCCGCCTTTCCCGGAACTTCGGTCATCAGATGGCGATCACAGCCGGGCTCGATCTAGCACGGGGCGACGCCGTCGTGATCATGGACGGCGATCTCCAGCATCCCCCGGAGGTGATCCTGGACTTCGTATCGCATTGGCGCGCCGGCTACGACGTCGTGTACGGCATACGGCACCAACGCGCTGGTGAACCCTGGCTGAAGCGAACCTCGGCACGTGCCTTCTACCGCGTGCTCGGCAGCCTGAGCGACTCGGACGTGCCGCCCCACGCCGGCGATTTCCGCCTGGTCGACCGCAGCGCGCTCGAGGCGTTCAGATCCCTCCGCGAGTCCAATCGGTACGTGCGCGGGATGTTCAGCTGGATCGGCTTCCGCCAAGTGGGGGTTCCCTACCCCGGTGTCGAGCGGCGCGCGGGCGCAACGAAGTACTCCCTTTCCAAGATGCTGAAGCTCGGAATCGATGGCGTCCTGAGCTTCTCGACGGCGCCGCTCCGCCTCGTGCTTCACATCGGCATGATCGTTTCACTCGGCTCTCTCGGTCTCTTCATCTACGCCTTGATCTCGAAGGTCACAGGCGGCGCGGCGCTTCCGGGGTGGGCGTCGCTGCTCGCAGTCACGGCCTTCCTCGGCGGCATTCAGCTCCTGACTCTCGGCACCGTCGGCCTCTATGTTGGCCGGATCTACGAGGAGGTCAAGAGGCGACCGCTGTACTTCGTGCGGGAGAGCTGCGGGTTCGAAGAAGCGGCGGTCGCTCCTGCAACGGCCGCGTCAACCGCTCACACGTCCGGCCCAACGCCGGCAACAGAGCGTCGTGGCCGTGTCGAGTGAGGTTCTCTGCAATCTTTGCCGGGCCCATGTCTCTGACGGGGATCGGGTCTGGCGGAAGGACGGCCACGACATCGTGCGCTGCCCTTACTGCGGTCTGTTGTTTCGCGCCGACCAGCCGGCACCCGAAACGCTCGCCTCGATCTATGGACCGGACTACTTCTCGGCCTCTGCGGGCGAGTTGCAGGGCGAAGGCTACCTCGACTATCTGGCAGAGGAGCCCGAGCACCGCAGAAATGCGCAAAGACGACTTCGGTTGTTGCGCAAGTACCACGAGCCGGGCCGGCTTCTCGACGTCGGCTGTGCGGCCGGCTTCTTCCTCGATGAGGCACGGCAAGACGGGTGGACGACCTGGGGCATCGATGTCTCGGACACGATGGCGCGCTCGGCCCGCGAGACACTCCGCCTGTCTGTTCAGACAGCCCCGTTTCTCGACGCCGAATTCGCCGGGGAGCCGTTCGATGCCGTGACGATGTGGGACTACATCGAACACGTCCTCGACCCTCGAGCCGAGTTCCGCCGCGCAGCGGAAGTCCTGCGCCCGTCGGGAGTCCTCGCACTTTCAACTGGCGATGCGGGGTCGCCCGTCGCCCGTATCTGGGGCAAGCGGTGGCACCTGCTGACGCCACGCCATCACAACTACTTCTTCACCCGCGAGCATCTGACGCGGTACTTGGAAGAGCAGGGATTTCAGCTCTTGACTACAAAGAAGCCCTCGTCAACCTACTCAGTCGCCTACCTCGCTCACAAGTCGCAGACGGTCGCCGGCAATCGACTCGCGAGGCGGCTGGCCGCGTCTGCGAGGCGATCGCCTCTCGGCCGACTGGAGATCCCCATGAACCTCTACGACATCATGACGCTCGTCGCTCGGAAGATCAGATGACACTCGCCGCCTACACGGGCGTCTATGTCGTACTGAGCACCTCAGGGTTGCTCGTGTTGCGCCGCTCACTGCCGAAGATCTCAGGCGGGTCGGAGGGGATCATGGCCGACCTGGCGCGGCACCCAGAGGTGATCGCAGGCGGAGCTCTCTACGCGTTGAGCTTCGTGACGTTCCTGCTCGCGCTGCGCCGCTTCAACCTCACGACGGTGTATCCGGTCTTCGTCGGGTCAGGATACGTGGCCGTCGCGCTCGGCTCGTGGTTGCTGCTTGACGAGCACATCTCACTGAGCCGCGGCGTCGGCATCGCCGCGATCGGCCTCGGCCTCGTTCTCGTGGTCCGCTAGAGGCTTTCCGCGCAGGAGGAGGAGAACGGCCCAAGCGAGCGCTGCGCCGATGCCTAGAGCGGCGACCGCGATGCCCGTGTCGAGCCCCGGTGTGCGGTAGCTCCAGCGCACGCTGTGCGTACCGCGCTCGACGACAACGCCTTGGAGCACGGAGTCGACGCGCACAGGGACGCGAGATCTGCCGTCGACGGTGACGCGCCAGCCAGGATGGAACCCATTCGTAAGGACGACGAGGCTGCGGCGGGAGAGGCGGACGACGAGGTCGACGCGGGTCGCCCCGGCGTCCTGAACACGGACGGTTCCGCTTCCCGTGCCAAGGCGCACCGGACCTTCGACCAGCGCCTCGCGTCGCGGCTGGAAGCCCGACGACGAGAGGCGGCCAAGCACCGCACGCTCTGAGGCCAGGTGTGTTACGACCGCTGGCACGAATGCCTGTGGAAGCGCGCGTCGATCGCGATAGACGACGGCGTCTCCGGCGCTGTAGTCGGCCGTCAAGCCGGGCTCCTCAATTGCTGCCGAACCGGGAACGTCAACGACGTAGCGTACGTTGAGCAGGTTCAGCAGCTTCCTCGCCCGAGGCGTCAGGTGCGGCACCGCAAGCCAGTCGCCGAGCGCCTGGTCGGGGTTGATCAGCCGAAAGAACCGGAAGTAGCGCTTGTCCGGGTACGGCGGGTCGTTGCCACGCGCGTCCTCGAGGCCATACTGCATCGACACGTCCGGCGGGAGAACGGCTCCGAGGCCGATCACGCGCTCGCCGTTGACGTGCGCCTTGAGAAAGCGAACGGCCGACGGTTCCGCGGGGACGGCGCGGTCAGGGGGGGCCATGGGGTTGTAGCCACGCGCAAAGTGCCCGGCGTCGAGGAGCGTGAGCAGAAGCACGACGACGCCGAACACGACTGCGCCCGTTCGCCGCCGTGCAAGCAACGTGGCTAGGAGCATCGCCGCGAGCAGCGCCCACCAACCGACGCTGACCAGCTCGACGACGTCGGCGCGTACGAAGTCGTCCCCGGTCCGAAAGTGATGCAGCGCGGTTCTGAAGTCCTGAAGGGACGCGTGTGTGGCCGCAAGCCCGCCCGCGACCACGGCTACGGCTGCGACTAGAACCGCCGCCAGCGCCCGACGCGACGGCGGGCACGACAAGAACGCATCGAACGCGATCGCGGCGAGTACGGCAGCTCCGAGCTGGATCAGGAGGCTCAAACGAGCGTTCCTGTCGTTGCTCAGCGCCGGCGCGCGGTCGAGCATCCAGGCGACCGGGTCGAGCCCGAAGGCCGCCTCGAATCCGACGACGGCGAGGATCGCGAACGGAAGGCTCGTTCGCCACCGCTGGCGAATGAACAGCGCGGCGACCGCGAGCAGCAGGATGACCGCACCGACGTAGACGGTGCGCTCGTTGTAGTTGAACGGCCCGCCGAGGAAGATCCCGTTTGGGCGTCCCCACCAGTCAGGGAAGAAGAGCGTGCGCATCGCGGGCCACGGCACGGTCAATGCAGATCCCGAGCGGACCTCGACACCGACGGTCCCCGGCACAGCCCGGGCGACCGGGATCAGGACGAAGGCGGTGAGCGCGGCGGCCGCGACCATCGCGCAGCCGACAATTCCCAGCCGCTCGAGGCGCTCTCGGATCGGCCCTTCGCGCAGTGCCGCTGCCATAACAGCGTAGAGACCGAGGATCGCGTAGAGGTGGAGCTCGCTTCCCGGGTGCCCGCCGAGCAGTGCCAACGCCAGCACGAGGGCGAGCGCAAGGCCATCTGCACCGCTGCCGGTTCGCACGATGCGCGTCGCTAGCCACAACGCCCATGGCAGCAGCGAGAGGACGCTCAGCACCGGGTACGAGAGCCACAAGATGGCGAAGGCGGAGAACCCGAACGCAAGGCCGCCGAAGACGGACGGCCAGAAACCCAGGCGCAGCTCGCGGCAGAGGAGGTACGTGCCGAACGCCGTGACCCACAGGCGCATCGCCGCAGCGACACCGAACGCGTACTGGAACGGCAGGACCCAGAGCGGGAGGCTAAACGGGCTGAAGAAGGCGGACTGGGCGTTCGCGTAGAAAGGCGTGCCGCCCAGGGCGTACGGATTCCACTGCGGCACCGACCACGAGCGGATCGACTCGCGCGCGTAGCTCCACCACGGGTAGTACGCAGTGGGAATGTCGCTCAGCACCGGGTTGAAGTACGACTGAACGTCCGGAGGCTTCTGCGTCGTCCAAGGCGGGATGAAGTAGAGGACCGAGGACGGCAGGAGCGTTCGCGAGCCGATCAACACCGGCCCGAGGAGCGCGAACACCGCGATCCCGAAGAGCAGGCCGGCAAACGAATGCGTCTCGAGCGATCGAGCCCGTCCAACCGCATCCGCGAACCGCCTCATCATGCCTCTTGACGGCGACTGCCACCGAGGTCGCGAGGACATCAACCTCGGCCGGCACCTTCGACGAACGCGACGTGGCCGCGGAGCTGTCACGAATCCGGGAGGCGGGACGACGAAGGCGCGAACATCAACTCGACGTGGATGGTCACGACGACGGACGTGATCGGCGTTCGCATCATGGATTAACCGCCGCGGCAGTGATGTAGCGCCCAGCGCAGCGTCTCAACGCGGGCCTTTTCCGCGAGCCGCTCGGTGGGGACCAACTATATTCGCGCTATTCCCGGCGCGAGTGGACGATCATCCCGTGGGCTTGGTCAGTGTTGCCGTCGCGAGCGGGAACTCATGAGGGCGGCTCTCCAGCACAAGGGGACGAGGCCGTCGATCACTCCGAACCCCAACATCAGGTCACACACGGGCGATCGCAGCCCTCACAGCTCACCGAAGCCCTCCCCGAAAGCCCTCTAGCGCCTACCGACGGCGCGGGCGAACGCGCCGAAGGCCGGCTTGGGCGAGCCGTCGGGGCCGCACGAGCCCGGCTTGCCAGCGACCCAGGGCGGCGAGCCGAGCAGCTGGACGAGCACACCGCGCGTCTGAGGAATCGGCCAGAACGAGTGATCGTCCGGCGATGTCCAGACACCGAGTTGGACGTCGTCCAACCCCGCGAGCAACTGCGCGCTGCCTCGATAGTGATAGCGGAACGCGTTGTCGTCGTTGATGCCGAACACGGTGTGCCCGCGCTGTACGCAGGTGCCGCTATGAACCTCAACCCCGCCGCCACGCCAAGCGTGGTGAGAGGCAAAAACAACCGCCACAGTGCGCCCCTCCTCGGACCGACTGATTATCGGGAGCTCGAGCGGGTCTGCAAACACCCGAAAGGGCTAGCTTCGCGGCGTGAACGAGAACGTCACGATGGCGCCGAGCTGCCTGGTGTCGGTCTGGCCCGGAAACCGAGCCGGCGAGAATGTCGGGTCGACGCGGAGCACGGCTCGGACCGGTGGTGGCGGCGTGTCGAAGACGAAGGTCCGCTCCTGGAGGCTGTGCACCGTCCAGCGCCGCACTGCCAAGACACGCCCGAGGCCAAGGCCGTTCGCCGCCGGTCGACCAACGCGGATGACCACGTGCCCCGGCACGTCCGGGCCCGCCCACGCGCGACGACTCAGCGTCAACGTCAGCCGGCCGGGTGACCGCTGCGAGGTCGCGTAGCGCGTGTACGACGCGTCCGCGCCCATCCAACCGTCGTTGTAGATGCCGGACGTGATCTCGCCAACGCGCAGCGACCTGTCGACGCCGTAGAGCGCCAACGGCTGATCCGTCGGCCCGCCTCGCGCGACGAGCCTCCCATCAAACGGCATCGTGCCGTCGACGACGCCGTAGCGGACGTCCGCCGGGACCGGCGGCTCGATCCGCCCGGTCGCGACGTTCGTGATCGTCGCCGTCTCCGGCAGCGGGCAGATCTCGCCGGCGCCGACGCTGTACACGCCGGCGACGTTCGGGTTCCAGAACTCCGTCTGTAGGAGCACGTTGTAGGGCGAGCTGCCTCGAGTGGGCGTGTTCACGTACAGCACCCGGTTCCCGCGACCAGCGGCTCGAACGACCCAGCTCGGGTCCCTTCCGGCCGCCGAACGGGCCGTGCGGGACCCGGCCCGGACGTCGTCGAGCAGAGACACCGACGCCGCACCGAGGTACACGAGGACGAGAACGGGAAGCGCGATTCGGGCGATCGGCCTGGCACACAGCGCGAATAGGAACGCGCCCAGCGCGGCTGCCGCGAAGATCACCCACCGCAGCTCCCCGATCCCGCCCGGCAGATGTTGCTGGGAGAACTTGGACAGCGAGTCAACCGTCACGCCGTTCACGGGGTCGCGGACGATCGTTCGGTTGAGATCGAGCAACAGGATGAGCACCACCGGCACGACCACCGCCACCGCCGTTCCGATCCGCGGCCTCGGCAGCCCGCGAGCAAGCCAGACCACGAACGCCAACAGGAGGAGCGGCTCGAGGTAGAACGTGTAGCGCTCGAGAAGGAGAGGGGTCACGGTCGCCGCGAAGGCTCCGACCTCCGCGAGGACCCAGAGCGCGGTTGCAGGCAAGACGGCAAGGAAGCACCGCTCGGCGTTCGAAGTCGCAGCGCCGGAGGACGCGAGCCACAGAAGAACGACGGCGGCGGCCACTGGGACGATCCCGAGCGCCAGCCCGAGCTCCGCGAGATGCTTAACGGCCCACTCCGCGCTCGGGAACACCGGGTAGTGGAGCCTTGCGAGCGCCTGATAGGGACCGAGCCCGCTCGCGAGCGCCTCTCTACGGACGTGCTTGTAGACGCCGTACAGGATGGTCCCGCCAACGAGCAGCACTGCCGTCGGCCAGAGCCGCCGCAGCTCCGACACGATCCGGTCTCGAGGCACATCCGCACGCCAGTCGAGGACGACCTTGAGGAGCACGGCGGTCGGGATCGCCGGCACGAGCACGATCCCCTGCACTCGAATCCCGACGGCCAGTGCCACTGCTGCGAGGGCAGCGAGCTGGCGGAGCAGGGTCGGCCGCTCGAGCATCAGCGCGATCGCCAGGGTCGCGAGCACGAAGGCCGGCAGGAACACTGCCTCCGTCATCAGGATCCCGGCGTAGAAGAACGCCGGTAGGAGGAGCGTGAGCACTCCAGCGAGCAGCGCGTGCCAGGGCCCGACGAGCCGCCGGGCCCAGACGTAGACCGGTATCGCGACCAGCACCATCGAAGCGGCGCCGATCGACTTGGCGATCGCGTAGGTCGTCGCCATCGAATGCCAGAGCCAAGCGGGCGCGATCAGCAGCGGGTACAGGAAGCTCTGGTGCGAAGGGACGCCGCGGTAGGCGTATCGCCCGTGCTCCGCGAGGTTCCTGGCCAGGCCCGAATAGATGAACTCGTCGCACAGGACGATGGGTGCCTTCATCCCGCGGGCGATGACGATCCGGGCGACCGCCGCGACGAGGACGAGCCCGGCGAGCGCCAGGCCGGCCCAGCGGCGGCGCACCCAATGGCCGGCGCCGCGCGGGAGCGCCAGCCTCACGGAGGGGGCAGCCGGTGGTAGCTGAAGCGAACCTGTGCTCCGAGCAGGCGCGTGTCCGCCTGGCCGAACTGTGACGGCGAGAAGGTCGGAGAGACATGCACGGTTACGACGAACGGCCTGTCGGGAGCGGGGAGCGTGAAGGCGTGGCCTCCGCCGCTGTGGAGCGTCCACGTGCGGGTCAGAAGCGCCTGTCCGGCTCGCGGCCCCTTCAGCGGTATAACCTGCACGCGCGCGTGGCCGGGGACGTCGGGGCCTCGCCACAGGGTGCGCGAAAGGGTCACCGTCACCCGTCCTCCCCTCGTTGGGACGTACCGCGTGTAGGACGCATCGGCCCCCGCCCAGCCGTCCCCGTAGATGCCGGAGCGCGCCTCGGCCACCCGCAGCGGCCCGTCGGTCCGATACAGCGCGAACGGCGGGCGTGCGCCGATCAGGCGCCCGGAAAGCCCGAGAGCGAAGTTCGACACCACGAACGGGGCCTGCACGGGCTCTCCGGTCACCTTGGACAGGATCAGGCCGTTCGTGGGCGAGACCTGGACGGGCGTCTCAGGACCACCCGCGGGCTCCGGCGTGCTGAGGTTGTAGACGGCTCCGACACTCCGATTCCAGAACTCGTTTTGCCAGAGGCCGAGCGTCTCCGGCCACGTGTCGCTGGTCGTCCCGATCAGGAACGAGACATTGCTGCTCCGGCCGAGCCGCTCGTCGATCCAGGTCGGGCTGCCGAGCGTCCCCGCCGTGTTCCTGAGCGCCTGCGAGTAGTTGTGGAGCATCGTGACGACCGGGTACGAGGAGAGCACCAGGAACGCGGCCACCGCGGTGGGGAAGACGAGGCGTGGAAACGCGTGACGCGGCCAGAGCGCGAAAATGATCGCGGCGGCAATCCCGCCGGCCAGGAGGAGGTGACGGGCCTCGGGGATGCCGCCCGACACCTTGCTGGACAGCCGAAACAGGGGGATGAGCCCGAAGGTGTCGGAGAGGATCGAGATGTTCAGGAGGTCGGCGAGCGGGAGCGCGAACAACAGCGCCGCCGGGACGACGGCGGCAACGGCGGTGAGGAGCGGAGGGCGCGGCAGGCCTCGCTCGATCCACAGAGCGAAGGCGAGGAAGAGCAGCGGAGCGAGGAAGAACATGTAGCGGTCTTCGACACGGAGCGAGAAGCGCGAGGCGAAGACCGCGACCTCGACCACGATCAGCGGAACGGCTGCGGTCGTCACCGCGAGGAACGCGCGCTCCGCCTCGCTCCTCGTCCCGCCGCGGGTGCACGCCAGCCCGAGCAAGAGGAGGAACGCGGAGGCCGGGAGCATCCCGACGGAGAGGCCGAGCTCGGCGAAGTGGAGTAGCACCCAGTGGCGCACCGCGCCGAAGTCGTAGCCGTGGCCCGTGACCACCTGGTACGAGCCGAGCCCGCCACGCAAGGTGTGCCCGCGGGCCGCCTGCACCAGGAGGTAGAGCAGACCTCCACCGACCAGCAGGGCCGCCGTGAGCCAGTACCGACGTAGCTCGCGCCACGCAAACCGCCACGGCTTCGACCGCCGGTCGGCACGCAGCTCGAACAGCACCTTGAGCAGGATCGCCGCGGGCAGCACCAACAGGAGCACGAGTCCCTGGTAACGGATCGCGATCGCGAGCAAGATCGCGGCGAACGCCGCCACCTGCCGTACTAGCGTCGGCCGCTCGAGCACGAGCGCGAAGGCGAAAGCGGCGAGCACGAACGCCGGCAGGAAGGCGTTCTCGGTCATCAGCATCCCCGTGTAGACGAGGGACGGCATCAACAGGGTCAGCGCAACCGTCAGCAGCGCGAAGACAGGCGCGACGATCCGTCGAGCCCAAAGGTAGAGCGGAATCGCCGTCGCGGTCATCACGATCACGTTGATCGCCTTCGCCAGCCCGTAGGT
>JBKPME010000100.1:0-17558 GCA_046731915.1 Actinomycetota bacterium
AGCCCGGGCCGGGCACGGCGGCCGCGCTCGCCGCGGTGCGAGCGGCGATCCCCGGGCCCGGCTCCGACCGCTGGCTGGCGCCGGAGCTGGCGGAGGCCGAGGCGCTCGTGACATCGGGCGCAGTGGTCGAGGCCGTCGAGACTGCGATCGGGAGCCTCGCGTGAGCGTGCGGACCGTGCACGCGCCGCGCGGCATCGAGCTGTCCTGCCCCGGCTGGCCCCAGGAGGCGGCGCTCAGGATGCTGATGAACAACCTCGACCCGGACGTGGCCGAGCGCCCGGATGAGCTCGTGGTGTACGGCGGCACGGGGAAGGCCGCGCGTTCCTGGGAGGCGTTCGACGCGCTAATCGAGACGCTGCGCACGCTCGGCGACGACGAGACTATGCTCGTCCAGTCCGGCAAGCCGGTGGGCGTGTTCCGGACGCACGAGTGGGCGCCGCGCGTGTTGATCGCCAACTCGAACCTGGTCGGCGAGTGGGCGACCTGGGATGAGTTCCGCCGGCTCGAGGCGCTCGGGCTGACCATGTACGGCCAGATGACGGCCGGCTCCTGGATCTACATCGGGAGTCAGGGGATCGTGCAGGGCACCTACGAATGCTTCGCGGAAATCGCGCGGCGGCGCTTCGGAGGGTCGCTCGCCGGCACGATCACGCTCACCGCGGGCCTCGGCGGGATGGGCGGGGCGCAGCCGCTCGCCGTCACCATGAACGAGGGCGTGGTGCTGTGCGTGGAGGTCGACCGCGACCGCATCCGCCGTCGGCTCGAGACGCGCTACCTCGACGAGGAGGCGGACGACCTCGCCGACGCCGTGGAGCGTTGCCTAAGCGCCAAGCGCGAGCGGCGGGCGCTGAGCGTCGGTCTGTGCGCGAACGCCGCAGAGGTCCTGCCCGAGCTCTTGCGCCAGGGCTTCGAGGCGGATGTCGTGACCGACCAGACGAGCGCGCACGATCCGCTTCAGGGCTACGTGCCGGGTGGGCTGACACTCGACGAGGCGGCCGCGCTGCGGGAGCGCGACCCCGACGAGTACATCCGGCGCGCGCGGCTGTCCGCCGCCGCCCACTGCTTCGCGATGGTCGGCTTCATGGACGCCGGTGCTGAGGTCTTCGACTACGGCAACAGCCTGCGCGCCGAGGCGGAGCTGGGCGGCTTCGAGCGCGCCTTCGACTACCCGGGCTTCGTCGCCGCCTATATCCGTCCGCTGTTCTGCGAGGGCAAGGGGCCGTTCCGCTGGGTTGCGCTGTCGGGCGACCCGGACGACATCACGGCCACCGACCGCGCGATCCTCGAGGAGTTCCCGGATGACGAGAGCCTCGCGCGCTGGATCCGCATGGCCGGCGAGAGGATCGCCTTCCAGGGACTGCCGGCGCGCATCTGCTGGCTCGGCTACGGCGAGCGCCGCCGGCTCGGGCTCCGCTTCAACGAGATGGTGAAGCGCGGGGAGCTGCGGGCGCCGATCGTGATCGGGCGCGACCACCTCGACTCCGGCTCAGTGGCCTCGCCCTACCGCGAGACGGAGTCGATGGCCGACGGCTCCGACGCGATCGCCGACTGGCCGCTCCTGAATGCGCTCGTGAACACGTCAGCCGGAGCCTCGTGGGTGAGCATCCACCATGGCGGCGGCGTGGGGATCGGTCGCTCGATTCACGCGGGCATGGTCTGCGTGGCCGACGGGTCCGAGCTCGCAGCCGAGAAGCTCGACCGCGTGCTCACGACCGATCCGGGCACGGGTGTGATTCGCCACGCCGACGCCGGCTACGAGCGGGCGACCCAGGTGGCGGAGGAGCGCGGCGTCCGCATCCCGATGGGCGAGCGCGACGGGTGAGCCGGCGCAAGATCGTCGAGATCGGCCACCCGGTCCTGCGTGAGCGCGCGCGGGAGCTCACGCCGGAGGAGTTGCGCTCCGGCGAGGTGCAGCGGCTGATCGACGACATGATCGAGACGATGCGGGCGGCCAACGGCGCGGGGCTCGCGGCAAACCAGGTGGGAGAGACGGTGCGGGTCGCGGTTGTGGAGGTGCGACCCGGCAACCTGCGCTATCCCTACAAGCCGCCGATCCCGCTCACGGTGATCGTGAACCCTGTGATCGAGCCGCTCGACGACGAGATCGAGCAGATCAACGAGGGCTGTTTGTCAGTGCCGAATCTCCGCGGGGAGGTGCCGCGCCACGTGAACGTCCGCCTCCGCTACACCGACCGCGAGGGCGAGCAGCACGACGAGGTCAGGCGCGGGCTCACCGCCGGGACCTTCCAGCATGAGCTCGACCACCTCGACGGGACTCTGTTCGTGGACCGCGTGACCGACCCGGGGACGCTCACGACCTGGGAGCAGTTCGAGCGCTTCCACAGGGACGCGTTCGTCGAGCGTGCGCGCCGGCTCGTCGAGCGGGTCGGCTCGTGACGGCCTACTGGTGCGAGCTGGCATGGCTCGGCGGGGCCAGCGCCAAGGCTGCTGTGCTAATCGACGTGCAGGAAGGCCGGATCGCCGCGGTGACGGCCGGCGTGCCCGCGCCGCTGCCCGGCGCCCGCAGGCTCGACGGCCTCACGCTCCCCGGGCTGGCCAACGCCCATTCGCACGCTTTCCAGCGCGCGCTCCGCGGCCGCACCCAACATGGGACGGGCTCGTTCTGGACTTGGCGCGAGCAGATGTACCGCGTGGCCGACCGGCTCGACCCGGAGAGCTACCTCGCGCTCGCCCGCGCGACCTACGCCGAGATGGCACTGGCGGGCATCACCACGGTCGGCGAGTTCCATTACGTCCACCACGGCCCGGACGGGACGCCCTACGACGACGCGAACGCGATGGGTCGCGCGCTGATCGCGGCGGCCGCGGACGCGGGAGTGCGCCTTACCTTGCTCGACTCGTGCTACCTGCAGGGTGGGATCGGCGAGCCGACGGACGCGAGCCAGCAGCGCTTCTCTGACGGCGTCGCCGCCGCGTGGGCCGAGCGCGTCGGTGCGCTTCGAGACGAGGAGTCCGTGCGGATCGGGGCGGCGATCCACAGCATGCGTGCGGTCGGCCCCGAGGCCGCGGCCGTGGTGGCGCGCTGGGCGGCGCAGCAGGAGCGCCCGCTGCACGCACACGTCTCGGAGCAGCCCGCCGAAAACGAGGCCTGCCTCGAGGCATACGGGCGCACGCCCACGGCGCTGCTTTCTGACGCGGGGGCGCTCGAGGCGAGGTTTACAGCGGTGCACGCAACGCATCTCGATGACGCGGACGTGAGCCTCCTCGGTAGCGCGGGCGCGTGCTGCTGCGTGTGCCCGACCACGGAGCGCGATCTCGCAGACGGCATCGGCGCGATGCGGGAGCTGATGGAAGCGGGCGCCCGGCTCTCGCTCGGCAGCGACTCCCACGCGATCATCGACCTGTTCGAGGAGGCGCGCGCGGTCGAGCTGGACGAGCGCCTCGCCAGCGGAGAGCGCGGCCGGCACAGCGCCCCGGCGCTGCTGCGGACAGCGACGTCCGACGGGCACGCCTGCCTCGGTTGGCCCGACGCCGGGCGGATCGAGCCGGGGACGAGGGCGGACCTCGTGACGGTTGCGCTCGACGGCGTGCGGCTGGCGGGCACTCAGCCTGACAATGCGCTCGAGGCGGTGGTCTTCGCCGCGGCCGCCGCGGATGTCCGGAGCGTGCTGGTGGACGGGCGCGAGATCGTGATGGACGGACGGCATGTGTCGATCGATGTTCCGCGTGAGTTGCACGAGGCCGTGCTGGCGGTGGTGGCGTGAGCGGTCGTTGGCGCCGATCGCTTAACGACGGCATCGAGGGGGTTGGGCTCGGCCGCCGCACATCAGCAGGGTTAGGCGCTTTTCCTTTCCATTTCGCAAGGAAAGACGCTGTACCCACCGGGTTCCGCGGAGGATCGGGCCTATGAGCACCCTCGTCATCGACAACATCGGCCTACTCGTCACCGGCGAGCCCTCGCTCGGCGAGGGGCCGCTCGGATTGGTGCGCGACGCCGCTGTCGTGATCGACGGTGAGCATGTCGCAGCGATCGAGCGCGCCGGCGCGGCCGGCGACGAGCAGCTCGATGCCGCGGGCCGGTGCGTGATTCCCGGCTTTGTCGACAGCCACACGCATCTCGTCTTCGCGGGCGACCGCGCGGATGAGTTTGCCGCCCGCATGGCGGGCCGACCGTACGCGGCGTCGGGCATCAGGGTCACCACCGCCGCCACTCGGGACGCGACCGAGGACGAGCTGCGGGCGCTGGCCCATGGCCGCCGCGCCGAGGCCACGCGAGCGGGCATCACGCACCTCGAGATCAAGTCGGGCTACGGGCTCGAGCCTCATGCGGAGCGCCGCGCCTGCGCCGTCGCCGCCGAGCTCACCGACGACGTGACCTTCCTGGGCGCGCACGCGGTGCCGCCCGAGTACGACGGCCGCGCCGGCGAATACGTGGAGCTGGTGTGCGGTGACATGCTCGAGGCGTGTCGTCCCTACGCGCGCTGGATCGATGTCTTCTGCGAGCAGGGCGCCTTCGACTCCGACCAGTCACGCGCGGTGCTGGAGGCAGGCCGCGCCGCGGGCCTCGGCCTGCGCGTGCACGGCAACCAGCTCGGCTTCGGGCCGGGAGTACGACTCGCGGTCGAGATGGGCGCCGCGTCGGTCGACCACTGCACCTACCTCGCCGATGAGGACGTGGACGCCCTCGCGGGCGGCGACACCGTCGCGACCTTCCTGCCCGCCACCGACTTCTCGACCCGCCAGCCCTATCCGGACGCGCGCCGCGTGATCGAGGCGGGCGCAAAGGTGGCGATCGCGACCAACTGCAACCCAGGCTCGAGCTACACGACTTCGATGGCCTTCTGCATAGCCCTCGCCGTGCGCGACATGCACATGACCCCAGAGGAGGCGCTCCTGGCGGCAACCACCGGCGGCGCGCGCGCACTCCGGCGCGACGACGTTGGCCGGCTGGCGCCCGGCGCACGGGCCGACGCGGTGATTCTCGACTGCCCGTCGTACACCCACCTCGTGTACCGCCCCGGCGTGCCGTTGGTCGGAATGACCGTGATTGGGGGCAGGGCGGTGTTCGTTGCGACCCCCTACGCGCGCTAGGTCGGACCCTCAGGACATCCTGACCGCACAAGTGCTATACCGACCGGACGGCGCGGTCTACGTGACGTATCGCAAGATCGCCCACCAGAAGTCGACGGAGAACCGCATTCGGATCGTGCGCTCGACCGATGCCGGCCAGACCTTCTGCGCCCCGGTCACGGTCGCGCCGATCGTGCCCTTCGATTCCACCGACTTCGGCCCCGACACCTGCGGCGACGGGCCCTTTGCGTGTGACAGCGGCCTCACCTACGCTCGTTTCTCGAGCCTCTCGGCCGACGCGGCGGACGCCCAGCGCGTGCACGTCTTCTGGAGCGCGCGAAACACCGCCGGGCAGGCGAAGATCTTGGTCCGCACCTCCCCGGACGGGGTCACCTGGACGACTCCGCCGGCCCAGCTCGACACCGTGACGACCGGGCACCAGTTCTTCCCCGACATCACGAGCGGAGGCGGCACCCTGTCCGTGGTCGTCCAGGACTCGCGCTCTGATCCGGCCTACTCGCGGGAGCTGCCGCCGGGCAATACCGCGGGCGGTATGAACTCGGGCAACGTGGTCCATGCGTTCGTGGCGAGCTCGGTGAACGGTGGCGCGAGCTGGACGGAGTCTCAGGTGAGCTCCTCCGGCACCAACCCGAACTGGGAGGTCCGCAGCGGTATGCGCTCGCCGTTCTTCGGCGACTATAACTACACGTCGGCGGTTGGCACCACCGCGGCCACCGTGTCGACCGACACGCGCGACCTGCCCGCCGGGATCGACCCGCGCGAGACCGGCGCGGACGACGATGCGGACGGCTTCGACGGCGCCCAGACCTGCACCTGGGTTCCGAACGACATCGACGCAGCGGCTTACGAGTCGCCGACGATCGACGATCCGTGCCTCTCGCAGGGCGGGCTCGACCAGAACATCTACGTGGCCACCACGCCGTAGGGTCGGCGGCGGCGGCCGAGCGCCGCCCCGCCCCGCTGCGGCACGCGACCAAGGGATTCCGGCGCCTGAGCGCGGGGCCTCGCCGCGTGACCGAGCCTGCCCGCGCGTGTTCTAGACGCTCGCCGCGAGGCGAGCGCACGGGCGCAACGTCTCTCGCAAGGCGGCGATCAGGTCCTTCTGGATCACGTCGAGGAAACCGCGGGAGACGGCGTCCTCACCGCTGAAGAGTTGCTCGAATAGGTCGCGCGGCACGACGAGAAGGAGCGCCCGCTCCCGTGTGATCGCGGTGATAGGAGACGGGCGACCGTCGATGAGGCTCTCGTAGCCGAACGCCTTCCCCGGCCCTGCCAGCCCGACGCGGCTGCGCCACTTGCCGCGCACCAGCACCTTCTCGACCGCTCCGTTGATCGTGAGGTAGTAAGCCGTCGAAGGCGCCCCTTCGGCGAGCAGCGTCCGGCCTGGCGGGCACCTGACATAGCTTCCGGATGTCAGGAACCCCCAGAGCGCCAGAGGATCGAAGTCGTGGAAGGTCGCCATGCGACGCACGTACTTGCTGTCGGGCGCCGGGCACTGGTCCAGGTCGGCAAGAGCCGGCGCGGCATCCTCGGCCCGCGGCGTCTCGCCTCCGAGCGAGTCCGCGAGGTGCCGGACCTGGTTGCGAAGACGGGCGGTGAAGAGCGAAGCGAGGCGGCGCTTAAGCCTGAAGGCCGACGGATGCTGGCCGGTGAGCAGCGCCGCGAAGTCCGGCCGGCCAACCGCGAGCACAATCGCGGGCTCGGTCACACGCACGCTCATCGTGTGCCCTCCGCCGTCGAGCACCCCGATCTCGCCGACCGTCTCCCCTGGACCAACTCTTCCGATGTCCACTGTGCGGTCCCCTGGTACGTGCAGGGAAGCGGAGACGGCGCCCTCGACGATGAACAGCATCTCCCGCGCGTCGTCCCCCTGGCGCCAGAGAACCTCACCCTCCGGCAATGTCCGCCGACGCATCACCCGTGCCAGCTCCACCAGGTCAGTCTCCTCTTGGCCCTCGAGGAGCGGAACGGTGGCCAGGAAGTCGACGATCTCGCGGTCAAACATCCAGGTCGCGTGTCTCGAACTCGAGCCCTTCGGGAGTGAGCTCGGCAGTCAGCATCGAGTATTCCGGCACCTCGAGCCAGGTCGAGAAGTCGGTCGTGAGCGGCTCGGAGGCGATGATCACCGAGCGGGGCGGATCCCCGGCCGTCATCCGCCAATCGCCGTCGCGCTGGGTGTACTCGCCCCCTATCGCGTACCAGAGGCTCACGAACGGGAGGTCGGTCTCGAGCATCTCGTCCTCCGGCGGGTACCAGCCGTAGTCGAACGAGACGCGGGTGGCGACCACGGCCCGGCCGGTGCTCAGACAGAGGTTGACCGGTGAAGATGTATCGATGCCATGTGCGGCGCGGACGCTGCGCAGGATGCGGAGCGCGCCGGCGGTGGCATCGGCGAGCTCTGAGGTCGCCGGAAGTCCGTACGGATCGTCAAGCTGCGACAGGACCAGCGCGTAAATCCACTCGGAGTCGGTCGTTCCCTCGATGTGCTGAGCAAGCTCCGGCCGTACGTGCTCGACGAGCGAGTAGCGCATGGTCGCGAAGTGCCGCAGATGCCCGTTGTGCGCAAGGACGACGCGGACGCCGGCGAACTGGAATGGGTGCAGGTTCGTGTCGGCGACGACCGCCTCGCCGGAATAGGTGACCCCACGAACGTGTGCGACCAGACACGTCGGTGCGAGCTTCGACGAGATGAAGCGCAGGTTGCGGTCGAAGGACGGCAAGGTGGTTGCGCGGTAGCTGAACGGATCGTCGGGCCGCAGGGACGTCGGATCCCACGCCTTCATGCCAAAGCCCGCGAGGTTGAGAAACGTGTTCATCATCCGCGGGCTGTACGACTGCCGGACGAGGCTGTTGTCGGTGTCGAAGAGCAGGTGCTCCACCGGGAGCGGCTCACCGAGGTAGGCCAGGATCCGGCACATGCGCCGATCGTACTTGCGGGGCTAGTATTCGCCCGCAGCAGACGACCGGAGGGTCCTATGAAGCAATTCAAGTGCGGCGACGTGGTGCTCGGCTGTGACTGGGTGACGCGCAGCGATGACGAGAATGAGTTGTTCGAGGAGATCCGGTCCCACGCGCGCGAGACCCACGGCATGGACGAGGTCCCGCCGGAGGTCGTGGAGCAGATCCACGACGTGATCACCGAGGTCTAAGTCGCAGTCCCCGACGCGGGGAACGCGCCGCAATCGAGGAACGTCTCGAGCGCCTCTGTGTACGGCGCAAGCGCGAGGCCTTGATCGCGGACCCACGTGTCGCTGTAGTAGGTGCCGGAGTAACGGTCCCCACCGTCGCAGATCAGGGTGACGACGCTGCCTCGCTCGCCACGCGAAAGCATCTCGGCGACAAGCAGAAACGCTCCCCACACGTTGGTCCCGGTGGAGCCGCCGACGCTGCGTCCCGTGCGCTCGCGCACGAGGCGCATCGTCGCTATCGACGCGGCATCGGGAACCTGGATCATTCGGTCGACGATGTCGGGAAGGAATGACGGCTCGACGCGCTGGCGTCCGATGCCTTCGATCCGCGACGGCCGCGCGGTGAAGGTCGACGGGTCGCCCGACCAGTGCGAGTAGAAGATCGAGTCCTCCGGGTCGACTACGCACAGCCGCGTGGGGTGCTGCATCAAACGCGCATAGCGGCCGATCGTCGCGCTGGTCCCGCCGGTCCCGGCCCCCACCACGACCCACGCAGGGACGGGGTATTGCTCCAACGCCATCTGGCTAAAGATCGACTCCGCGATGTTGTTGTTCCCTCGCCAATCCATCGCGCGCTCGGCGTAGGTGAACTGGTCGAGGAAGTGCCCGTCGGTCTCGGCGGCCAGCCGCTGCGCCTCGGCCACGATCGTGCTCGAGTCATCCACCAGATGACACGAGCCTCCCTGCGCCTCTATCAGTGCGATCTTCTCGGGGCTGGTGGACGCCGGCATGACCGCGACGAACGGCAGCCCCAGAAACCGGGCGAAGTACACCTCGGAGATGGCCGTCGAGCCGGTGGAGGCATCGACGATCGTCGTCCCCTCCGTAATCCAGCCGTTTACCAGGCCGTAGAGAAAAAGCGAGCGCGCGAGTCGATGCTTCAGCGACCCCGTCGGGTGAACCGACTCGTCCTTCAGGTATAGGTCGATCTCCCAGTAGGTGGGCAGCGGGAAGGGGTGCAGATGCGTATCGGCCGAGCGATTGGCGTCGGCTTCGACGCGACGGACCGCGTCGTTCGCCCACTCCCTCGAACCAATGTGTCTACGGGCATTCGCGTGCATCGTCACGTGCCCAGTGTCTCCGATCAGGAGGTTGGGCGCTCGATTAGCTCCGCGCGACGACAGCCGCGCAACTGGCGCGCGCAAGTCGCAACGCCGTAGGCTCTGCGCATGCCGCGGACGGTTCATCGCCAGTGCACGCTGTGCGAGGCGCACTGCGGCATCGACGTGGAGGTCGACGGCGACCGCGTGCTGCGGATCACCGGCGACGCGGAGGATCCGATCTCCCGCGGCTACATCTGCCCGAAGGCGGCGGCGCTCGCGGACCTGTACGCGGATCCCGACCGACTCCGGCGGCCGGTGCGCCGGGTCGGCTCCGAGTGGGAGGAGATCGGCTGGGACGAGGCGCTCGACAGGGCCGCGGACGGGCTGCGCGTGGTCCAGCGGCGCCACGGGAACGACGCGGTCGCCACCTACTTCGGCAACCCGAGCGCGCACACGATGGCGGTGCTGTCCGGGCTGCCGCTGCGCCACGTGCTCGACACGCGCAACCACTACTCGGCGACGTCGGCCGACCAGCTGCCGCAGCACCTGACGTCGGCCGAGATGTTCGGGAACCTCGCGCTGTTCCCGATCCCTGACCTCGACCGCACCGACTACATGCTCGTGCTCGGCGCGAACCCGTCGGTGTCTAACGGCTCGCTCATGACGGCGCCCGGCGCGCGCCACCGGCTGCGCGCGATCCTGGCGCGCGGCGGCACCGTCGTGGTCGTTGACCCGCGCCGCACCGAGACCGTGGCGCACGCCTCCGAGCACGTCGCGATCGCTCCCGGCGGCGATCCCTACCTGCTGCTCGGGATGCTGCACGTGTTGTTCGCGGAGGGCCGTACGCGCCTCGGCCACCTCGAGAGCCACGCCGACGGGATCGCCACGGTCGAGGCGCTTGCCGCGGAGTGGCCGGTGGCGCGCGCAGCCCCGATCGCGGGCGTGGACGAGGCGACGGTCGAACGGCTGGCGCGCGAGTTCGCGGAAGCCGAGCGGGCGGTCGCGTACGGGCGGGTCGGCGTGTGCCAGCAGCGGACCGGCTCGCTCACTCACTGGCTCATCAACGTACTCAACGCGGTGACCGGCAACCTCGACGTCCCCGGCGGCGCGATGTTCCCCAACCCGGCGTTCGACGTCGGCGCGGTGCTGAAGCGCGCCCGGCTGCTCGGCTTCGGCGACCACGGCCGCCACACGCAGCGGGTCAGCGGGCTGCCCGAGATGAACGGTGAGCTGCCGGTCGCCGGCTTGGCGGACGAGATCACGACTCCTGGCGAGGGCCAGGTCCGCGGCATGCTGATCTTCGCCGGCAATCCGGTGCTCTCCACGCCGGGCGGCGCGCGCCTTGAGGAGGCGCTCGCGACGCTCGAGTGGTGCGTGGCGGTCGACATGTACGTCACCGAGACGACGCGCCACGCGAACGTGATCCTGCCGCCGGTCTCGACGCTCGAGCGATCCGACATCGACGTCGTCATGCCGCTCGTCGCGGTGCGCAACCACATCCGCCACAGCCCGACCGCGGTGCCGAAGCCGAAGGACGGGCGCGAGGACTGGCAGATCCTGACGGCGCTGACGAGCCGGCTCGGGCGCGGCGTCGGGCGCCGCGCTGAGGCGGCTGTCGCGAGCCTCCCCTCGGCGTTCACGACACCCGAGCGGATCATCGACCTCGGCATCGCGCTCGGGCCGCACGGCATCCTGCGCCGCGGCCCACTCAAGGGCCTGACCGTCGCGAAGCTAAAGCGCGCCAAGCACGGCATCGACCTGGGGCCGCTCGAGCCGCGGCTGCCGGGCGCGCTCGACACGCCGGAGAAGCGCGTGCAGCTCGCGCCGCCGGTGCTCGTCGAGCAGGCGGCGAAGCTCGCCGAGCACGCGCGCGAACGGGAGGACGCGCTGTCCGACGGCTACGACCTGACGCTCATCGGCCGCCGCCAGCTGCGCAGCAACAACTCGTGGATGCACAACAGCGCGCGGTTGATGAAGGGCGCCGACCGCTGCACCGCGCTGCTGCATCCCGACGACGCGGGCGAGCGCGGCCTGGACGACGGCGAGCAGGTGCGCGTGATCTCGCGCGTCGGCGGGATCGAGCTGCCGCTTGAGGTCAGCGACGAGATCCGCCGCGGCGTGGTCTCGGTCCCGCACGGGTTCGGGCACGTGCGCCCGGGCGTCGGCTGGCGACTGGCTGCGGGGAAACCCGGCGCGAGCGTCAACGACATCACCGACCCTTCGGTCGTCGACGCGATCACCGGCAACGCCGCGTTCAACGCGGTGCCGGTTAGGGTCGAGGCGGCCTGAGCGTCAGCGCGGGACCAGCCGCTCGCGACGGCGGCCTCGGGAAACGCTATTGCTTCCAGACCAGCCCGGCATCAAGAGTCTTCTGAAGCGTCTTCTGGGTGGACGCGACGAGCCGAAACGCTTCGCTCAGATTCCTGCGCGTGAGCGCATCGAGGGTCTTTGGATCCACGTAGTCGTCGGGGGAGGCCCCCGCCTCAAGCTGCTCAACCTGGTGCTCCATCCTCAACTCCGTCATCAGTCGCCACGCCTCCTCGAGCGTCCGCGCGTCCGACTCGGGCAGGACCCCCGCTGCTCTTGCGGCCCGCAGCCGCGAGACAGTGGATGTGGACGTCGCTCCGGCGGCGAGCCCCGCATGGCGCGCGAGTCCAACGATCGGCAGCAAGCCCCCCTTCTTGATGTCGAAGCTCCCGCGGTGCTGGCCGGACTGCTCGACGACGATGTCGCGCCGAAACCCCGTCGGCGGTTTGTTTGCGAGCGCGAGCTTGAGCAGGAGGTGCCGCAAGCTGGGCCGCTTCTTCGCGTCTTGTATGGCGGAGAGCACGCCGAATGCGAGGTTCTGACCCTCGATTCCGCGTCCGTCGAGCAGGATGGAGACGGCCATCACCATCTCGTCGGTCGGGTTGTCGAGCCAGCGGTGAACAGTCTCACGCCACTCGCCGGCGGGGTGCGCCATCAACGAGCCAGATGAGGTCACTCCGTGCGGGTCCGACTTGAACCCCGTAGCCGCGAGCAGACCACCAACCTGTTCGGCCAAACCGTGCATGTACGCCCGAGCCGGTTCGCCGCCTCCGTCCTCCCATACCAGCCCCGAGTCAATATCCGAGGATGGGGCGACCTCTCGCCGGCCGTGGCTCCCAAGCCAGAGCCATGCAAACTCGACTGGCGGCGGCCCCGCCGTCTCGGCGAACAGCTCGACCATCCGCCGGACCAGGGCCTCGACGACCACCGAGATGATCGCGCCGAGCTGCTCGCCGGCTAAGCCTCCTTGATGCAGCGCGACCACCGTCGGCATCAGGCGGGCCCCTACATCGCGTAGCTCCTCAGGCCTCTCCGCATCGGCGATCGCCCGGCGAAGCACGAAGGACCTCTTCGCCTGAGCGGCAAGCAGATCGCGGTCGGTGACGACGCCGAGTACCTCCTCGCTCGCCGATAGAACCGGGACATGGCGGATCCCGTGACCCAGCATCGCCAGCAGCACATCGGCGGCCGCCTGATCGGCCCGCACGGTGAAGACCGGAGTAGTCATCACATCCCGCACGGGAGTCTCGAGGGAGAGACCCTTGGCAACGACCCGACAGCGCAGGTCGTGGTCGGTCAGGATCCCGAACTCGCCGTCCTCGAGCTTCACCAGAAGCGAACCGGACCCGCTTTCGGCCATGTGGTGTGCCGCTTGCTGCAGCGAGATTCCGGGGTCACGGATCAGCGCCTGGTCGCGCACCAGGGCACCCGCCGGCTGCTGCGTAGGGTCGATCTCGCCAACACGCGGGGCGTTCGTATCGCCCGGCGGCGGCAGCATCAACAGCGAGCGAGCGACAAAGCGAAGGCCGGCCCGACTGCTCAGGAAGGGAACCACTTCGTCGGTGGCGAGCGCGTAACAGAGCGTGTCCTCGCAAGCTCGCGCCTCTAACCCGGTCGGCGCCCCGGAGAACGCCCACGCTTGCCCGAACATCTGACCATCCTCGAGGCGGTCCAGCACGCGCCCTCGCTCGATCAGCTCCACCGCTCCCTGGCGAATCATCCGGATCTCCTGAGGAGGGCGCTCACCCTGCTTGAAGATGACCGTGCCCGCGGAAAAGGACTCGGCCTTGGCGCACTCGGCCAGCCGATCCAGATCCGGTTCGTCGAGGTTGCTGAACGGCTCGTGGGCCTTCATGAACCCTGCAACCTCGTGCACGTTCATGACCTCTCCGACGTCGTGCATGCAAATCCGCCCGCGACTTGAGCTCGTGGACGTCCGACTCTAATGGGCGTCGGATGCATGGGGCAAGCGCCCAAGTCAGAAGTGTGCGTGAGCAAACCGAGCGGCTCGGTTCGAGGCGCGTGCTGGACTAGCACCCTTGGCGCGTGACGATGCGTCCCCGATTGGGCGCTGTGGCCAGGTAGCTTGCGGTTCGCCTCCACTCCGCCGAGTTACCGCCGGCGCAGATCGACCAGAAGTCGTAGCTTCCGAACGCGCGGTCACCGGCGGCGTTGAGCAGAAGCTTGCCGGTCGCCCCCCTGTGCCCATCCGCTACGGCCGCGACGGCTCGCCTGAGCCGCGCCGGGTCACCGACAACTCCCGCCCGGGTGCTTGCGTCGACTGCGATCTGGAGACCGTCGTAAGCGGTGAGCGCGAACGCGTCAGGCGTTCTCCCGAGTCGCGCCTCGATGCGCCTCACCAGGTTTCTCGATCTGCGGGCGGCCGCGTCGCCGAGGCCGAGTATCGGGTTCGGATAGCCAACGCCCGCCGCGAAGGAGGCCGCCGCCTGCGAGCCGACAAGACGCGGACTGAGCGCGACGCCGTCGCTTCCGTACCACGGGAGCGAGCCGAAAAAGGCATCCCTCGTCGCGGTTTCGAATAGGTCCACCACCTCGTCAAAGGCCGCCAGGTAGACCGCTACGCGCGACGCCCCACCCGCCCGCAGCGAGCCTACCTGGGTGCGAACGCGGTCGAGCGTCGGCGTGAAGTCGCTGACCCCCGTGCCGTAGCGCACGCCATCCGCTACCGACCCGCCGAGACGCCTGAACCGCTTCCGCACCGAGTCAGCCAAGCCTGCGTTGCCGGCGTCGTTGCGCCAGACAGGCACGATCGCGTCGACGCCGTCTCGTCGCAGGAGCGCGACGAGCGCCTCGCCCTCCCGGAGGTCATCGGGGACGAAGCGGAACACATTGTCACCCCGGACTGCGAGTGAGTGGGCGGTGCTGCCCTGGCTGATGAGAACCACTCCGAGGGCGCCGGCCGCGGCACGCACAGCGCCCACCTCCGCGCTTGCCTGGGGACCGATCACGACCCGCACGCCCGCTGCGGCGAGCCGACGAAGCGCCCGAACCGTGGCCTGGGGATCGCCGTGGACGTCGATGACCTTCAACCGCACTCTCATCCCCGAGCCGCGCCGCGCCAGTCGCGCATTGGCGTCCGCCACCGCCAACCGCAACGTCACCCGGCTCGCGTGTCCGAGCGTCGTCCAGCCGCTCTTCAGGTCCAGCAGCGCGCCCACCGTGAGCTCGTCAGTGGGTGTAGCGGTGCTAGCACCGCCCGTGCCCGCGTGCGCACCACTCGCGAACACTGCCGCGACGAGCGCGACTCCAACGGCTTGGCGCCATGCGCGCATCGAACTCACCTCCGTAGGGCTGCCCTATGACCCTTCAGACTCGATCCTCGTACGGATCCTCTGCGATCCGCAGGGGCCGGCGCAAGGCCCCGAGCGCGTTCGCTCGAAGGGTCAATCAGGCAGGCAAAGTGGCGTCCGGCTCTGTGAGGTCGTTCACAGAAGCGGCCGCAGCGGGAAGGGAGAGGCCCAGGGGTCGTCTTTGGCCATGACATGTATTTCCGGAAAGGAGTCGAAATGGCCAGGAAGAGGACTAGATCGAAGACGCGTGTGGGTGTGTTCACCGGGGTTGTCGCGGCAGCGGCATTGGCCTTCCCGGGCGCCGCGAGTGCGGCGGTGAGTTCGCAGGTGGCGAGCGGCGACCTGGTCGTCACGAGCACCGCCGGCGAGCAAGTGGTGATCACTGATGTGGGCGGCCAGCTGAAGGTAAACGGCGATGATCCTCAGTCGGGCCCGGCGGCGAGCGCAACGATCGATTCGATCGCCGTCACGGGGGGTCCCGACGCCAACAGCATCGACCTGAAGGGCGTGACGGGCACCGCCTTCCCGTTGCTCGCGAGTGTCACGGTCGATGGCGGCGATGGCGACGACACCATCAACGGCAGCCAGCTCGCCGACGTGCTCGACGGCGGCGCCGGCAACGACCGCATCATCGGGGACGACAACCAGCAGGACACCTTCGATGTCATGCGCGGCGGCGTCGGCGACGACACGCTGGTGTGGAACCCGGGTGACGACGACGACATCAACGAGGGCGGCGCAGGCAAGGACACGTCCGAGGTGAACGGCGGCGGCAAGGAGCAGTTCGAGGTCAACCCGTCGGGCACCCCCGGCAGGGTGCTGTTCCAGCGCGTCCAGCCGGACGCGACGTTCTTGGCGCCATTCAAGGTCGACATCAGCGACGACACGGAGCGGCTTGATCTGAACGCGGGCGCCGGCGACGACATCGTCAACGCGGCAGCTGGGCTCGACGCTCTCTCATTTGCGCTGGACATCGACGGCGGCGACGGCAACGACACCATCGACGGCGGTGACGGCGCCGATCTGCTCTCGGGCGGCAACGGCAACGATCGCCTAACCGGGGACGACAACCCGCAGAACAGCCGGGACGTGGTCCGCGGCGACGCCGGCGACGACACGATGATCTGGAACGGTGGCGACGACGACGACATCAACGAAGGCGGCGACGGCACCGACACCACCGAGGTCAACGGAGCGGCCGTGGGCGAGCAGTTCACTGTCAAGCCCTCGATCTCGACGCCAGGCGGAGTGCGGTTCGACCGCACTGGCCCGACCCCGCCCGGGCCGTTCAACATCGAGATCAGCGGCGACACCGAGCGTCTCGACCTGAACGCCAACGCCGGAAATGACAGCGTCAGCACCGACCGCGGCGTCAGCAGCCTCCAGCTCGACGTGGAGGGCGCAGCTGGCAACGACAACCTTGAGGGCGGCGACGGCGCCGATCTGCTCTCGGGCGGCAGCGGCGAAGACGTGATCCGGTCACGCGACAAGGCCACCGACGAGGTCGACGGCGGCGACGGCCTCGACCTGGCGAAGGTCGACAAGCGTGACAGCCTGCGCGACGTCGAGACCGTCATCGGCGGCGGACTCCGTGTCCGCCATCTGGGCGGCAAGGTGATCATCGTGGCGGGCAATGTCGCGGCCGTGCGGCTTCAGTCCGTGGGAACCGGGCGGAGCCACGGCCGCGTGCGGCTGCTCCGCGGCGGAAGGTCGCTCGGCAGCGTGAAGTACAAGGTCACCCGCAAGCCGAAGACGGTCCTCATCAAGCTCAACCGTGAGGGGCGCCGCCTCCTGGCCGGATCCTCCAGCAAGGGGAAGAGCGCCAAGTTGCGGATCGACGCGCGCGACGGCAAGGGCAACGGCTGGCGTACCACGACCCGGATCACGCTGAAGCGCTAATCAATCCGAGCGCGGCCGGGCACGCCGGCCGGACGGAAGTAGCGGCCCGGGCCGCCCGCTAGACGGGCGGCTCGGGTCGCTTTCCCTCGGAACGCGCGAGCTGCTTTGCGTCACGCGAAAGAGACCCGGGTCAGCATCCTCCTTGGGGACATCGCGCAACAGAGGGGCGAGGCAAAGGGGGCGCGAGAGCACGGGGGCGGGTTGAACGGGAGACGCGTGAGCTTGCGCAGGCCACGCTCGGACCGGCGCGCTACGAAGAGGAGCTTCGCCGCGGCGCCGAAACCGAGCTCGTAGACGCCTTGGCCGGCGTGCCGGAACGTCTCCGGCGATGGTCGACGACGAGCCGTCCGCTGGTGGTGATGGCGGGGAGTGCGCCCCGGCATGCGGGGCGGTAGCGTCGCGGGGGTGCCCGAGCCTGTGATCCGCTGGTCCACGTATCCCAACGCCTACGAGCGAACTCTCGTTGGTCGCCTCGAGCGGCATGTGATCGTCAGCGAGCTATTGGCGGACAATCCGCTCGGCGATCCCGCCGAGCGCCCAGTCGAGGTGTATCTCCCGCCAGGCTACGACGAGGATTCTGAGCGGCGCTATCCATCGATCTTTGTCATCCAGGGCTACACCGGCGCGGGGCCGATGTGGCACAACCGCTCGCCGTTTCGTCCCACGTTCCCCGAGGCGGTAGACGCGCTCTTCGCCGGCGGCGACACGCCCGCGTGCGTCGTGGTGTTCGTGGACGCGTGGACCGCATATGGGGGCAG
>JBKPME010000101.1:0-34927 GCA_046731915.1 Actinomycetota bacterium
GCGTCGAGCGCCCGGATGCGCGCATCTCCGACGGCGGCGCCCGTGAGAACGAGCACCGCGGCGATCGCGGCCCGGGCGGCCGCACGCGCAAGCGCCAGCACGGTCACGGCGGCGGTCGCCGCCGTGACGAGCGCCAGGCCGGGCGACGCGGGCGAGAGGGCCAGGCCGGCCGCGAAGGATCCCATTCCGATGTGGACGGGGCGCGTGACTACGAGGTGGCCGAGACGCTCGGCGCTCACAGCTGGAGCGCGTCGCGTAGCGTCGCCAGGCGCTTCTCGCCGATGCCCTCGACCTCGGCAAGCTCGTCCACCGACCGGAAGCCTCCGTGAGCATCGCGGTAGTCGACGATGCGCTCCGCGAGCGTCGGGCCGATTCCGTCGACCTCGTCCAGTTGGTCGGCCGTCGCCGTCGAGAGGTGGATCTGCGCGCCGGGGAGATCGTCGCTGCCAGCCGTCCCGGGACCACCCGCCACTCCCGCGACCGGCACCACGATCTGCTGCCCGTCCTGCACCTGCGCGGCGAGGTTCACGAGCGTCAGGTCGGCGCGCCGAGTTGGGCCGCCGGCCCGCTCGAGCGCCGCGGCCACGCGCGTGCCGGGGCGCAGGCGGATGAGGCCTGGCCTCTTCACCGCTCCGGCCACATGCACGTACATCGGCGAGGCCGAACGCCTATCCGTACCCGTGCGACCGGGCGCGCCGTCGACCCTCACGGTCGGCGCCGGCGAGTCCCCTCCTCCCAGCAACCGCATGCCCGCGACCACCGCGAGCGCAGCCGCGATCATCCAGATGACAACCGTCGAGCCCGAGCTTTCGTGCACCCGCCGAACGTAGGAGCCGCTCGGTCACGGATGGGGCACGAGCGTGACAAGGCCGAGACGGCTTTTCGCCGCTCAGCGGATCTCGAAGCGGGACAGGCCCTCGGGCGCCTCGCCGCTCTCGTCGACGGAATCGACCTCGGCGCCTCTCGGCCCCCGAGAGCACCAGTCGACCATCGCCTCGACGGCGTCGGAGTCGCCCTCAAACACCGCCTCGACCGCCCCGTCCGGCCGATTCGTGACCCACCCGGTCACCCCGCGCGACTCGGCCGCCCGGCGGCAGCTGTCCCGGAAGAAGACGCCCTGGACGTTGCCGTGCACCACCACCCGGCGGCGGACCGCCTCACTCATAGAATCGTGCGCGCATGGAGGGACGAGAGGCCACAGCTACCGCCTGGGGAGTGGACTCGGAGTATGGACGCCTGCTCGACGTCGTGCTCTGCCCACCGGACAACTTCCACTGGCTGCCGGCGAGCGCCATCGCGCGCGCGACGCTCGAGAGCGGGCTCTCCTTCAGCGCGGAGGACGCGAAGCGCCAGCACGCCGAGATGGTGAGCGTCTACGAGGAGGCGGGCGTGCGCGTGCACTTCCTCGAGCCCGACCCCGCCCTCCCCTATCAGGTCTTCGCGCGCGACTCGAGCATCAACGTCCCCCAGGGCCCCATCGTCACCCAGCTCCACCAGTGGTGGCGGCGTGGCGAGTACGCACCGGTGATCCGCTTCTACCAGGAGAACGAGATCCCGATCCACCGGATGATCACGGCCGCGGCGCTCGAGGGCGGCGACTTCATGATCGTCGAGCCCGGTGTGGCGGTGATCGGCAACGGCGAGGAGCGCACCCAGGAGCCTGCGGCCAAGCAGCTGGCCGGCTGGCTCGAGGATGACGGCTGGGAGGTCCGCATCGAGCGCATCCCGCCGCACTTCCTCCATATCGACGTGCTCGCCGCGATGCTCGGCGAGCGGCTCGCGGCCGTGTGCGTCGAGCAGGTGGGAACCGGCTTCGTGCGCTGGCTCGAATCCAAGCAGGTCGAGATCGTGCCCGTGTCCCTCGCCGACTCCCTCAAGCTCGGCGTGAACGGCGTGTGCCTCGGTGGCGACCGTGTGCTCACGAGCGCTGAGTCCAAGGACCTGAACGAGCGCCTTCGTGCGCTCGGGCTGACCGTGTACGACCCCGAGCTCGCGGCCTTCACGCTCGGCGGCGGCGGGGCGCACTGCCTGATGCAGGCGATCCGGCGTGAGCGGGTCGGCTAGCTCTCGATCACCACGCGCAGCGTTCGCAGCGCGCGGTCGCTCGCGCCGCGCAGGCTGCCGCCGTGCGCGATCGTCTGCTCTATGTAGTCGAGCGTCTCGGCGGTGAGGCGCTCGCCAGGGAGCACGTTCGGGATCCCGGGCGGGTAGGCCGCGAGGGACTCGGCCGCCACGCGGCCGACGGCGTCGCGCACGCTCACGACCTCCTGCGGGCCGAGGAAGGCCTCGCGCGGCGTCCTCACGAGCTCCCCCCAGGGAGGCGGCGGCGCGAACTGCACGGCCTCGGCGTCCTGCTCGGTTTCGCTCGTCTTCTCGATCACACCGCGCAGAGCGGCGATCAACCGTTCGCTGGCCAAGCCGGCGTCCTCGCCCATCCCGTAGACCGCGACAATCACGTTCTCGCCGGCCAGCTCCATGAGCACGTCGTATTCCTCACGCAGCCGCCGCGAGAGCTCGTAGCCGCTCATGCGCGTCCCGCGGACGTCGATCGCCAGCCGCAGCGGGTCGTAGTCGAACACGCCCGGCGCCCCCGCGAGCCGCTCGTCGAGCACGTCGAGCCCCGGAATCATGCGGACGGCATCGCGCGTCCGGGCCAGGGCCGCGAGTGTCTCACCGACCAGCTCCCTGCCCCGCGTCGCTGCGCTGCGCCGCGCGGCGTCCAGGGAGGCACACAGGAGGCTGTTCGGGCTCGTCGACTCGACAAGCGTGACGCAGCGGTCGACGACCCCTTCCTCGATCAGGTCGCCCTGGCCGAGGTGGATCATCGCCGACTGGGTGAGGCTTCCGACCACCTTGTGAGTGCTCGAGATCACGAGGTCGGCGCCGAGGCTGAGCGCGGGCGCCGGCAGTTCCTCGTGGAACCCGAGATGGGCTCCCCACGCCTCGTCCACCACCAGCGGGACGCCGCGCGCATGCGCGACTTCGGCGAGCCCCGCCACGTCGGCCATCGCGCCGAAGTACGTCGGCGACACCACCGTGGCCCCCGCAACCTCTGGCGTCTCGCGCAGCGCGCGATCGAGCGCCTCGGGCGTCATGCAGTGAGCGATGTATAGCTCCGGGTCGAGCTCGGGCGCAACGAACGTCGGCCGCAGCCCGGACATGATCAGCGCGTCGATCGTGCTCGAGTGGGCGTTCCGCTGGGTCACAACCCGCTGTCCCCGGTGCCCGAGCGTCAGCAGCGCGACGTGGTTCCCCTGAGACGCTCCGTTCACGAGCCACCAGGTGCGCCGCGCGCCCCACGCATCCGCCGCGAGGCTCTGCGCCTCCCGGAACGGCGTCGGCTCTTCGCCCACGTCGATGCCGTAGGTCAGCGCTGGGATGTCGAGCGCGAACACACGCTCGCCGAACGCCTCGACGAGGCCGGGGTCGGCGCCGGGGCCGCCCTTGTGCCCGGGCACGTGGAAGCGTCCCGGGACGCGGGCGGCGTACGCGCGCAGCGCGTCGAGGTAGGGCGTGTCGGACTGGCCCGGCAAGAGGGCGCGAGTCTAGGTGCTGAGGTCGCTCAGGACGGTTTCGACCGCGGCGGCGGGCGAGTCCGCAGCCAGCACGCCTTCGACCTCCCACGTTCCGAGTCCGACCACGCGCTTTCCGGCCTTTAGGGCGAACGCAATCTCGGAGAGCGTCCCGTACGCGCCGCCGATGGCGATGAGTGCGTCCGCGGATCGCGCGACGATGGCGTTGCGGGCCTCGCCGAGACCGGTCGGGATAGCGATGTCCACGTACGGATTCGCAGCGGAGCGGTCGGTTCCGGGGAGGATTCCGACGGTAGTGCCGCCGCTCTCCCTCGCGCCCCTGCAGGCCGCCTCCATCACGCCGCCCAGGCCGCCGCAGATCAGCACCACCCCATGGGAGCCGAGTTCGCGGCCGACAGCTTCGGCCGACGGGAGGTCACCGCCGTCGCCCGGGCCGACTACGGCGATGTAGGTCAGGGCCGCGACGGCGGCTCGTCGGCGACGGTCGGCCCCTCGTCGGCCGATGCTTGCCGTGGAGCGGGCGCCGCGCGCCGCTCCCGCGGCTCCACCGCGATCGCGATACGCGCGGTTGACAGCACCGCTCCCGCGAACATCAGCGCCGCGCCTCCCAGTCCCAGCCAGAGGCCCGTCTTGACGTCGCGTTCGAGACCGATCGGCGGGTGGTTGATCCACTGGCTGAGCACCACGACGAACGCGCTCACCCCCACGACGAGTTCTGTTCCGGACCAGAGCGAGGTGCGCAGCACGCTGAGCGCGATGGCAAGCCCGACGAATGTGACGAGCGCCAGCAGAACAAGCAACAGGTCGAGGAACTCGAAGCTGTTGAAGCCCGAAATTCCGCCGTACCAGTCGAGCCCGAGGCTCACGATCAGGAGCACGCCGCCGATTGCGGCCACGAGTGCGCCTAACGGTATCTGGGTCTCGTGAGGCTGGCTGCTCATCGCACCACGAAGTTCACGAGCTTGCCCGGCACGACCACAGTCTTGACTATCTCCCCTCCGTCCAAACGTGCGGCGAGCTTGTCGGAGCCGCGCGCGAGCTCCTCGAGCTCGTCCTGGCTGGCCGTGGACGGCGCAGGCAGGCGGTCGACGAGCTTGCCGTTCACCTGCACCACCAGCTGGATCTCGTCGCGCTCGAGCAGGGCGGGATCCGCCTCCGGCCACGGTTCCTCCCATACGCGGCGCCCGGTCATCAGCTCGTAGACCTCGGAGCCCAGGTGCGGCGCGAATGGGAAGATCAGCGAGCCGGCCGTGGCGACCGCGAAGCGCACGTCGCCGGGCGGTTCCGACTCGCGCCGGCGGTAGATCTCGTTGGTGAGCTCCATTACCGCCGCGATCGCGGTGTTGAACGCGAAGTCGGTCTGCATATCGCGCGTGACCTTGTCGATCGCCCAATGCGCCTTGCGCAGCAGCTCCCGTGAAACGGGGTCAGACCCCGTTTCACGCGTTTCACGGGCGTCGTCTGGCGACCTGGACGCCGCCGTCTCGGCGGCCGCTGTCCACAGCCGCGACAGGAAGCGGTGCACTCCGCCGACGCCGGCGTCCTGCCAGTCGGCGTCGTCCGACGGCGGCCCGATGAAGAGGATGTAGCAGCGCGCGGCGTCGGCCCCGAAGCGCTCGACGTAGTCCATGGGCGAGACGGTGTTGCCCTTCGACTTGGACATCTTCGCGCCGTCGCGCGTGATCATGCCCTGGGTGAACAGCCGGGCAAACGGCTCCTGCACGTCGAGCAGGTCCATGTCCGCGAGCGCCTTCACGAAGAAGCGCGCGTACATCAGGTGCAGGATCGCGTGCTCAACTCCGCCGATGTACTGATCCACCGGCATCCAGCGCTTCACCACCTCGCGGTCCCAGGCGGCCGCGTCGTTGTGGGGGTCGCAGTAGCGCAGGAAGTACCAGGACGAGTCGACGAAGGTGTCCATCGTGTCCGTCTCGCGCCGGGCCGGACCGCCGCACTTCGGACAGGTCGTGTTCACCCAGTCCTCCGCGGCCGCGAGCGGCGACTTCCCCTTGGGCGCGTAGTCCTCGACATCGGGAAGCTCGACGGGCAGCTGGTCGTCCGGGACCGGGAGAAGGCCGTCGGTCTCGCAGTAGACCATCGGGATCGGGCAGCCCCAGTAGCGCTGCCGCGAGAGCAGCCAGTCGCGGAGCCGGTAGCTCACGGCGCGCTTGCCCTTCCCCTCGGACGCGAGCCAGTCAAGGATCTGCTCGTAAGCCTCGCGGTTGCCCAGCCCGTCGAAGCGGCCGGAGTTCACCATCGGGCCGTCGTCCGTGCAGGGCAGCTCGCCACAGTCGATCACGCGCCGGATCTCGAGATCGAAGGCGGTCGCGAACTCGAAATCGCGCTCGTCGTGCGCCGGCACGCCCATGACCGCGCCAGTGCCGTACTCCAGCAGCACGTAGTCGGCGACGTAGATCGGTATCTGCTCGCCCGTGGCCGGGTTCGTGACCGTTCGGCCCAGTGGGACGCCCGTCTTCTGCTTGTGCTCGTCCCCGCGCTCCTCGGCCGATTCAGTGAGCGCGTGATTGATGTAGTCGTGCACCTCCTGCGAGTCGTTCAGCCGCAGCACGTCCGGGTGCTCCGGCGCGAGCACGAAGAAGGTGGCGCCGAAGAGCGTGTCCGGCCGCGTCGTGAAGACCGGGTAGTCGATTCCGAGCTCCTCACAGCGGAAGACCACCTCGGCGCCCTCCGAGCGGCCGATCCAGTTCCTCTGCATCGTCACCACGTGCGGCGGCCACTGGATCGTCTCCATGTCGCCGAGCAGGCGGTCGGCGTAGTCGGTGATCTTGAAGAACCACTGCTCGAGCTGCTTGACCTCGACCAGGTTGCCGCAGCGCTCACAGCGCCCGTCGATCACCTGCTCGTTTGCGAGGACAGTTTGGTCATAGGGGCACCACTTGACGGCCGCCTCCTTGCGGTAGGCCAGGCCGCGCTCGAACATCCGCAGGAAGATCCACTGGGTCCAGCGGTAGTACTCGGGCTGATGGGTGCCGAACTCGCGCGTCCAGTCGATCGAGACCCCAAGTCTCCGAAGCTGCTCCCCGAATGCCACGATCGACTCGTCGGTGGACACGCGCGGCTGCTGACCGGTCTTGATCGCGTGGTTCTCGGCCGGGAGCCCGAAGGCGTCGTAGCCCATGGGATGCAGCACGTACTCGCCGCGGCGGCGGTGGAAGTGGGCCACGGCGTCGCCCACGGCGTAGTTCTTCAGGTGCCCGATGTGCGGCTCGCCGCTCGTGTACGGCAGCATCTCGAGGACGTAGGACCTCGGTTTCTCAGAGGGCTCGTTCGACACCTCCCAGGTGCCCTCGTCCGCCCAGACCTTCTGCCACTTGGGCTCGATCGTCTTCGGGTCGTAGCGGTCCACGGTGGGCAAGAGTACCCACGCGACTGACGCGCGCTGGCGGCGGTGGCGACGCAGACTCTGCCGGCGCCGCAGCGCCTTGCGCGACTTCGCGATGTGGGAATGACCGTCCGGCACTTGATGCAACGTTCGTCCGTGGATGGCTGTCGCGGAGGAAAAGCGGGTCGCGCCGCTCGAGCTGTTCTTCGACCTGGTCTTCGTCTTCGCGCTGACGCAGGTCACCGCCCTGATGTCGGAGGACCCGACCTGGGGCGGTCTCGGCCGCGGGATGCTGGTGCTGAGCGCGCTCTGGTGGGCATGGGCCGCGTACGCCTGGCTCACGAACTACGTGGCGGCCGAGGAGGATCGCGAGCGGCTCCTGATCCTCGCCGTGATGGGCGCCTTCCTCGTAACCGCGCTGGCCGCGCCCGAGGCGTTCGGCGATGACGCGCTCGTGTTCGCGATCGCCTACGCCGCGGCGCGCTGGCTCCACATCTTCATCTTCGCGGAGGCCAACGATGATCTCGATGCACGCGAGGCGATCCGGCGGCTGGCGCGCACGGCGGTGCCGGCTCCCGCGCTGCTGATCGTCGCGGGGTTCCTCGACGGCACGGCGCAGACGGTCGTCTGGGTGATCGCGCTGTCGACCGATTTCGCCGGGCCGTTCGTCTTCGGCGTGCGCGGCTTCCGAGTGTCGCCGGGTCACTTCGCCGAACGCTTCTCGCTGATCGTGATCATCGCCCTGGGCGAGTCGATCGTCGCGATCGGCACCGGACTCGAGGGCGAGCTCGACGCGGGCACGATCTGCGCTGCGCTGCTCGGCCTGCTGGTCGCCTTCGGCCTGTGGTGGGCTTACTTCGACGTCGTGGCGATCGTGGCGGAGCGGCGCTTCCGCGATTCGGAGGGGTACCGCCGGCTGCGTATCGCGCGCGACTCGTACAGCTACCTGCACCTGCCGATGATCGCGGGCATCGTGCTCTTGGCACTGGGGGTGAAGAAGACGCTTGGGCACGTGGACGAGCCGCTCAAGACGATCCCTTCGGTGGCCCTGTTCGGCGGGATCGCGCTCTACTACGCCGGCCACGTGGGCTTCCGGCTCCGCAACGTCCACACGCTCAACCGGCCGCGGCTCGTGGCTCTGGGCGTCTCCCTCTTGCTGATCCCGGTGGGCACCGAGGTGGATGCCATCGTGGCGCTCGCCCTGGCCTCGGTGGTCACCTCGGCGTTGATCGCGTTCGAGGCGATCCGCTACGCCGAGGCCCGCGAGCGAGTCCGGCACGAAAGCGCTTAGGCGGCCGCGGGCGCCGCCGGCAGCGGACTTGGGAGCCGGACAGGATGCTCGCGCCGGTCGCCGTGCCACGACCGGTCGCCGGCGCCTTGCCGCTCTTGGCGCCGTGGCGCATGCGCGGGGACGGCCGCCGCGGTCATGGGTCGTGCGCTCCGGGCGCGGATTGGCCGCTTTAGCGGGCGTCGGCGCTGCGCAGCCTACGCACGAGCTCCACGACGCTCTCGCCGACTGCGTCGAGGCTCTTAGGCGACAGCTTGTCGAGGCCGTCGCTCAGGTCGTGGCCCGGATAGCTCCAGTCGATCAGGTCAACCGACGGGACCCCGGCACGGAGGAACGGGGTGTGGTCGTCGACGATCGTCTCCCCGGAGTACGGCGGGAAAACCTGCCCGGCGCCGACCGTGCGCGCGGCGGCGCGCAGCCGGGACCAGAGCTCGAGGTGCGAGCTACCCTCGCGCGGTAGGCGCAGGCCCTTGTTGCCGACGTAATCGAGCAGCACCATCTCGCCCGTCCGCCCGGGATGCCCGGCGACGTAGGCGCGCGAGCCGCGGAGGCCCGAGTGGTAGAAGTCGACACTGTCCTCGGGGAGGCCGGCCGCCGGCTCCTCGCCGTCGAACAACACGAAGCGAACCTCCCGCGCTCCCTCCTTCGGCTCGGCTTCAGCGATAGCCCGCGCCGCCTCGACGACCACCGCGGCGCCCGCTGCCCCGTTGTTCGCGCCGACGAAGCCCTTCGGCTTGACGAGCGTGTCGTAGTGGGCCCCGACCACGATGCCGGGCCGCCGCCCAGGCAGCGTCCCGACGATGTTCCGCAGCCCGGGCTCACCCGGAACCGGCTCGAAGCGCCCATCCGGCAGCAGCGGCCGAAGCCGCTCCCCAAGGCGGCGCAACTGCGGCGACCCCGCAGGCCGCTGACCAACGGCAACCTGCCGGCGAACGAGCCGCCAGGCCCGGTCGGAGTCGAAGCGATCGACCGTGAGCCCCTGCTTCACAGCGGGTTGATCGTCGGACCCACCGCAGCCCGGGGCACCGATGATGACAGCGCACAGCGCAAGCCCAACTCCCACAAGCCGCCGCGCTGTCAATGGAGCTGAGGGGACTCGAACCCCTGACCTACGCGCTGCCAGCGCGTCGCTCTTCCAGCTGAGCTACAGCCCCAGGGAGCAGGATTCTAGCCTCGCCTCAGCCGACCGACCGCGCCGGGGCTTCACCCCAGAGGTTTTCGAGGCGGTAGTACTCGCGCGCCTCGGGGGTGAAGATGTGGACCACCACGTCCCAGTAGTCGAGCAGTATCCAACGCGCCTCGCGGTCGCCCTCGGTGCGGCGGGGCAAGAGGCGGCCGTCCGCGCCCTTCTTCAGCTCCTCGTGGATCCCGTCATGGATCGCCTTCGCCTGGCGCTCGGTGTTCCCCGAGCAGATCACGAAGAAGTCGGTGTAGGAGACGATTCCGCGCAGGTCGATCACGCGGATGTCGATCGCCTTCTTGTCGGACGCGATCGTCGCGATCCGCTCGGCCAGCGCGGCGGAGTCGGGGGCGGGCGCGGCCGGCGTGCTCAACTCGGCACTGCCTCCTTCTCGCTGCCCTTCGATGCGTAGAGGCCCTTGGTTTCGATGTAGTCGGCCACCTTGTCCGGCACCAGGTACCGGATCGGCGCGCCCGCACGCACGCGGCGGCGGATCGAGGAGGACGAGACCTGGATCAGCGGCATGTCGAGGTAGCGCACGCGCTGGGCCCCCGGCAGGCGCCCGATCTTGATAATGATCGCGTTCCGTCCCCAGGAGACGCGCTCGAAGACCGCCACCGTCGCGCGCTCGAGCACCTTCGCTGGCTCGTGCCATGTCCCGAGCGCCGCCGCCTGGTCGCCGCCCAGGATCAGAAACAGCTCGTCCTCCTTCGACTCCTTCGCGATCTGCTCCAGGGTGTCCGATGTGTACGACGGCCCCTCCCGCTCCAGCTCGATGCGCGACGTCTCGAAGCGCTCGTCCTCCGCCACGGCCAGCTCCGCCAACTCGAGGCGCACCTCCGCGCCGGGGTCGTGCTCGATCTCGCGGTGCGGCGCCACGCCGACCGGCACGAACAGCACCCGGTCGAGCCCGAGCTGGACCAGCGCCTCCTGCGCGCACACCAGGTGACCGATGTGCGGCGGATTGAAAGCTCCTCCGAGGATGCCTACGCGCAAACCGGCTACTCGCGGACCTGCCCGGAGCCTTCGACCACGAACTTGTAGGTGGTTAGCTCGCGCAGCCCGATCGGGCCGCGCGCGTGCAGCTTCTGTGTCGAGTTCCCGATCTCGGCGCCCATGCCGAACACGGCGCCGTCGGTGAAGCGAGTCGACGCGTTCACGTAGACCGCCGCCGCGTCCACACCGCTCGTAAACGCCTGAGCGGATCGCGTGGAACCGGTGACGATCGCCTCGGAGTGCCCCGTCCCGTATCGGTTCACGTGATCGATGCCCTCCTCGAGCGAGTCGACCACCTTCACGGACAGGATCAGCGCGTGGTATTCGGTCGCCCAGTCCTCCTCGGTCGCCTCCGCCAGCGAGTCGCCGATCGCGCCCGCCAGCGTCCGCGTGCGCCCATCCCCGCGCAGCTCCACACCCGACTCGCGCAGCTCACCGAGCGCCCGCGGCAGAAACTCGGCGGCGACGTCCGAGTGGACGAGCAGCGTCTCGATCGCGTTGCACACCGACGGCCGCTGCACCTTCGCGTTCAGCGTGATCGCGACGGCATCGTCCAGATCCGCCGACGCGTCCACGAGCACGTGGCAGACCCCGGCCGACGCGTACATCACCGGCACCGTCGCGTGCTCCTTCAGCGCGTTCTTCAGGCCCTCGCCACCGCGCGGGATCACCAGATCGACGACGCCGTCCTGGGTGGCCAGCTGCCGCAGCTCGTCGCGGTCGCCGCCGCTCACCACGGAGATGCTGTTATCGGGCAGCCCCGCCCACTGCACCGCGGCCGCCGCCACCTGCCCGAGCACGGCGTTCGAGTGCGCAGCCGTCGACGAGCCGCGCAGCACGATCGCGTTCCCCGACTTCAGGCACAGCGCCGAGCAGTCGATCGTCACATTGGGCCGCGCCTCGTAGACGACAGCCACCACACCGAGCGGCACGCGCACGCGGCGCACATCAAGCCCGTTCTCGAGCCGGTGCCCGTCGATCGTCTCCCCGACGGGGTCGGGCAGAGCCGCGATCTTGCGAACGCCCGACGCGATCCCGGCCAGGCGCGCCTCGTTCAGCTTCAGCCTGTCGAGCAGGCCGGAGTGGAGTCCCGCCTCCTCACCCGCGTCCATGTCGCGCGCGTTCGCCTCGAGGATCTCGTGCGAGCGCTGCATGAGCGCGTCGGCCATCGCCTCGAGCGCGGCGTTCTTGGTCGCCGTGTCGAGGGCCGCCAGCTCACGCGCGGCGGCCTTCGCCTGCGCGCATAGTTCGGCTACCGGCTGGGCAGTGGTGGCCATGAAGACAGGGTATCGGTAGAGGTCCAGGCGGTCTCAAGAGCGCGGCGCGCCCACCAGCGCCCAGCGCCGACTCGAGAAGCGCCACGCGCAGGTGCCGAGCCGCACGGCGATCAGCGCGACCAGGCCGACCCAGACACCGACGATCCCGAGGTCGAGCGCGAGCGAGAGCAGCGCGATCGGGATGAACACGCCCACCGACGCGACGAGCATCCCGTACATCAGGAAGCGGGTATCGCCCGCGCCGATAAGGATCCCGTCGAGCGCGAACACCGCTCCGTTCGCCGGTTGCATCAGCGCGAACAGCGCCCAGATCTCCTTGGCGCGGTCGACGACGTCCTCGTCGCTGGTGAACGCTCGCGGCAGCACGTCGGTCAGCGCCAGCATCACCACACCGAACAGCGCGCCGGCGACCACCGCCCACTCGATCATCCGGCGCGCGGCGGCGTATGCCTCGTCGGCATGCCCCGCGCCGAGCGTGCGGCCCACGATCACCTGCCCGGCGATCGCGATCGCATCGAGAATCAGCGCCAGGAACACGAACAGCTGGAACGCGATCTGGTGGGCGCCCAGCGAGTCGGCGCCGATGCGCGCGAGCACGGCGCCAGCCACGAGGAACGACGCGTACAGCGCTGTGGTGCGTACGAAGATCTCGCCGCCGATGCGCGCCAGCGGGCGCATGCGAGCGAGCGACGGCCGGCGCGAGTCGGCCGGCGCCGACAGAAGCGCCCAGATGAAAGCCGCGCCCATCCCGGCCTGAGCGACGACGGTGGCCGCCGCCGAGCCGGTCAGGCCCCAGTCGAGGCCGTAGATGAACACGACGTTCAGCACCACGTTTGCCGCGTTCGCCACCACGACGATCACGAGCGGCGTGCGCAGGTCGGAGACGCCGCGGAGAAAGCCCTGGCCGGCCAGCGCGATCAGCGCGAACGGGAGCCCGAGCGCGCCGATGCGCAGGTAGTCGACGGCAAGCTCGCCCACACGGCCGTCGCCGCCCATGAGATCCACAAGTGGCACGGCCATCCCGGCGAGAAGCGCGGTCACCGCCAACCCTATCCCCGCCGACAGCCACAGCGACTGCGCCGCCAGCCGTCCGGCGGCGACCTCGTCGCCGGCCCCGTAGTAGCGCGCCACCTGCGCCGTCGTGCCGTAGGTGAGGAAGTTGAACAGTGTGAAGGTGCCCGCGAGCATCGTTGCGGCGATCGCCAGCGCGGCAAGCTCCTCGGTGCCGAGGTGGCCCACCATGGCCGTGTCGGCGAGCAGGTAGAGCGGCTCGGCTGCGAGCGCCCCGAGCGCGGGCAGGGCGAGGTGGAGGATCTCCCTGTCGTAGGGGGAGCGAAGCCGCACGGTGCTACTCGAGGACGAAGTAGTCCCTGTGCACCGCCTCCTCGGTAGCGCGCGGTAGGACCTCGCGCACCGCAGCCGTCTTCATGCCCTTGATCCGCCGCAGCTCCGCGGCCGAGTAGTTGACGATCCCCTTGCCGACCGCGCGGCCGCCCGAGCGCACCTCCACCGCGTCACCCGCTTCGAACTCTCCGTCGACCTCCACCACGCCCACCGGCAGCAGGCTCGTGCCGCGCTCGCGCAGCGCGAGCTCCGCGCCCTCGTCGATCACGAGCCTTCCGTGGGTCGGCTTCGCATACTTCAGCCACAGCTTGAAGCTCGAGACGCGCCCCTCCTGCGGTTGGAAGAGCGTGCCGGTCGACTCGCCGGCGAGCGCCAAAGCGATCGCCGCGCGATCCACCCCGCTCGTGATCGTCACCGGAATTCCCGCGGCGGTGGCCATCTCGGCTGCAACGACCTTCGAGCGCATGCCGCCCGACCCGAGCGGCGAGCTCGACAGCCCGATGTCGTAGCGCTCGAGCTCGTCCACACCGGAGACCTCCTGCACCAGGCTGGCGTCGGGGTCGTCGCGCGGGTCCGAGCTGTAGAGCCCGCCCGTCTCCGTCAGCAACACCAGTCGGTCCGCCCCGATCAGGATCGCGACCTGCGCCGCGAGGAAGTCGTTGTCGCCGAACGAGATCTCGTCCGTGGTCGTGGTGTCGTTCTCGTTGATTACGGGCAGGACGCGCCAGCGGAGCAGCGTCTGGAGGGTATGGCGCGCGTTGAGGTAGTGCGTGCGCGCCGACATGTCGAAGAAGGTGAGCAGCACCTGCGCCGACGGCACGTTGCGCTCTTGGAGCAGCTCGTCGTAGATGCGATAGAGCTTCCCCTGGCCCACGGCCGACGCCGCCTGCAGCTCCTCCATCGCGCTCGGCCGCATGGGCAGCGTCATCAAACGCATGCCGCATGCGATCGCGCCCGAGGTCACGATCACAACGCGGGCGCCCGCCTTGTGGCGCGCCGCGATCTCGTCGCAGAGCTGCCGCAGCACCTCGATGCGCGGCTCGCCGGTGTCGCCCGCGACGATGCTCGATCCCAGCTTGACGACGACGGTCGCCATCTACCCCGCGCCGGACAGCTTCCAGTCGCCGTCTTCCTTCTTCAGGCGATAGACCTGCTTGAGCTCCTGGCCCTGGCGGTCGATCACCGCGGTCACGGAAGCCTCGTCGCCGTCGACCTTGGTGCTCTCCACCTTCACGAGGCGAATCCTTTGGAGGCCGGTCACGCTTTTTAGCTCGCGCTTGCAGGACTCCTTCGCCTTGTCGCCCGTAGCCCCGGTGAACTGCCCGAGGAACTCCTTGGTGGCGAGGTCCTCGCAAAAGGTGTCCGCGTCGCGCTCGCGGAGCGACGTCACGAAGTCGCGAACCGTCTGCTCGGCCTCCTTCTTGTCGTCCCCGCCGCAGCCGGCCAGTAGCGCGAGCAGGCAGATCAGTGCAGCGTACCGGGCCACTTGAGGACTTGTATCAGCCGGGATCGAGCTCGAAGACGATCCCGCCGATCTCCACGTCGTCGCCCGGCTCGAACCCGGCCGACTCGAGCGCCTTGATCACGCCGAGCGCGCGCAGCCGCTCCTCCACGTAGCGAAGCGCCTCGTCGTTGTCCACGTCGTGGCGGGCGATCAGCCGCTCGACGCGCTCACCCTCGACTCGGAACGCACCGGGCCCGGTGCGCTCCACGCTGTAGGCGTCGCCGCGCCCGGGCCGGTAGACCCTGTGGACAGCGGGTGTCTCGCCGCGCTCGGCGGCTCTCTCCTCGACGGCGACGTGCCTGAAGATCGCGCCGGAGAGCTCCTCGAGCCCCTCGCCGGTGGCCGCGGAGGTGGCGATCACATCCACTCCTAGGCGTTCTCGCCATCGCTCGACGGCCTCGGCCGCCTCCTCGGGCGGGACGAGGTCGGCCTTCGAGAGCGCGAGCAGGCGCGGCAGCTCGGCCAGGCCGTGGCCGTGCTCGCACAGCTCGGTCTCGACGGTTTCGAAGTTCTCGTCGGGGTCGGAGCCGTCGAGCGGCTTCAGATCGAGCACGTGCACAAGCAGCCGGCAACGTTCCACGTGCGCGAGGAACTCGTGGCCGAGCCCGGCGCCCGCGCTGGCGCCCTCGATCAGCCCGGGGATATCGGCGATCACGAGCTGGCGGTCGTCCCGCTCGAGCGTGCCCAGCACCGGCTCGAGCGTCGTGAAGGGATAGTCGGCGACCTTCGGTTGCGCGCGCGTCAGGCGAGCCAGCAGCGACGACTTGCCGGCGTTGGGAAGTCCTACGAGGCCGGCGTCAGCTTTGAGCTTGAGCTGCAGCTCGAGCGTCCGCTCCTCGCCGGGAAGCCCGCGTTCGGCGAAGCGCGGGCTCTGACGCGTGGCTGTGGCGAATTGCTTGTTCCCGCGACCGCCGCTGCCGCCCCGCGCCACGACGGCGAGCTCGCCCGGGTTCATGAGCTCCCAACGGTCACCGGATTCGAGGTCCTCGACGACGGTTCCGGGCGGGATGCGCACCTCGAGCACGTCCGGCGTGGCACCGTGCCGGTTGGCGCCTTCGCCGTGCCCGCCGCGCTTCGCCTGGAAGTGGGCGCCGCGGCGAAAGCCGGCGAGGTCGCGCAGCGAGGGATCGACGACGAGCGCGACATCGCCACCGCGACCGCCGTCGCCGCCGTCGGGACCGCCCTTCGGCACATGCGCCTCGCGCCGGAACGAGATCACGCCGTTGCCGCCGGCGCCGCCCCGCACGTGGATACGCGCGCGGTCGTGGAACACGGCTAGCCCGCCGGTGGTCCGGGCGCAGGTGGGATCGGCGCAGCGGGGTCGGCGGGGACGGCTGAGGGCTCGCCGGCGGGAGCGGGCGCTTGGGTCTCCTGCGGGCGAGGCGCGCTCGGGACGGCCGCGGGCGGCTCGGGCTGGGTCGGCTCGGAGACCGCCCGCGTGCCGGTCAGTCGTCCGAACAGCTCCGGCTCGTCCGGGATCAGACCCGCGGCAGGCAGGCGCTGCAGAAGCTCCACCCATCCGGAGTGCGCCTGGAATGGCGCCCGCATGACCCGGATGGCCTCCTCCTCGCGGCCGTTTCCCGCAAGCGCGAGGCCATACCAGAAGGCCAGCTCCGGGTTGTCCGGCTGCGCTCTGTAGGCGGCCTCGTACTCGACGAGCGCAGCCTGGAGGTCGCCCGCACCGGCGAGATCGTCGCCCGCGGTGGCGTGCGTGTAGGCACGCCGCAAGCCGAGCAGCCTCCGGAGCTCTCCGACCGGATCGCGATGGTCGTCGACGCGCAGGTCGACCGGGCGATCCCGCGTCGGGCTTCCGCTGCCGCGAGCCGTGACGACCACCATCGCGGCCGATTGCCGCCCGCGGATGTCGCCACCCTCGCCTTCCGCTGCCTCCAGCGCGGCGAGCAGGCGCTCGGGGAGCGGCTGGCCGCTCGATTCCGTGTAGGCGCGGATCATCGCGCGCGGGACCGTGTCGCGCTCCATCATGTTCGCCTGCGCGCTCACTTGCTCGCCGAGCGCGTGGCCGGCGTGAGCGATGCAGCGCATTCCCGTGTGCACGGCGACCCTGCCGCCGCGGTCGACGAGCGCCACCTGGCGTACCGCCTCCTCCGGGTCGTCCTGGATCAGCTGCTGAAGCGCCGCCGGAGCGCTCTTACCGTCACTCATCAGGTCGAGGCCGCGCGGGCCGTAAGACGCCTCGACGATCGACTGCGTGGCCACCGCGCCGACGCCCGGCTCGGCCCAGCTCACGATCGAGCCGACGCTGAAGAAGTGCGACTGCACTGCCACGCCCAGCTCACCGCTCGACGGGTCTCTGGCGACGATCGAGTAGGTCAGAGCGCGGAGGGTAGTCCGTCGGGGCGCACTCGGCACCCGCCGAGTGCTTCCGCGACTACTCCGCCTCGGCCGGCTCGACCGAGATCACGCGGCCGCGCCGGCCCTGCGCGAACTGAACGGTGCCCGGGCGCGTCGCGAAGATCGTGTCGTCCTTGCCGATGCCGACGCCCTCGCCCGGCTTGAAGCGGGTGCCGCGCTGGCGCACGATGATCTCCCCGCCGGTCACAGCCTGGCCGGCGAACACCTTCACGCCGAGCCGCTGCGCGTTCGAGTCGCGGCCGTTGCGGCTGGACCCGAGGCCTTTCTTATGAGCCATCTTCGTCGTTCTCCTTCGCGGCCTTCTGCGACGACCTTCGTGCGCCCGCCTTGACCTGCCTGATCTCGAGCCGGGTTAGGTGCGAGCGGGCGCCGTAGCGGCGCTTGTAGCCGCGCTTCGGCTTGAACTTCAGCCCGTGGATCTTCTTGCCCTTCTCGTGGCCGGTCACGACCGCCTGGATCTTGACCCGCCCGAGATCGCCGCTGTCGAGCACGGACTTGTCGCCGTCGGCGAACAGCAGCGGCTCGAGCTCGACCTTGTCGCCCTCGTTCGCGCTCATGCGATCGACGAGGATGGAATCACCCTCCTCGACGCGGTACTGCTTCCCTCCGACTCTCACTATCGCGTAGCTCACGGCAGCCGACGAGTGTAGCGGGACGGGGTCGGGTGTCCGGGGCACTGAGCAGGTGCACCGTCCTGCCCAGTGCCGCCATATGCGGCCTTATCCAGGACGGTTCGCTCGATGCGGTCGTTAGGCCGCGGCGGGCGCAACTCGCTTCGCCGCGAGCTCTCCGAGGCCCTCCAACTCCGCCACCGCTCGGTCCTCGGCCGTCTCGACCGCGATCGCCTCGGCCAGACGGTGTGCGTCCGCGCCGAAGGACGGCTCGTCGATCACCCGCCTCACCGCGCTCGCGATCGTCTCGGCCCCCGCATTCGGCTTCAGCCGCAGCCCGGCGCCGTGATGCGCCACGCGGGCGGCGTTGTCGAGCTGGTCGCGGCCCAGGGGGAGCGCGACGACTGGAACTCCGGCCGCCAGCGACTTGATCACCGTCCCGTGCCCGGCGTGGGTCACGACGGCGGACGCGTGCCGCAGCACGTGGCTGTGCGGCGCGCGCTCCACGACGCTGACGTTCGCGGGCGCCTCGATCGCGTCGGTCGCAAGGGACGGCCCGGTCGTGACGAGCCCGCGCACCGGCAGTGAGCCGAGTGCCGTGACCGCCCGCTGGAGCACGTCGGCGTGGTCCATGTAGGTGGAGCTCATGCCCACGAGCACGAGCGGCTCGTCGCCGGCGGGCGGGGTCCAGTCGCCGGCCCAGGCCGGGTCGTCGAGCCGCGGACCCGTCACACGCACGTTCGGCGGCGGAGTGAAGCTCTCGTACTCGAACGCGCGGCTCGTGAGCAGCAGCAGCCGGTCGGCGCGCTCGAAGTTCTCGAGGACTGAGCCGGCGGGCGCGAGGCCGTTTGCGCGCCGCGCCTCGTTGAGCTGGCCGAGACCCTTGTCGAACAGACGCGCCATCACCCGGCCGATCGCCCTGTCGCGCGCGCGGCCGAGCGGCCCGCGAGCCGGCTTCAGTCCCGGGCCGAGCGGTGGTGTGCCGGACCCGGGGAACGAGAGCAGATTGGACACGAGGAACGCGAACGGGACGTCCTCGGCCTCGGCCGCGATCTGCGCGCCGAACACGAATAAGTTCCCTACGACGACGTCTGCCGGCCGGCGCTGGAGCTCCGCGCGCACGTCGGCGGCGAATAGACCCGCGGGGCCGACCATGGCGCCGTCGCGAACGCGGGCAAAGGCCTGGAACGGCGTCGAGGTGTCCCAGTCCTTCATGATCACGCTCTGCGGATCGAGGTTCGGCCGCTGCGGGGCGCGGTCCCAGGGAATGTGCTCGGCCCCGGTGGTCTCGATGTCGGGCGCGAGGACGCGGTCGGCCAGCACGCGGACGTCGTGGCCGCGCTCGACCATCGCCCGGATGACCGACGTGTCGGCCGGCACGGTGCCGCCGCCGTCGATGATCGCGAACAGGTAGCGCTTCGCCGTTGTCATCGAGTCCTCCGTTCGAGTAGAGCTTGGACGATTCGCAACATCGCCGCCACGGTTTCGTCGCGGCTGAGAGCCTGGTCGCGCCGGAGCAGCTTCCAGGTGTAGACGTCGGTGGCCACCACCAGCTCGGCGACCAGCGCGGGCGCGCCGAACATCTCCTCCACCCAGCGCCGGTGGCCGTCGCGGCCCGCCGCGAGCAGCGGTTGAAGTGACGGAACCTTCTCCTCCAAGGCGAGGAGGCGAATGACAGCGTCCCCGGTGGTCTCGTAGTCGTCGACAACCGCATCCACCAAGGCCGGAATGTCGCCCGGTTCGGGCGTGTAGCGGCCGCTCACCACCGCGTCACTCACCCTCCGGTGTGCAGCCGCCGCCAGCTGTTCCTTGCCGCCGAAGTGGTTGATCACGGTCTGTCCGGAGACGCCGGCCCGCTCCGCGACGGCGGCAATCGTCACATCGTCGTACCAGCGCTCGAGGAACGCCTCGGCGGCGGCGCTGAGGATGCGTTCCCGCGTGGCCTCGGCGGCCGCGGCGCGGAGGTCCATGCTGTAGCTCCGCGTTTTCATTTGAGTCTTGGCCAAACCATTTGAGCTATCATAAAGCGAATTGTGCGCAAGGTCAAGCAGGTGGTTGGGATTCGGTGTGTTTTCCGCTACGAATCCCAACCACTTGACTGGGCCGGCGCGCGTCGGGGACGAGGGCGAACCATGCCGGCAATCGCCGGGTGGGGCGTCTTATGTACCGAGTCGGTACAGAAAACGCCCCACCGAGGCGGCTCCGCCCGGCGGCCCGGGGTGCTCCGTTTCTACCCCGCGGCCGGCGCTGGCTCCGGGCGCGAGCGACGCGACCACTGCGCGATCGCCAGACCCGTCGCCACCAGGGCGGCTCCGCCGACCGCGCGTGCGGTGATCGACTCGTCGTAGAGCGCTGCGCCGAAGATCAGCGCGCCGAACGGCAGCAGCATCGCCAGGAACCCGACCGCGAGCGCGCTGATGTGACGCAGGAGCACCGTGAGCGTCACGAATGCGATCGCGGAGCCGAACAACGCCAGGTAGGCGATCGAGCCGACCGACTCGGCGCTCCAGGCGAACTCGCCCCAGTCCTCCGACAGGGCGGAGAGCGGCAGCAGGAGCAGACCGCCCACGAGCATCGCCCAGCCATTCAGCACCACCGCGTCGAGTTCGGCGGCACGCCGCTTCTGGGCGATGCTGCCGACGGCCGCGCCGAGCGGGGCAAGCGCCAGGGCGGTCGCGCCGAGCGCCGCCCTCTCGGCCGAACCGAGCTCCACGCTCTCGAGGAAGGCGAGCGACAGCCCGGCGATTCCGATCAGGACGCCAAGCAGGAGCGGCGCGCGCAGCGGCTCGTCATGGAGCAGCACGCTGCCCAGGAAGGCGACATACAGCGGCAGGATCCCGAACAGCACGGCCGCGAGGCCGGAGGGCACGTACTGCTCGCCCCAGTACACGAGCCCATACGCGAACGCGAACGGGGCCAGAGCCAGCACCCCCGCGAGCACCCAGTCGGTGCTAAGCGGCCGCCGCTGAACTGCCGCCACGGCGAGCAGCAGGAGCCCCGCGAGCGAGAACCTCACCCCCGCTCCGAGCAACGCAGGACAGTCCTCGAGACCGATCTTGATGGCCACCCAGGTGCTCGACCAGATCAGGACGAGCAGGCCGTACATGCCGAAGACCAACGATCGCCTCACCCGAGCGAGGCTATCGACGGACCGACGGCGCTCACATGTCACACAACCCGCGTGTGTATCGACGGCAATCCCCGCCTTGATGCCACGCACGGGAAGCCGCGATACTCGGCCCCATGGCTTCCGGCAATGACATGGACCGGCTCCGCGGTCTCTACGGCATCGACTGGACCGCCGTGGAGCCCCGGCGCCGGGGCCTCAGCGCGGCGGTCGAGATCATGGCGCCGGACGTCAAGGCGCATATCTCGCCCGAGGTCGGCGACCGCGTCCTGGACGGCGTGGCGGACTTCGCCACCTTCGTCGAGGGACTCGAGGAGGACTTCGGCGAGTTCCGTTACGACGCCCAGGAGTTCGAGGAGGCAGGGCCCGGTGAGTACGTCGTGACGGGGGTGATTCATGCCCGGGGCCGCCAAAGCAAGATGCCCCTCACCGCGCCCTTCCGGCACGAGTGGACTTTCCGCGATGGAACCGCCCAGCGCGTGGAGGCGGCGCTGCGCTAGTCGGCGCGGTCGGGTTCTGCCGCATCACGATGTCGGTCTGCTTATCGGCTCCCCAGCCGGGGTATCCGCAGGGCGCAGTGGCGCAGTGGCAGGAGGCAACGGCAGACCGGATTGCAAACCCTTGGGGGGAGCGCAATCCCTACGGAAGCGGGGACGACTGGCCGGTACGTCTCGACCTGCACATCGAGGCTGGAATCGACGAGCAGGACGTGGAGCGCTGGGTACAGTCGGCATCGACTCTCCACTCGAACGGTGACGGCTTCGACTACGCCGTGAAGGACGGGCGGCTCGTCGGAATCCGCGGACGCGCGAAGGACCGCGTGAACCACGGCCGGCTCGATCCGAAGGACCTGTACGGCTGGGCGGCTGTCGGCTCACCGGACCGGCTGACCCGCCCGCTCGTGCGGCAGGGTGGCGAGCTCATCGAGAGCGACTGGGACACGGCCATGGGCAAGATCGTCGAGCGCTCGAAGGACCTGCTCGGCGGGCCGGGCGGCTGGGGCCACTTCGGCTTCTACACAACCGGCCAGCTGTTCCTCGAGGAGTACTACACGCTCGCGGTGATCGGGAAGGCGGGCATCGGCACGCCGCACATGGACGGCAACACGCGCCTCTGCACCGCCACCGCCGCGGCGGCGCTGAAGCAGAGCTTCGGCACGGACGGGCAGCCCGGCTCGTACACCGACGTCGACCACTGCGACGCGCTTGCGATCTGGGGCCACAACGTCGCGGAGACCCAGACGGTGCTGTGGATGCGGATGCTGGATCGCCTGGCGGGTCCGGACAGACCCAGGCTCGTGGTGGCCGATCCGCGCCTCACACCGGTCGCGCGCGAGGCGGATGTTCACCTCCGGGTCCGGCCTGGGACGAACGTCGCCCTGATGAACGGCGTGCTGCGCGAGCTGATCGCGAACGGGTGGGTCGACGAGCGCTACGTCGCCGAGCACACGATCGGGTTCGGCGAGCTGCGCTCCAAAGTCGAGCCGTACACCCCCGAGCGGGTCGAGGAGATCTGCGACGTGAATGCCGCGGACCTCCGCGAGGCCGTGCGCATCCTCGGCACCGCGGACCGGCTCCTCTCAACCGTCCTCCAGGGCTTCTACCAGTCGAACCAGGCCACCGCCGCGGCCTGCCAAGTGAACAACTTGCACCTCGTGCGCGCCATGATCGGGCGCCCCGGCGCCGGGCTCTACCAGATGAACGGCCAGCCGAGCGCGCAGAACACGCGCGAGACCGGCGCCGACGGGGACCTGCCGGGTTTCCGCAACTGGGACAACCAGGAGCACATCAAGGAGCTGGCCGAGCTCTGGAACGTGGACCCGATGACGATCCCGCACTGGGCGCCGCCGAGCCACGCCATGCAGATCTTCCGCGCGGCGGAGCAGGGCTCGATCAAGCTGCTCTGGATCTCGGCGACGAACCCGGCCGTCTCGCTCCCCGAGCTCGCGCGCGTCCGCAAGGTGCTCGCGAGCGAAGCGGTGCTCGTGGTCGTGCAGGACCTGTTCCTCACTGAGACGGCCATGCTCGCGGACGTCGTCCTGCCGGCCGCGAGCTCGGCCGAGAAGACCGGCACGCTGACGAACGTCGACCGGACGGTGCACCTGTGCGAGCGCGCGGTCGACCCGCCCGGCGAGGCGCGCACCGACCTCGACATCTTCCTCGACTACGCCCGCAGGATGGACTTCCGCGACAAGGATGGTGAGCCACTCGTCAAGTGGCACGACCCCGAGGCCGCGTTCGAGGCATGGAAGCAGTGCTCGCGCGGCCGGCCGTGCGACTACTCGGGCATCACCTACGAGCTGCTGCGTGATTCGCGCGGGATCCAGTGGCCCTGTACCGACGAGGCGCCCGGGGGCACCGAGCGGCTCTATACGGACGGCGTCTTCAACACCGATCCCGATTACGCGGAGACGTTCGGGCAGGACCTCGGCACGGGCGCGCCCAACAGCGAGGACGAGTACCGCGCCAAGCAGCCGAACGGACGCGCTGTCCTGTGGGCGACCGACTACGAGCCCTCGCCCGAGGTGCCGGACGACGAGCGCCCGCTGCTCCTCACCACCGGACGCACCGTCTACCACTTCCACACCCGCACACGTACCGGCCGCGCGCCCGAGCTGCAGGCCGCGGCGCCCGAGCCCTGGGTGGAGCTGAGCGCCGACGACGCGGAGCGCCTCGGTGCAGGCGACGGCGACCTCGTACGGCTGGAGAACGCGCGGGGCGCTATCGAAGCTCCGGCCCGAGTCACCGACATCCGGCCGGGCACCGTCTTCGTGCCGTTCCACTACGGCTACTGGGACCGCGACGCGCCCGGGCCGGACGGCTCGGCGCCGCGAGCGGCCAATGAGCTGACCATCACGGCGTGGGATCCCGTCTCGAAGCAGCCGCTGTTCAAGGTCGCGGCCGTGCGGGCCAAGAAGGAGGGCTGACGTGCACCTCGCGCACTACCTCGGCCTGCTTCACCGCTCCCAGGAAGAGCTGGCCAAGGCCTTCCGCGAGGTCGGCGAAGCGCACAGGGACGAGCACGACGTGTTCCACCAGTGCGCACGGCTGGCGCGACAGTGCGACCGTCACGCTGAGGCGCTCGCCCCATTTGCCGCGCGGTACGGCGAGGACGCGCCGGCTGAGCCCGAGCGACTCCACTCGACGCTCTTCGACGGCACGCGCGAGGGGCCGCTCGGCCTCCTGCGCGACCTGCACGACCTGTACCTGATGGCCGCCGAGAGCGACGTGGCCTGGACGCTCGTGGGCCAGGCGGCGCAGGGCGCGCGCGACGCCGAGCTCTTCGAGGTGGTGCAGTCGTGCGAGGGCGAGACCGCCATTCAGCTCAAGTGGCTCAAGTCGCGGCTGAAGGAGGCCGCTCCGCAGGCCCTGGTGGTTGCCGCGTGAACGGCGCCGAGCGGGTAATTCTCCGCCCGATCGGCAACCCGCTGCCGCTCGGGTTCCTGGCGCTGGCCGGCGCCACTCTCCTCGTGAGCGGCCTGCAACTCGGCTGGCTCGAGTCCTCGCAGGGCAAGGACGTGGCGCTCGTGCTGATCGCCTTCGTGTTCCCGCTCCAGCTGGTCACCTCCGTGTTTGGATACCTCGGGCGCGACGTGGTGGCGGGCACCGGGATGGGCGTCCTGGCGGGAACCTGGTTGTCGGTCGGGCTGATCACGCTCACCTCGGCGCCCGGCTCGACGAGCGACGCGCTCGGGCTCTTCCTGCTGCTCGCGGGGGTCGCGATGCTCGTGCCGGCGACTGCCGCGACGAGCGGCAAGCTCGTGGCGACGGCTGTGCTGGGGACCACGGCGCTGCGGTTCGCCTGCACGGGCCTATACGAGCTCACCGCTTCGAAGACGTGGGAGGACATCGCGGGGCTCGTCGGCCTGGCGCTCTGCGCCGTTGCGGTGTACGCAGCGCTCGCGATCGCACTCGAAGACGCTCGCCGGGAGACAGTCCTCCCAACCGGGCGCCGCGGGACGGGAGACGACGTCGTGCACGAGCCCGGAGTGCGGGCGCAACTCTGATCCAGCCCCTATCCTGGGCGCTGGCCATTTACAAGGAAGGTGACTCGTGAGCAGCACCGAGACTCGCTGGGGCCCTGGCGTCAACGCCGAGGCGATTCAAGCTTGGGACGGACCCCTCTTCGACCGCTTCGTCAAGTTCCGCCATATCGTCACCACCGGCCTCGGCGCCCACGGCGACGTGGCGCTGCGCCTGAACCCGCCGCGGGAGGGCGAGCGCGTGCTCGACGTCGGCTGCGGCTTCGGCGACACGACCCAGCAGATCGCTGCGCTGGTCGGACCCAACGGTGAGGCGGCGGGCGTGGACGCGGCCCAGAACTTCATTGACGCCGCCACGCAGGAGGCCGCGGAGGCCGGCGTGCCGAACGCTCGCTTCTTCGTGGCCGACGTGCAGACCGAGCCGCTCGGCGGCCCCTACGACCGGGCCTTCTCGCGTATGGGGACGATGTTCTTCATCAGCCCGGTCGCGGCACTGCGGAACGTGCGCAAGTCGCTCGTGCCCGGCGGCCAGTTGTGCATGGTGGTCTGGCGCCGCCGCGAGGACAATCTGTGGCTCTACCGGGCGCAGCAGATCGTCGAGGCGATCGTCCAGAAGCCCGAGGAGTACGAGGAGCCGACCTGCGGGCCCGGCCCCTTCTCGATGGCGAACGCCGACACCGTCACCGACGTACTGCGACACGCCGGCTGGGAGAACCACTCGCTTCGCCGTTGTGACCTCGAGATCCTCGGCGGCAACGACATGGACGAGGCAATCGACCTGGTCATGTCGATCGGTCCGGCGGGCGAGATCCTGCGCCTCCAGGGCGACCGCGCGGCACACCTCGTCCCCAAGATCGAGGCGGCGCTGCGCGAGGGGTTCGCGGACTTGGTGCGGGACGACGGCTCAATCTGGGCGATGGCGTCCACCTGGATCGTCACGGCGACAGCGCCGGCTGCCTAGAGCAGCGCAAGCACAGCCGCGCCCGCCAGCACGGCAGCTGCCGGGCCGCGCAGGCGGGCGCTACGAACCACGATCTTCTCGGTGCTCAGGACGAGCGTGAGCAGCGCCATCAGCCCGAGGGCGAGGTGGCCGGCCGCCGCCATCGCGAGCATCGGCGCCCAGGAGGCGCCGATGCAGCGGCCCCCGTAGCGGAGCCCCTCCCGCGCGCACGCCGCGTCGGCGGGCGCACCGCGCGGCGGCAGCGGCTCAATCAGGTGGCAGCGGCGTACGGCGTGCCACTTCCAGGGAGTGAGCTCCCAGGCGGCGGCGAACGCCAACAGCACAGCCGCGCCGAGGCCGAGAGGCGGCAGCGCCGCGAGCGCCAGCGCGCCGAAGCCGATCCACACGATGAGGTACGCGCCGATGAACACCGCGACCGTTCGCCGGCGCCGCTCCCACATGCTCGACAGCGCCACACGCCGGACGTCGGCGAGCGCGCCCGGCACCATCATCGCGGTCGCCATCGCGATCCAGCCGGACAGCGCGGCGAGGTACGGCTCGGTGCCGCTGTGCGGGTGGAGCGCGTGCGCGACCAGCAGCGCCCAGGCGGCGGCCGCCGCCGCGGCCGCGGACAGCTCCGGGTGGGACCAGCTGATGCGTCGGAGCGCCGGCGCCGTCACTGGTAGTAGATCCCGACGCGGCCGATCCGAATCGGCGGCACGGGCTCTTCGGCTGCGCCCGCTTCCTCGCCGGGCGGCGGAAGCGACCGGATCGGCTCGAACGTGACCCTGACGTTCGCCGGGTCCCACCGACCTTGTTCGCGGAGCTCGTTCGCGAGCTCGGTGATGTCGAACACGTATCGGAGCCCGTGGCCGCCGGGGTGGTCGGCCGCGACGTCCTGCGCGCGCTCGATGCCGAAGAACGACAGGGTCCCCACGAGGTGCCGCTCGGCCGTGCTCGGATCCGCGTCGTCGGGAAGGTTCACGAAGACGGCGTACGAGAGCCCCGGGTTGACCTCGCCGCTGATGCCCTCGACGTTCAGGTGCACGCGCGCCGGCTCGCGCTTAGCGGCCAGCAGCGCCGGGCCCGTCGGCTCGGAGAGCGGGATCGCGACCCGCTCGGCCCGACCCTCGAGCGTGAGCGGCGCGTCCGTGGCCCCGACCAGCTCGGGCGGGTGATCAGGCGGCGGCTCCGGCGGCGTGCCGCCCCCTCCTACGCCGACCAGCGCCGGGACCGTCAGTTCCTCGTACTCGTAGCCGAGCGTGTGCAGTTGGATTACCTCGGACGAGGTCATCCGAACGGGATCCCCGTTCTCGTCGTGGAAGTCGAACGGCTCCTCCGCCCAGGCGGCCTCGGCCGGGTTCTCGCGACCGTCCTGCTTCAGCCATTCGCCCCAGAGCCTGTCGATGTTCGCATGGTGCATCCAGAAGACCGGGTCGAGTGGAGCTGTGTCGAAGGCGCTCATCAGCCCGCCCGGGCCGCCCACGCCGCCGTGTACGGCGTTGTGCGGCGTCTGCTCCAGCGCTCCGGGCGCCGCGTCGGCACTCTCGTCGAAGTGGTTCCAGCCGGTGACCGGCCCGCCGAAGCCGACCGTCCCGCCCGGGATGGGGTCGTGTGAGAAGAATCCCTCGCGCAGCGCCCGGGCGGCCGACACCGCGAGCGGATGAAGCTCGCCGCCCGCCCGGATCATCGGATCGCGCAGGTCGGTGAAGAGCGGGTTAGAGGTCTCACCGTCCGCCAGCGTCGGCTCGAGGAAGGCCGCCGGCAGGGCGGCTGTGGTTCCGCCGCGGTCGTAGTTCCAGTAGGGCAGGGCCCAGCTCGACCTCACTTCATCCGAGACCTCCTCCACCTCCTCGAGCGCGGCACGCACCACGCGCTCGAACCAGTACAGGTACATGCGGTGCCAGGGCAGGAAGAACCATGTGTTGTGCTGGCACTGGTCCACGAATTGGTCACGTGGGAGGCCCGGCGGGGCGCCGTGCACGGCGGCCTGGTAGGCCCAGCTCGTGGGGTCGTCGGGCTGCCTCGCCTGCATCACGCCGACGGCGCGCGCGTAAGCCTCCGTGACCGGATGCCAGTTGTCCGCCACGTCCTCCAATGCCCAGATGTCCCTGCGGACCAAATCCGCCATGGGCCTCCCCTTTGCCCGGGTCACGCGGAACGTACCCGAGAGGCGGAGTGCGCCGCAACGAGTGCACCGGAAGGCGGTAGGTTCGCGCGGCGATGGGTGGCGGATCCGAGTCCGTCGAGGTCGGCGGCCGCACGATTTTTTCGCGCGGCCCGGGCGTGCTGCTGAAGCGCCTCGCGCCCGAACGACCAGTCACGCGGGTTCATGAATGCAGCCCGCCGCTGCTCGACGTGAGCTCGGAAGAACGCCGCCGCCTGGTGGCGATGAGAGCTGCGTTCTCCCTGCCGGCCCGCGACCTGGCGCACCACACGAAGGACCCGCTGGGGGAGCTGGCCGCCGAGCGCTACGACCCCTTGATTGCCGCGGCCTACGATGAGGCCGGGTTGGTACTCGCGCGGTTACGACAGCTGTGAAGCGGCGCTGTTCGCCGGGGCTGGGCGCTTTTCCTGGCCAGATGACCAGAAAAAACGCCCCACCCTCCTAAGAGGAGCTGCCGGTCTCCGCCTTCTTGCGGCGGCCACGGCCGCCTCGGCGGCCTCGGCGGCGGCGCCGGCCGTTCGAGGAGTCGGAGCCGGAGCCCGAGCCGGAGCCGGGGTCGCCGGCACTGACCGAGGACCTCGAGGACGTCACACCCTCTGGCGGGTTCACGAGCGTTGCCTCGGCGGCGCTCCTGCCGACCTTGTCGATCCGCACCAGCGTCTTCTCGCCGACGAGCGAGGCCGCGCCCAGGACCGAGACGACGTAGCCGTCGAGCTTCGCCACGGCGTCGTCCTCGTTGTACATGTGCGGCTCCTCGATGTAGACGAGCACCTCCTCTCCCTCGCGGAACGGGAGCGCGCGCTCCTCGATCTCGTTGGTGGTGCCCTCCAGCACGACCTCGAAATGATTGATCGGCAGTGCCTCGGTGCCCTCGAAGTGGAAGTGCCTCCCGGTCTCCTGCTCGATCTCGTGGATCGGGCCCTCGACGCCGTGGCCGCCGACCAGGATCGCCGCCACCTTCGGGTGCACCCGGATCAGGAAGGCCGGCGGCTTGCGCTCGACGGCCAGGTCGCGCAGCCAGCGGTCCACCTCGATCGCGACCGTCTCCTCGGACAGCACGACGCCCTCGCCGTCGCAGACCGGGCAGGGCTTGGTCATGATCTCGCGCACGCCGTCGGTCACGTTCTGGCGCGTCATCTCGACGAGGCCGAGCGGCGAGATCTCGACCACATACGTCTTCGTGCGGTCCTCGTCGAGCGACTTGCGGAGCGTCTTCAGCACCGTGTCGCGGTTGCGCGCCCGCGCCATGTCGATGAAGTCGATGACGATGATCCCGCCGATGTCGCGCAGCCTCAGCTGGCGCACGACCTCCTCGGCCGCCTCGAGGTTCGTCTTGGTGATCGTGTCCTCGAGCTTGGCGCCCTTCCCGCGCCCGGTGAACGAGCCTGAGTTCACGTCGATGACCGTCATCGCCTCGGCGTAGTCGATCATCAGATAGCCGCCGCTCGTCAGGTCGACGCGGCGCTTCAGCACCGACTGGAATGCCTCCTCGACGCCGTGCTTCTCGAACAGCGGCTCGTTGCCTTCGTAGGACTCGAGCCGCTCGAGCAGCTCCGGCGCCGTCCGGTTGAAGAAGGACTCGAGCCGGTGGTGCTGCTTCTGGTCGTCGACTATCGCCTTCTCGAACTCGCCCGAGAAGATGTCGCGCGCCACGCGCACGGACAGGTCCGCTTCCTGGAAGACCATCGCCGGCGCCTGCGCGTCCTTGGCGCGCTGCTGAAGCACGTCATGCAGCTTGTGGAGGTACTTGATCTCGCGCTCGAAGTCCTCTCGCTTGGCGCCCTGGGCGGCGGTGCGGACGATCACCCCGCCCTCGCCCATGTCGATCTTCTGCGCCGCGCGCCGCAGGCGGTCGCGCTCCTTGTCCTCGAGCCGGCGCGAGACTCCCACCCCGTCGCCCTGCGGCACGTACACGAGGTAGCGGCCGGCGATCGAGAGCTGCATCGACAGCCGCGGGCCCTTCGTCTTCAGCGGGTCCTTGATCGCCTGGACGAGGATTTCCTGGCCCGGCTTGAGCAACTCCGTGATGCGCTTGCCTTTGCCCGCTCCGCGGCCACCTCGGCCGCGCCGGGCAACCTCAATGCCGGGGAAGACGACGTCGTCGGCGTGGAGGAAGCCGTTCTTGTCGAGGCCGATGTCGACGAAGGCCGCCTCGAGGCCGGGTAGGACGTTGTCGACCTTGCCCTTGTAGACGTTTCCGACGATTGAGCGGTTGCCCTTGCGCTCGATGTAGAGCTCGGCAACGCGCCAGTCGTCCGACTGCTTACGCCGCTTACCTCCGGAGGGGCTGCCCTCCGATTCCAGGATCGCGACTCTTGTTTCGCCTCGGTCCACCGAGACGAGCAACTGCTTTCTCAAGAAGATTTCCCTTCGTAAAAGTCATAGGCGCTTCACCGCGGCCGTCTCGCGCGCCTGCGCGTGGATCGATTGCAGTAGGCCTATTGCCATGAGTGTGGTGATTACCGACGAGCCGCCGTAACTCACGAGCGGCAGGGGGATGCCGGTGATGGGCATGATTCCGATCGTCATGCCCACGTTTACGAAGACCTGGAACATCAGCATCGCAGTGATGCCCCCCGCTACAAGTGCTCCGTAGAAGTTCTTCGCAATTGTAAGAGTACGCAACGCTCTCCAAATCAACAGGGCGAACAGCGACAGCACCAGCGCCGCGCCCACGAACCCGAACTCCTCGCCCACCACCGAGAACACGAAGTCCGTATGGTGCTCCGGCAGGAAGTCCAGCTTTGTCTGCGTTGCTTCGTCGCCGCGGCCGGTCTTCCCCCCGGAGCCGATCGCCGTCAGCGACTGGTTGATCTGGTAGGCCTCGTCGCCCCGGTCTGCGCTGGGGCTTAGGAAGGCCGTGAGCCTGTCCTTCTGGTAGGGCTTGAGCACCTCCACGCCGACCGCGGGCGCCGCGATCAGCACAACGACGATCGCCGCCGCCGCGAGCCCGCCGATCGCGGCGAAGTGCGTCCAGGGCGTGCCGGCGATGAACAGGATCGCGCCGAGTATGGCCAGGTACACAAGCCCTGAGCCGAGGTCGGGCTGGGCGATGACGAGCATCGCCGGGATGACCGCGAGCAGTACCATCCGGCTCGTGGTCTCGGGCTCGGTCAGGCGCCTGATGCGGTCCACCATGAAGCCCGCCAGCGCTACGACAAGCAGGAGCTTGCCGAGCTCCGACGCCTGGAAGTTGAAGAACGGGAGCTCGATCGCGCGCCGCGATCCGCGCGCCGAGAAGCCGAGCGCGTACACGAGCAGGATCGAGGCGATCAGAAAGGCGTAGATGCCGAGCTTCCACTCGCGCAGGCGCGAGTAGTCGAAGCGTGTCATCAGGAGCATCAGGACGAACCCGACGGCTGCGTACGCGGCCTGCCGGTAGGTGAAGTAGTTGGGCTCGCCGGGGATGTCGTCCCGCGTCGCCGTCGCGACGATGTAGATGCTGGCCGCGATCAGCCCGATCGTCGCGAGCAGCATGAGCGGGTCGATGCGGAGCGCGCGGCCGCTCGACTCGCGGAAGTCCTGCACGGCGGTGGTCGTTGCCGCCTGCATCAGGGCGAGGCCACCATTAGTCGGGGGAGCCTCCCCCCTGCACGAGCCCGGTCTCCTTCACGTCGAACAGCGCCGCCAGGATTCGGCGCGTCATGGGCGCAGCTGTCTCGGCGCCGAAGCCGCCCGCCTCGTCGGTCACGGCCACGACGTACTTCGGGTTGGGGTATGGCGCAAGCGCCACATACCAGGACTGGTCCGCCTTGCCGATGTGCTCGGCGGTTCCGGTCTTGCCGGCGATGGGGATCGGGAAGCCCTGGAACACGGGCGTCGATGTGCCGCCGGGCGCGCTCGCGGCGCCGTGGAGCCCCTCCAGGATCGCGTCGCGATACTCCGGATTGATCTTCACGCGCCTCGCCGTCGGAGCGTCCAGTTGCTGGAGCGCCCGACCCGCCGCGTCCTCAATCCGCATCCCGAGCCGCGGCCGGAGCACGCGACCGCCGTTTCCAATCGCCGCGTACGCCACGGCCATCTGGAGCGGATCCGCGAGCAGGTCGCCCTGGCCGACAGCCAGGTTGATGTTGTCGCCCACCGACCACGGGCGGTCGGTCAGCTTCTTCTTGAACCAGGTGTTCCGCCAGTGCGGCGTCGGCAGGCGGCCGGGCTCCTCGGCGGGAAGGTCGATGCCGGTCCTGCGGCCGAGCCCGAGCCGGTGCGCCCAGAGCTGCAGCGGCATGCCGCGTTCGTTCATGTCGCGGCCCAGCTGGTAGAAGAACACGTCGCTCGACACTGTCAGCGCCGGCACGAGCGACAGCACTCCGTGCGCAACGCCGCCGGCGTTCTCGAACGTCACGCCACCCACCGTCAGCGAGCCCGGGTCATTCAGCGGCGTGGCCGGCGTGATCTGCCTGCTCTCGAGCGCCGCCGTGGCAGTGATGAGCTTGAAGGTCGAGCCGGTGGGATAGCCGCCCTGTATCGCCCGGTTGAGGAGCGGCTCGCCGAGATCCTTCGAGGTCAGCGCCGCCAGTTGCTTCTTCGTGATCGGCTTAGTGAAGACGTTCGGGTCGAAGGACGGCTGCGAGCCGAGCGCGAGCACCTCGCCGTTCTGGACGTTCATCACCGCGAACGCGCCCTTGCCGGTGCCGCCCGCGAGCGCCTGCTGCGCCACGCGCTGCACGTTGAGGTCCAGGGACAGGCGCAGCTGCTTGCCCTGGATCGGCTGGCGGCGCTTCAGCGTCTCGGTGAGCTTGCCGAGCGCGTCCACCTCCACGCGCGCGGCGCCGTTCCGCCCACGCAGGAAGCGGTCGTACTCGGCTTCGATCCCGGCCTGCCCGACGCGGTCGCCCATCTCGACGTCGTTGAAGCGCTCCTCCTTCAACTGCTTCGGGCTCACCTCGCCGACCTGGCCGAAGAGGTGCGCCCCGATCGGCCCGTGCGGGTACTCGCGCAGCGACTCGCGCTCGGGCTCGACGCCCGGGTACTCCTCCTGACGCTCGAGGACGAACGCCACCAGGTTGGGGTTCACGTCCTGCTTGATGGTCGGCTTCGCGAACGGCAGCGCCTTCAGCTCGCGCTCCACGCGCCGCGTGAGGCGGCGCGGCTTCACGTCCACCAGCTTCGCGAGCCGCCGGTACAGCACCACCCGATCCGCCCGCTGCGCCGGCAGCTTGTCCGGCGTGAGCTTGATCGACAGCGAATTGCGATTCTCCACGAGCGGCTGCCCGTGGCGGTCGACGATCTCGCCGCGCGGCGCCTGGATCTTGATCTCGCGCACGCGGTTCTCCCGCGCCGCGGCGACGTAGTTGTCGCCCGAGAGCACCTGCAGGTACCAGAGCCGGAAGAAGATGATCCCGAACATCACGAGCGCCACACCGCCGATCACGGCCACGCGGAACGCGAGCTGAGGGGTCAGCGTGGGGCGTCGCTCGTTGTCCAGGTACACCGGGCCCTAGACCTCCAGGCCGCGGAGCCCGAGCGGCCCGGCCTCGCGCGCCGGCCGGCGGCGCCGGCGCACGTCGAACGGGTCCACCTTCAGCACCGGCCGCAGCAGCTTGCGCGTGCCGAGGAAGACCGGCAGGGCGAGCAGCACGTTGAGCAGCGTGGTCACGATCGCGTCCCGGATCACCAGCGGGCTCACGCTGGCGCCGATGTCAAGCATGAAGGAGACAGCGGCGAACGCGACCACGAACCCGCCCGTCGCGGCCGCTCCCACCGCCAAAGGCAGCAGCCCGTGGCTCGGGTCGCGGACCTCGCGGAAGCGCCCCACGCCGTAGCCGACCGCGGTCAGCACGAGCGACGTCACGCCCATCGTGGCGCCGCTGGCGAGGTCGAGCATGAAGCCGGCGAAGAAGCCGGTGGCGCACCCGGCGATTGAGCCGCCGTAGTAGGAGACAGCGGCCACGACGAGCACAACAACGTCGGGGTGGCCGCCCAGGATGCCCAGCTGGCTGAAGAAGGAGAGCTGCAGGACCACCGCGAGCAGGAGCAGCATCCCGACGCGTACCACGGTGCCCGGCGACAGGATCATGGCAGCCCCACCCCTGCGGTCTGCGACGCGGCCGGCCGGCGCCTCAGCACCTGGACGATGTCGATCGACTTGAGGTCGGCGTAGGGCTTCAGGTGCACGCGCTGGTAGATGTCGACCTCCTCGAGGTCGGCTTTCGAGACCCGCCCGATCGGGATGCCGCGCGGGAACAGCGACTCGCCCTTCGAGATCGTGAAGCCGGATGTCGCGACCGTCGTGTTCTCGGTCACCCGGCCGCCCTCGACGAACTCCATGAGGAGGTCGCGCGGGTTGCCCACGGCCGGGCGCACGACGCCGGTGGCGCCCGAGGGCATCACCTGGGCGCCCACGCCGATGGACGCGTCCGTGATCAGCGTGACCTCCGCGGTGCCGCCGGTCACGCTCGTGACCTTGCCGACGAGGCCGCCCACCTGGCCGTGGTCGGGGTCGCTGCCGGCCGCGATAACCGGCTGGTTCACGCGAATGCCGTCGCTCTCGCCCTTGTCGATCTTGATGCTCGAGTACCAGATTGTGGGCGAGCGCGCGATCACCCGGGCCGCGATCGGCTCGGTGCCGCGCGGGAAGCTGTCCTCCTTGCTGAGGCCGACCAGGCCCTTGAGCTGGCTGGCATCGCGCCGGGCGGTCTGGGCCTCCGCGAGCTCCGCCCGCAGGCGCTCGACCTCGCGCTTCAGCGCCTTGTTCTCCTCCTTCGCGTCGACGGTGTCGCCCGCCCAGCCGAACAGGTCGCGCACTGGCTTGAGAGCGCGGCTCGCGCCGGTCTCGATCGGGGCGAACGCCTCCTGGGCGCCGCGCTGGAGCGCGTGGAAGAAGCCGCCGCCCGACTCGCCGAAGTACGCCGTCAGAATCGCGATCGAGAGCGCGACGAACACCGCGAGCGCCGCCCGCCGCCTGCGGACCGCCTTCCTGTCGTACACGCGGGGCGCTCCTCGCGCGGCGGGTCTACCGCCGTCGGCCCGATCGGGAATTCTTGTTGCTGCGGTGGATCGCCTCGAACTCCTCGAGGCTGCGGCCGGAGCCGACCGCGACACAGGTCAGCGGCGACTCGGCCAGGTGAGCCGGCATCTGGGTCTCGTCGCGCAGGCGGTCGTCGAGCCCCTGGAGGAGCGCACCGCCGCCGGCGAGCATGATCCCGCGGTCCATGATGTCCGAAGCAAGTTCCGGGGGAGTGCGGTCAAGCGTCTCCTTGACGGCGTCGATGATCGCCTGGAGCGGCTCCTCGAGCGCCATCCGCACCTCCTCGCTGGTGAGG
>JBKPME010000102.1:0-7334 GCA_046731915.1 Actinomycetota bacterium
CGTGCCGCCGATGACCTGGTAGCCCACCCCGTACCGAACCAGCATGTCCTCGAGCACACGGCTCTGCGCATTGGTCCGGTAGAAGACGGCGATCTCGTCGCGCGAGGCGCCCTCGTCCACGAGCCGCTCGAGCTCCGACACCACGAAGCGCGCCTCCGCATGCTCGTCCTCGAGCTCCCGCACATGGACCGGATCCCCATCGCCGAGGTCCGACCAGAGGAACTTGTCCTTGCGCTGCCGGTTGTTGGAGATGACCGCGTTTGACGCATTGAGAATCGTCTGCGTCGAGCGGTAGTTCTGCTCCAACTTGACGACCTCGGCGTCGGGGTAGTCCCGCTCGAAGCCAAGGATGTTCTGGATGTCAGCTCCCCTGAACCTGTACACCGACTGATCATCGTCGCCCACCACGCAGAGGTTGCGGTGCTCCTCCGTCAGCAGCTGCAGCCAGCGGTACTGGGCTCGGTTCGTGTCCTGGTACTCGTCCACGAGGACGTGGCGGAATGAGCGGCGGTAGCGGTTCCGGACCTCTTCGAAGAGCTCGAAGAGGTTCACGCAGCGAAACAGCAGGTCGTCGAAGTCCATCGCGTTGGCCGCGTGGAGGCGCTTCTCGTAAAGGTCGTAGACGTCGGCCGCCGTCTGCTCGAAGAAGGTCGAGACCTTGAGCCGGTAGGCCTCGGCGTCGAGGAGCTGGTTCTTCGCGTCCGTGATCTGGCGGCGGATCCCGCGCGGGGCGAAGCGCTTGGGGTCGACGTCCAGCTCGTCGATGCACGCCTTCACGAGGCGGAGCGAATCCTGTTCGTCGTAGATGGTGAAGCCGCGCGTGTAGCCGAGCCTGTCCGCGTCGGCGCGCAGCATCCGCGCGCAGGCGGAGTGGAAGGTCATCACCCACATCGCCCGGGCGCGATTGCCGACGAGCGTCTCGACCCGCTCGCGCATCTCCTGGGCCGCCTTGTTCGTGAAGGTGATCGCCAGGATCTCGCCCGGCCGTGCCTGCCCGGTTCCGACGAGGTGCGCGATGCGGTGGGTGAGCACGCGCGTCTTCCCAGACCCCGCCCCGGCGAGGATGAGGAGCGGCCCCTCGCCGTGGAGCACGGCCTCGCGCTGGGGCTCGTTCAGCCCCTCCAGCAGGGAATCGGGGGCCACAGCACCCATCGAGTCGAGGATAGAGCCGCAGCCGGAGCGCTAGAGGTCGCGGCGGGCGAAGGCGATCCGCGCGCCGGCTGCGATCAGGGCGAGATAGGCGAGCGTCCAGACCCACAGCCCAGGTCCGGCCTGCTCCGCCCCGCCGAACGGGCCGAGCTGGACGATCACGCCGGTGAGACCGCTCGTCTCGGCGGTGAGGCCGTGGAGCCCAGCCTGGTAGAGCGCCTCGAACGGCAGCAGCCAGGAGGACACCTTCGCCACGTCCTTCAGCGTCTGGACCGCGAGCGCGTCGCCGATCTGGCCCAGCAGGCCCGCGGCCAGGCCGGCCCCGAACAGCATGAACACCGCAATGCCGTTCGCCGTCGAGGACAGGAAGATCGACCCGAACAGCGAGATGGCCGCGATCACCACGACCGCAAGAACCAGCCCGAGCCCTGGGCCAACGCCCCTGTCCGGCCACCAGTCGCCAAAGATGCCCGTGATGAGCACCGCGGCCCCGTACACGAGCGCGACATATGCTGCGCACACGGCTGCGGCGCCGGCGAACCGGCCGACCAGCAGGCTCGTCCGCCCCACGGGCCGCACTACCAGCGGCTGGAGCAGGCCCCGCTCGGCGTCACCGCGCACGGCGCCCAGCGTGAGGAAGACGGCAAGCACTGCCCCGAGGAAGAGGATCGTGAACATGGACAGGCCGAGCAGCGTGGAGCCCGCGAGCACGCGATCGTCGAGCTGGTCGTCGGCCGCGAGCGAGTCGACCTCGTTGAACGTGACCGCGCAGCCGAGCCCGTACAGCGCGAGGAAGCAGATTGTGAGCAGCAGCACGACCAGGATCACTCGCCGGCGCACGGCCTCGCGGAGCGCGTAGCGGGCGACGATCAGGGCGCTGCTCACGCCGCGCCGACCGCCTCGAGGTAGGCGTCCTCGAGCGTGGACGCCAGGAGCCGCACCTCAAAGACGCGATCGCCGGCCGCCACCAGCTCGGCCACGATGCCGGGCACCTGGTCGCGCGTGGCATCGGGGAACGTGCGCACACCATCCCCGGTCTCCACCTCGACGCCGCGCGGTTGTGCGAGTTCCGCCGGCGTGCCCTGGGCGACGATCCTCCCGCCCACCAGGATCGCCACTCGGTCGCATACGAGCTCGACCTCGCTCAGCAGGTGCGAACTCAGCACGACCGCGATGCCGCGCCCGCGTAGCTCACGCAGCAGGTCGCGGACCACGCGCCGGCCGACCGGATCGAGTGCGCTCGTAGGCTCGTCGAGCATCAGCAGCCGTGGCGAGCCGACGAGCGCCTGGGCGATCCCCAACCGCTGCTGCATGCCCTTCGACATGGCGGCGACCTTGGTCTCGGTGGCCTCCCCCAGCCCCACCAGCTCGAGCAGCTCGGCGCGCTCGGAAGGGCCGCGCTCCGAGCCCGCCAGCTCCTGATGAAGAGCCAGGAGCTCGTCCGCGGTCAGCCAGTCGGGGAAGCGGAACAGCTCGGCGAGGTAGCCGATCGCGGCGCGCGCCTCAGACGAGCCGGCCGGCGTTCCCTCGACCTCCGCGCGGCCGCCCGTGGCCCGCACCAGCCCGCAGGCGATCTTCGTGAGCGTCGACTTGCCAGCGCCGTTCGGGCCAAGCAGCCCGAGCAGCTCACCCGGCGCCACGTCGAGGTCGACGCCGTCGAGGGCCACGGTCGCGCCGTAGCGCTTCTCGAGCGACTCGCAGCGAAGGGCGGCGGGCACCGGCCGCAGTGTAGGAAGCTGCCCGGGTGTCGCTGACCGATGAAGTGCGCAGTTGCTGTCGGGAGATCGCCGAGACCGGGCGGTACGTGCAGATAGACGTCGAGGCACTCTCCGCAGTGGACCCCGGCACGCCGCCCACGCTCGACCCCGAGCGCCACTACATCGACGGGCCGCCCGAGGACGTGGCCGACTACATGCTGGCCCTCGACGCGATCAACTTCGGCTCGGGCTGGTTCCCGACGCTGCGGAAGCGTCCGGGCATGTCGGGCTACTTCACGGTCGCATCCGCGCTAGCCGATTTCTGGCGCTCCGACGGCGGGTGGTCGGCCGGCGAACTACGGGCAGTGAGGGCGGAGGACGTTGCGGCGGTTCTCGGCCAGGACCCGTCGCATGAGCTGATGGCGCTGTACGCGGAGGCACTCCGCGATCTGGGCCGCTTCCTCGGTGGCCGTCGGGCGCTTGATCTCGTCGCGGAGGCGGGCGGATCGGCCGAGCGGCTCGCCGTGATGCTCGCGGACGGCATGCCCTTCTTCGACGACGTCGGCTTCTGGAAGCGCGCCCAGATCACGCCGAACGACCTCGCCCTTGCCGGCGTCGCATCGTTCCACGACCTCGACCGCCTTACGATCTTTGCCGACAACCTGGTCCCCCACGTGCTGCGTGTCGATGGGGTCCTGGTCTATGACCCGGCGCTGGCCGCCCGGATCGATGCGGGAGAGCTGCTGCCGCCGGGCGAAGAGGAGCGCGAGATCCGCGGCTGCGCCGTGCGGGCCTGCGAGCTGCTCTCCGAGCGATTGGGTATGCCTGCCCGCCTGCTCGACATCGCAATGTGGACGAAGGGACAAGCGCCGGCGTACAAGGGCGTGCCACGGCACCGCACACGCACGGTCTTCTACTGACCGCCGAGAAGCACGCGCCTGGTGCGCCCGAGCGTGTCCTTCGCGTCGTGGAGGATCTGGTCGGCGGTGAAGCGCGTGACACGGAATCCCGCCATCTCGAGATCGTTGTCCTTGCGGCGGTCGCGGCTCACCGCCTGCCGAGTCGAGTGGTACGCGTGCCCGTCGACCTCGATAACCCGGCGCTGAGCGCGCCAGAGGAAGTCGACCTCGTACCCGCAGATCCGAACGTTCAGCTCGGGATCAGGTAGGTCGCTGCTCCTGATCAGCGCGAGGAAGCGCTCCTCGAGCTCGCTGCGGGTAACTGTTGCGGTGCGGTGCTCGGCCGCGACGAGACGACGCAGTATTCGCGTCTTGCGCCCGTTCGCTCGCTCCAACGCGCCCTCGATTGCCCCGGGTGGAAGGAGCCGGCGGATGTAGGCCTGCTCCAGCGCCCTTTCGACCAGCCGATCGAGAACCACCGAGTTGAGGTCGACGACGGTTCTGGCCACCGTCGTGATCGGGATGCCGTCCGTGATGGTGACGTCCTCGGGGTCGAGTCGGCGGGTGCAGTGGAGGTGGATGCCGGGGCGCTGCACGCGCCCTCCACGCGAGGCGACCGTCACATCGACGCGTCCCGACGAACTCGCGAGCAGCTCCCAGTGGTGAGCGGCCGATCTGTGGCTCAGCACGGCACCGGGCCCACATGCCAGAACGGCAGCGATCAGGTAGCCCTCGCGCGTGAGCTCGCGGTGTCCAAACGCGTAGACGCCCCGCCAGAGTGGCTGCAGCCGACGTGCCGCGACCCGATGCTTGATCCCGCCGGACCTAAGTCCACACGCCTTGAGCTGCACCGCGGTGACGACCCCGTGCTGCCCCGCCGCGACCAGCGCGATCGCTCGATCGACCGACGGTGCCGCAGGTTGGGTCGCACTATCAGACCTTTCCTGCGGCACCCGAGCAGCGTGGCGGCTTCGGGCGCACTTGGGTGCGCGTTGTGTGACGCCTGTGTGACCCTGGCGTGGCGGGTCGGGGGGTAGCGGGTCGCCTTAGCCGCCCGCGCTGTCCGGGCCGCCGCGGCGCTTCAGGGGCCGGGCCTCGGCTTCCGGCTTGCGGCCGGTCTGCTCGGCCACCAGCTCCTCCAGCTCGTTGAGGCGGTTGGCGAGGCCGCTGATGGCGTCGGCGACCGGGTCGGGGAGGTGCACCCAATCCGCGTCGGGGCCCTCGGGCTTCTTCCCGTCCACGCGCACGGGGTGACCGGGGTTTCCGACCACGGTGGAGTTCGGCGGCACGTCGTGGATCACCACGCTGTTCGCGCCGATCTTCGAGCGCTCGCCGACCACGATCGGGCCCAGCAGAGCGGAGCCGGCTCCGATCATCACCTCGTTGCAAACCGTCGGGTGGCGCTTGCCGCGGGCGAAGCCGGTGCCGCCGAGGGTCACGCCCTGGTAGATCGTGACGTCGTCCCCCACCTCCGCGGTCTCGCCGATCACAACGCCGACACCATGGTCGATGAAGAGTCCCCGACCTATCCGCGCGGCGGGATGGATCTCCACCCCTGTCACAGCCGTCGTTGCGTACGCCAGCCAGCGCGGCAGCAGAGGCACGCCGGCGGCGTACAGTGCATGGCAGACCCGGTGGGCCAGCAGTGCCTGGACGCCGCGGTAGGTGAGCAGCATCTCGACCCGTCCGACGCTCCGGGCCGCGGGATCGCGCTCCTGGGCGGCGGCGAGATCCTCGCGCACCTCTCGGGCAACGCTGCCGAATGCGTCCATCACGGCCATCAGGGCGAGAAGAAGGGCGTGCTGATGTAGCGGTCGCCGGAGTCGGGCAGGATCGCCACCACGCGCTTGCCGCGCATCTCGGCGCGAGACCCGACTTGGACCGCCGCCCACATCGCCGCGCCGGCCGAGATCCCGGCGTTCACGCCCTCGCGACGGGCGCAGAGGCGCGCCGTCTCGATCGCGTCCTCGTCCTCGACCGGCACGATCTCGTCGATCACGTCCCGGTTCAGCACTTCGGGAACGAAGCCCGGGCCGATGCCGTCGATCTTGTGCGGCCCCGGCTTCCCACCCGAGAGGACGGGGGATGCCGCCGGCTCGACCGCCACCACGTGCAGCCCGGGATGGCGCTCCTTCAGGCGCTCGCCGCAACCCGTGATCGTGCCGCCGGTTCCCACCGGGGCGACGAAGACGTCGATCTTGCCGTCCGTGTCGCGCCAGATCTCCTCGGCGGTCGTGTGGCGGTGGATCTCGGGGTTGGCCGGATTCGAGAACTGATTCGGCACGTAGCAATCCCCGCGGTCGCGGCAGATCCGGCGCGCCTCCTCCACGGCCTCGTTCATCCCGCCCATCGACTCGACCCAGACAACCTCGGCCCCGTACAGCCGCAGCAGCTTCTCGCGCTCTCGGCTCATTCCCTGCGGCATGGTGATGACGAGGTCATAGCCCTTGGCCGCGCACACGAAAGCCAGCGCGATGCCGGTGTTACCTGAGGTCGACTCGACGACCGTGTTGCGCCCCGGCTCGATGCGGCCCTCGGCCTCGGCCGCCTCGATCATCGCTACCCCGATTCGGTCCTTGACGCTGCCGGCCGGGTTGTGGGACTCGAGCTTCCCGATCAGCTCGGCGCCGCAGTCGGGCGCCACCCGGGTCAGCCTGACCATCGGCGTGTTGCCGACGAGATCCGCCAGGTTGTCCGGGATCGCCCTCGTGGGCGGCGACACGGTCATCTCGCCGCCGAGCGTACCTGCCGGCCGGGCCCTACTCGCAGAACGCGATGAATGGCACCCCGATGATCGTCGTCTTGTGCGTCTGCGTGCTCACGCCGAAGGTGATCCTCCCGGGGCCATTCGGCCGCTTCGGGGTCCGCACCAGCGTGAGCTGGAAGACCTGGTCGGTGCTGTGGTCGACCGTTGCGTGCGGGAACTTCGCCTTGATCTGGGCGATCGTCGCGCCGATCCCGACGCCGCGCGCCTTCGCGCCGCCCGTCACGGAGATGTTGTCCACCCTGCGCGGTCTCGCGAAGCCGTAGTTCACGGTGCCCTTCAGCGGAGCAAGCAGCTGCGCCGAGCGCGTGTTCGGGCCGCCGAGCTCGCAGCCCGGCCGGATCCTCCCGACCTTGCCGCGCACGCGGAGGTCGGCGTGCGTGTCACCAAGGTGAACGCCGTCGACCCGGACCGGCGAGATCTTCGCCGCGGCGGCACCGCCGGCGGGCGGTGACGCGGAGCTGCCGATGGCAAGGACGCCGGCCGTTATAGCGGTGGCAACGACTGCAAGGACTAGCGATGGGCGGAGAAAGCTCATGGGCGGCACGCTACCCCGGCGATCGGCGGCATATGCGCCAGCGCGCTGCTTTCGCAGACGTTCGCAGCCAAAACCGCCAAGGTGCAGGCACGCCGTCAGCTGGACGCAACGCTTCAGGCGGCAGATACTGGGCTCGCCGGTGCCCCAGGAAACGTCGAGATCGTGCGCCGGAGCTTCGCGGAGTTCGACCGCGGTGGGACCGACAGCGCCCTGGGCTACTTCGATCCTGAGATCGAGTGGACCACCACGAACGCCTATATCGAGTCAGCCACCTATCGGGGCCACGA
>JBKPME010000103.1:0-19510 GCA_046731915.1 Actinomycetota bacterium
GGCGTCGATTCTGGGCTCGACCGGGTGATGCCGTCGGTGATTGTCACTCCGTCGATCGAGACGGTCGGCTCGGACGAGGCTCCGAACTCGCCGATCGTCACCACCGGGCCGCCACCGCTGATGATGGTGCTGTTGGCGCCGGCGCCGACGAGCTTGACGCTCACGTCGACCGTCACACCGCCGTCGTAGGTGCCGGCGCCGATCTTGATCGTGTCGCCGGCCTGGGCCGCAGCAAGAGCCGGCGCGATTTCCGTGTACGAGCAGCCGCTCGGACAAACATCCAGCGTCGCCGCAAAGGCCGGTCCCGCACCAAGCACGGGCAGCGCCGCTGTTGCCGGCACTAACAGCAGACCAATGCGGGCGATCATGTCAGCGAGCCGTCTGCGCCTCATTCGGACGCTCCTTCCAAAGAAACTCTGCGCAGCCTCGGACCATGAGGTTGTGCGCCTGTTACCTCTGTACTCGGAGACCGGCCCTTATCTGTGACCGGGAAGGGGCGGGCGGCGATTATCAAGGCGGAGCGGAACCGGCCGGAGCTTCGGGTCGTCAGACGGGACACTCCGCCGAAGTAGTAGGCCTCGACCGGGCTATCCCTTCTCGCGCGCGAAGCGGTAGCCGCTGGTTGCGGAGGGATTCTTGGGACCATGGCCCTCGGTGAACCGCAAGCGAGGAGGCTGCGATGGAAGTGCACCCGGGTGTGTTCGTTTCCAACGTCGCGACGGAGGAGTGGCAAGCCGACCCCGAGATCGGAGGGGGTGCCGAGGAGCATGTGCTCTTCGACACCGGAACCATGCGAGCGGGGTTGTCACGGTTCACGAAGGATGCTGATCAACAACCCCCGACCTGGGTCCTGCCCGCCACCCAGATGCTCCTCGTGCTTGAAGGTGAGGCACGGGTCGAAATTGAGGACGGACCTGTCCTGGAGCTGAAGGCCGGTGACATGGCGTGCCTGCCAAAGGGAGCGGCGACGACCTGGCATCTCACACTTCCGTTCAAGGAGATGTGGGTGCTCACCGCGCCCGATGATCGCAGTCAACGCAGCGCTCCGAGTCTGATCGAAAGCCGATCGCCAGCCCCGCTCATCGCGCATTGCGATAGTTAGCCGGCGGCGGGGAGCCGCGCGGGCCGTGCGATCCCGCGGTGGGGATCGACTCAGGCCCCGCGCCGACGGAGAGTGTCGAAGTTGGCCAGCAGCAGAATGGGCTTGTGGCGCCTATTCGTCAGGCGTTCGGGTTGGCGGATCCGACCGAAGGCCCTGGCTGGGGACGGCCTGCTCGAAGTCCTTGATCCCCGGCTGGCCCGCAGCAGGGAGGTCCAACATCAGCGGGCCGTCGGGCGTGGTGGCGGTGAGCGCAGCACCTTGAAACCTTCGGTCTCGAGCGAGTCGTACGCCGACGCACTGTTGAGAACCGATCGCTTGAGCTCTGTCCGACGCACCTCAACGGAGATCTCGTCACGCGGCCACCGGCCCAGACACGGTCCCAGCTCTCCTCCGATTCGGGTCTTTCGGCCGATTCGAAACTCGAAGATCAGCAGGGAGTGCTCGGTCAATGCCACGACCGAATGCTGCCGGCCCGTCGCCGGTAGTCGATCATCCCACCGCACCTGCCCGCGCATCCGTCGGATCAGTCGTCGCACCGGCGTGCTGAACAGGCGGAGCCACGAATCGCCGGGCCAGCAGATGGCGGCAGCAACGACGCGCTCGGCGACCGCTGCCGCGACCATCGACTGGTACGGGTTCCCGACCTCCTCCAGCCACAGCTCCTCTGAGTCGATCGCGGCGTGGGACAGGCTCATAGCGTGCTTCCTTTCATCCCAAGCTCCTCGAATGTCGTTGTCTTTTCGATCACGGTGTCTGCGGAGCGCACTCCACGAGCCTTGTCACGTCGCCGTGGGCCTGTTGGACGCATCGCAGCTCCATCCGCGCCACGCGCAGCCGGGGGTTCGGTTTCACCTGCGCCGGCTGTGAGGCCGCGGGCTGCGGCGCGGCAGGTCGGGGGGCAGGTCGGGGGGCTTGGGCGGTGGCCTGCTTGAGCGTTTCCCCGTCGGCCGGGATGCCGCCGCGCCCCGCGAACGCCGACGCCAGCTGCTCGCGATCCCGTGCCGGCAGCTTGGGGGCGTCGTCGGGATCGAGCTCGTAGATGCCGGTGACCTTCTCGCTGCCGATTCCGCCGTTATCGAACGCGAGCTCGATCACCGCCGGTCCGCGCGCGCTGCGCAGCAGCAGATCCGCGACGGGGTATGTGCGTGAAGTGCTCGTGTTCGCGTCGGCGCGCTCGTTATGGGTGCCGATCACCCGCGCGCCGGTCACCGCTCCGAAGTACGCGCGCATGCCCGTGATGTACTCCGGGCTTCCCTTCGGCGCCGCGTCGGGGTCGTTCTCGACCAGCGCCGCGGCGAACCGCGCCGCGGCGCGACCCGCCGCCTGCTCGTTCTTGCCGATCGCCCAGAACACCCCGCCCACGATCACGGCCGCAGACACGGCCGCGAGCAGGAAGATCCGTCGTGCGCTCACGGTGTCGCTCCCGTCGTCGGGCCGGTGGTCAGCGGCGGCGGTGCCGGATCGTCACGTCCGCCCTGGTGGCTTCCGACCGGCCAATCCCGTCCCGTGCCGAGGACGGACACGAGACAGCGACGGGGTCCACGTGAGCTGAGCATGCGCCCACCGTGTCAGCGGGCGACCCACCCGACCATGGGGCCGATCCGCCAACTTGCTGGCGGAGAACCGACATCGGGCCAGCGGATGGCCGCCGGGCCCCGGCCGATGCCAAGCCGCGCTAGCGCTTTCGCGTGAGGCTGTCGCGTAAAGCGTGGTGGCGGCCGCAGCGCTGTGCGGCGGGGCCGGATTTGGGGTGGCCTGGGCTGTTTCAGGCCGCGGCGGTTGCAGGCTGTGGCGGTGCCGCTTGAGCAGGTTGTCGGTGGCTGCGATTAGGCGCCATTCGGAGCGCGCGGCGGCGAGCCCTCTGCGTTTGAAGCGCTCGATCCGTCGGTTCGCCTTGATCTGCGCGAATACCGGTTCGACCATCCACTGTCTTTGTGAGAGAGCGCGCCGCCTCGCTCGGTGGCGATCACTCTGCGCATCTAGTCGTAGGGGCCGCCGAGTCGTGTCTTCCTTGGTTTGTCGCGGCTCGTGTCGGGCGCGACGATCGGGATCATGCCGCGCTGCCTGAGCGCGTCGATGTGGCCGTCTGACCAGTAGCCGGCGTCGGCGAGCACGACTCTGGGGCCGCTGCTCGACCCGGGCGCGTCGCAGCTCTCGTTCGGCGCTCGCGATCATCGGCTCGGCTGTTCGAAGTCGACGCCTTCGGTGGTGAGCTCGGCGGCGATCACGATCTGCTGCTCGGTCGTGACCGTCTGGGCGTTGTAGGCCGGGATGAACGCGCGGCCCTGCTTGATCCGCTTCGCGTCCGGGTCTGTCGTGTTCAGCTTCCCCTCGGGACGCACAGGAGGCGTGAATGGGCGCGGCCCCGAGCCCATCTGCCGGCGGCCGCGCTCCAACACGCCGCGCCGCCAGCGGGCCTCGTATTCGCGGTTCGCGAAACGCTCCGCCTGCCAGTCCTCGACGAGCCGGCGCTGACAGACCCGCAGGCGCTCGGCGCGGCCCTGCGGGACCGGTGCGGCGCGCTGCGCCCGCTCCAGCTCGAGCCGTTCCTTGACCACGCGCAGCCAGGCCCGGCGGCCCTCGCGCTTGGCCAGATGCTCCGGCAGCTCGTCGCCCCGCGCGGGGCCGTGCAGCTCGTCCTCGGCCGCGTCGATCCGGCCCGCCTCTTCGACGATCTCCGCCGCGATCTGCTCGTAGCTGCGCACCGCGCTGTCGGAGGCGGCGGCCGCGAACTTGCTGCCGTCGACCGCGACCACACCCACCGACACCAGCCCGGCCTCGCCGCACAGGCCGAGCAGCCGGCCGAACAGCTCTCCCAGCGCCGCCTCGTGGCGGACCGGGAAGCGCGCAACCGTGGCGTGATCGGCACCTGGTTCGCCGTGATCACCCGGAAGGCGACGTCCTCGCGGCAACGCCGCTCGATCGCGCGCGAGGAACGCTCCCCGATCGCATACGCGTAGACCAGCAGCGCCACCATCATCGCGGGATTGTGCGCAGCAGCGCCCTAACCGTCGCGGCGATAAGAGCCATAGAAACCCTCGAGATCGAGCTCCGCCACCGCGTCGAGCACAAACCAAGCCAAATGATCCTCCGCCAGCCACTCCCGCAAACTCGGCGGCAACAACAACTCCTACTCGCGATCACAAGGCAGAAAGTTCTGAGCCACCGCACACCTCACCGCTCGGGAACAAACCAAATCGTCCCCACCGAGCCGGACGAAAAGCCGTGCTCAGCAGCGGTTTACGCGACAGCCTCGCGTGATTGCGACACTCTCCAGGGCCGCGCCCACACGACGGGTATTCCCTCGCTCGCCGACACGCGAATTTGTGGGTACGGCAACTGCCAGTGCCAAGCTTCCCACCTTCAGGCGGAATCTCCGAAGGGCTTTTGCTGCCGGTGATCGAGGTGGCGGTCTAGGCGTGGACTTCTGCTTCTCGTCTCAAAGCGCTACTCCGACAGTCCGGCGGCTTCGAGAGCCTCCTCTGGATCGAGGTAGGCACGGATCGAGATCGTCTTGCCGTTCCTGATCTCGGTCACGAAAGCCAGGCGCGTCTCCGTTTCGGCGCCGCTGGCTTTGCCGCGATTGCGCGTGCGGCCGATCGCGACGAGCCGGTCTCCCAGGTCCCGGAAGTCCGACATCTCGATGTGAATTTCGCCGAAGATCTCGTAGAGGTCTCCCATCATCCTGCGCACGCCGTCATGGCCCCGAAAGACCGTCTGTTGCCCTCCCATCAACGCGTGCAGCGCCGAGTGCCACTCGATCTCGGGATGGAGTTCGTCCAGCAGCCCGTCGACATCTCCGCGGTTTCCCGCCTCCAGCCCGCGCTTGAAGGCCTCCACGTTCTCCGTTGACATCGCCCGCGCAGTATCTCGCGAAAGGTTGCGCTTCCATGGTGGTGCATAGACGGGTTGCGTCGTCCGGATCGGGACGATCCGGTCACGGCGCCGTCGCCCGAATGGCGGCTCGCTACTTCAACCTGAACTTCGTGACCACCCCGCCGTGGTCGGACTCCCATAGGCCCGACGCCGTACGGTTGAGCGTGGGGTCTGTCCCCACCACCTTCGCGCTCACGGGCTTGAGCCGTTTGCCCTTGCGGAGGACGTGGTCGATCCGGTGGTCCGCTGGGAAGGGCGGCGGGTCCATCAGGTCGGGCAGGCCGCCGGCTCCCTGGTGGTCGAGGCAGCACTCGTAACCCTGGTTGCCCGGGTAGAGCCGCTTCCAGGTATCCAGGAACCCGAAGCCCGTGATGGCGTTGTAGGGCGCGGGATCTCCGGTGCCGTTCGGATCCCCGTTGGGGTCAGAGTTGAGGTCGCCGACCAGGATCACAGGGCGCGTGGAGCGCGCCGGGCCGCCGCTGGCGATTAGCTCGTTGGCCTGGGCCAGGCGAAAGGAGTCGCCGTAGGCCTCGAGGTGCGTGTTGAGGAAGCGGAAGCGCCTGCCGCGGAGCTTGAGGTCGTCGTACACCCAGCCGCGCTTGATGGTGACGGTCGTCCCGAGCGCGGGGATCGGGATCTGGGCCAAGTTCTGGAAGTTGCCGCCGCGCTTGCCCCTGATCGCCAGGCCGTTGCGCTTCTTCATCAGGATCGCGTCCCGCATCGTGAGACGGACGTCGAAGTCGTCGGCGGTGGGCCCGGAGAGGTCGAACTCGGGCTGCACGCCGCCGAGCCTGTACCTCAGCCCGAGGTCCTTGAGCTCCTTGCGGAGGAGCGCGAGCCAGTCGAACGCGACCGTGGTCTCGTTGCTCATCACTCCGTCCTTGGGCCCGGTGCGCCACAGGGCCACCTCTTGTAGCCCGATCAGGTCTGGCTTCGTGCGCTTGATCTCGCGCGCCAGCAGCTTCGCCCTGGCGGGGAAGTCCGTCTCCTTCACGTTCTCGAAGCCGTGCTGGGCGCGCTGCTCGAAGACGTTCAGGTTCGGGGACACAGCGATCGGGATCAGGTCGGTGCCCAGGTAGAGGTTGCGGGTCATCACCCGGAGGCTCGGGGGCTTCGGCCGCGTTGCCGCGTCGGCGACAGCCGGCGCACCGAGCCCGATGGCTGCGAGCAGGACGAGCGCGATGACGGGGATCAATCGGTTCATGCGAGAAGCGGAGTTTTGTTCGGCGAGAGTCATGTGCCCTAGAACCCGTCCGTGCGCCCGTCGTTGCGGTCGGGTCTCGGGCGACACCGCCCGCCTGACCAGAAGCGGGGAAGAGTCGGTTAGGTGAGTTGCACACGTCCCGGACGTCTGCCGGGGGAGAGTCACAGCCCGGAGCGAGACAACACAGACGGAGGATGTTGCCCACGCCCGGCCCCCGCGCGGAGGCGTCCCGGGCTGACGAGGCGCTTCCATTCCGCGTGATTGCGACACTCTCAACGCCACGCCCCCGGCGGTGGACGCTCCTTCGACGGTTTCATCCAATTGCGGGGCTAACGACAACCCCTAGCGCTTGGGCCCGTATGCGGTATTGACCTTATGCGCCAGCTGTCGAGTTTGCACCGCCCTTCGGCGGGTTGGCGAAGCCTCGCCGCACCTGACGTCGGGCGCCGGCCCAAGCCTCGCGGTGCTCCGTGGGCTGGATGAACTCGCTCACTTTGGCTTGAGTCCAGCCAAAGCAACTGGCAGCTCGCTTGAAGCCACGAAAGCGACAGCAACCCGGAGAGGGGTGTCAAAGAGCCGCTGAAGCGCGAGCGGCTCAGCCGCGCGACATGACCGTCAATCCAAACGGGCTTCCCTCCGAGTCCTTGCAGACGGCCGATGCGCTGCCCGGATGGACCACGCTGCCGCCGAGCGCCTCGACCTGGTCCAGCACCCGGGCCAGATCGTCTACTTCGAAGTAGGGCAAGGAGAACGAGTCGCCGGGCCCGCGACCCCGCGCATGGAGCCCAACGAGCGGGGTCGCGGAGTCTGTTTGCCAGCCCTCCCCTTCGTGTCTGGGCCCGAGGGGATCTCCGAGCAGAGCGGCCCAGAAGCGTCGAGCCCGCTCGGGATCATCCGCGGGAAACTCGATCAAACACAGCCGCGCGCCGGGCACGCCAAGACAATAGCCACGCGGCGACCGTCCCCCGGCTGAAGCCGGACCGCGATGTGGCCGCGAGCAGACACCCTTATTGCCGCACCGTGTCGGCGGCGACGTCGGAGAGATCGCCAACCGGATCCTCGTCGCTTGTCGAGGCCGATGTCACGCGCGGTGCTGGACGCTTAGGATCGCCACACGCCGTAGGACCAGCCGCAACGGAAGGAGCGCGGATGCGAGCACTTCGCGATGTCAAGCTCAGCCTCGCCAACCGGGCCGAGACGTTCGTGACGACGAACCTGCCGGGCCTGTGGAAGACGGTCGAGAGGTTCCCGCGCGTCCACCGGCGGGTGAACGCGGTGCTCATTGACCGGGCGATCCTGAAGATCCCGACACGGCCGAACCCGTTAAGCACGTTGGCGGACTACACGTCGTGGACATCGCTGACCGACCGAACCTACGACAGCCGCCACCTCCCGCGACGCGAGGCGTCGCGAGCGACCCTTCCGGAGCCCGAGGCGGTTGCCGGCCTCTTCAACCGGGAGGGTCAGATGGTCCCGTGCGAGAAGTCAACCGTGCTCTTCCCGTACTTCGCCGAGTGGTTCGTCGATGGATTTCTGCGCAGCGAACGTCCCCATCCGGATCCTGATACCGGCGAGCCGGTCCGGGATCCGGCGAGGAACGAGTCGAACCACGAGATCGACCTGATCCAGATCTACGGGCTCACCGACACCGTGACCCGACAGTTGCGGACGTACGAGGACGGGCTGCTGATGTCACAGGTGATCAACGGGGAGGAGTACCCGCCCTACCTCTTTGAGGGCGACCGCAAGAGGTTCGACAAGGTCACGGTCGTCCGCGACGAGCAGATCACGGCCGAGCAGCGCCGTCAGCTGTTCGCGTTCGGCAGCGACACCGGCAACCTCCAGCTGGGATTCGTGATGATGGGCGTGCTGTTCCTACGCGAGCACAACCGCATCGCGCGATCGCTGAGACGGGCAAATCCCGACTGGAACGACGAGCGGCTCTTCCAGACCGCGCGCAATGTCCTCACAGTGATCCTCATCAAGATCGTGGTCGAGGAATACATCAACCACATCTCGCCTTACCACCTCAGGCTGCTCGCCGACCCGACCGGCTTCCGCAACCCGCGCTGGTACCGGCAGAACTGGATGTCGATTGAGTTCAACCTGCTCTACCGCTGGCACAGCCTCGTGCCCTCGAGCTTCCAAATCGGCGGCCGCGACGTCGCCGTCGAAGACACGCTGTTCAACACCGACATCGTCGTCGAACAGGGACTGGGCGCCTGCTTCGCGGACGCCTCAAACCAGCGGGCCGGGCGCATCGGCCTCCTCAACTCGCCCCCGGAGGTCTGGGAGGCCGAGCTCGCCAGCGTCCGCCAGGCGCGCGCCGTCGCACTGCGCCCATACAACGACTATCGCTCGCTCGCCCGGTTCCCGCGGGCGACCCGGTTCGCTCACGTCTCGGAGGACCGCCGAGTCCAGGAGCGCTTGCGCGACCTGTACGGGAAGGTCGAACAGATCGAGTTCTATCCCGGCCTGTTTGCCGAGGACGTACGCCCCAACGCCGCCCTCCCGCCGCTGGTCGGCCGATTGGTCGCGATCGACGCCTTCTCGCAAGCGTTCACGAACCCGCTGCTGTCCCCGCGGGTCTTTAACCCGCAGACGTTCTCTCCACTCGGCTGGGAGCTCATCCGAACGACCGGCTCGCTGTCCGAGCTGCTGCACCGCAACGTGCCCGACAGGGGCCGCCGTTACGAGGTCTCGATGACGCGTCCCGGCTGGGTGCGGACCTAAGTCAGGTAGGCACGGCTGCAACGGCGGCCAAAGCGCAACTCGAGACCTGAGTGCACCTCGCATGGGAAGCGCAGGCGGACCGACGCGGAATCGGCCAATTCTGCGTCGACGCTGAGCGATGGCTCCGGCGGCTGCGCAGCCGCAAGGTGGCCGACGACTGGGGCACCCTGGTTACGATCCGCACGCGTACCGTTCGAGACCGCTTGCCCTCTAGCCCGGCAGATCTTCCGGCCGCTTCTTGGCGAGTCTGCCCTCGAGCAGCCCGGTGGCCTGGCCGACTTCGATCAGATAGCCGTCGGGGTCGCGCATGTAGCAGCGGATCTCAGCCCCGCGATCGATCGGCGGCGTCACGAACTCGGCCCCTCTGGCGCTCCACTGCTCATAGCACTCCTGGATATTCGCGACCCTCAGGTTCAGGAAGCTGGATACCGTGTTCCCGGGCTCGTAGTTGACGACCGAGATCTCGGGCTTGTCGGGGGTGGGACCACCGCCGGGGTTCATGATCAGCCACGAGTTGGAGAGCTTGACCATGCAGGGGTTCTCCTCCAGCACGACCTGGCCGCCGAGGACATCCGAGTAGAACGCGCGCGACCGAGCAACGCTTCGCACCGTGATGAAGTGGGTGACGAGGAAGTCCTCGCTCGGGGTGGGCAGGTTCTCGAAGTCGATGGCTGGCGTCTGCTCGCTCACGGTTCTGTGCTCCTCGTACAGTTCCTATGACGGTGGCAACCCCTGACGGGAGCCTACGGAGACCGACAACGCCGCCGCCGACGAGCCGGAAGCCACTGGATCATCGCGCACGCCGGCGCAGCGCTCCTCCCTCGCGCGGAGCGGCAGCCGACGCCCTTCAATTGTGCTGATGCGGGGTGTCACGCGAACACCTCGTGATGAGGCGCAGGCTCGCGTCGCATGACATCGGGGGCATGACACCCGAGCACCGCGAGGCGCTTGACCTGCTCAAAATGGCAGGCCCGACGCGCCCATCTCGGCTGCGTCGGCCGACCACCGATGCACGCCAATCCAAAAGGCTCGACCGCGATGTCACGACAGCTCATGATTCCTGCCGCAGACACTCGGCTCTACGCCGTCGACTCGCCCCGAGGGACGGCGTGCTGCACGGGTGGGGAGCAATCCGCTCTAAGGCATATCCCGCAGCGCTGACCTACCGATCGAGAGGCGTCTCGCGGCGCTACTCGTGACGCCTGCGGGAAACGACGGCACGCGTCCTGGGTTGTGTGGCGCTCGCCCCGCAACCGCGTGAAAGCTCCGCTGAGGTCGGATTCCTCGGGGTGCAAGCTGCGAGCCGCCTTCTTTGTGCCGCGCTGCGGGGCAATCCTCCGGTTGTGCGCCGTTGGGCGTGCAACCCTCCCCGGGGATACTGGGTGGGCGATGTCGCAGGAGAACGTCGAGGTCGTGCGCGAACTCTGGGACGCGTACTCGCATGGGGACTTTGATCGCGTCATCGCGCTCACTGATCCGTACGTTGTGTTGGTCTCCTTGGAGGAGGGGCCGTTGTATGGCCCCGATGCCGTGCGGGCCAATTACGCACGCTGGATGGAGGCTTGGGAGGGGGAGCCGGATACAACCGTCGAGGAAGTCATCGGCGTCGGTGACCACGTGTTCGTGATCGCCTGTTTCCAAGGCCGGGGTCGGGGGAGCGGCGTCCGAGTCAAACAGCGGCTGTATGAGGTCTACACGTTGCGCAACGGCAGGATCTTGCGTGTTGACGAGTTCAGCGACCGCGCCGGGGCCCTCGAAGCCGTGGGACTGCGGGAGTAGCGAAACCCGCACGCCGTCCCGCGGAGGCACGTCCCTAGTCGCCAGGGAGGCCTGCGGGCTCGATGCGGGCATCCGGGCCGGGGTCCGCGGCGTTCCTCGAGGCGTGCTGCGGTCGTCCGTGCTGCTTATCGCGCGAGCACTAGCCGGCCCGACAGTAAAGTCGCCCGATGGAGATCCGGCTAGATCACTGCGTGATCCATGTCTCCGAGCGGTCGCGCTCAAACGTCTTCTACCGGGACGTGCTCGGCGCGGAGCTCGTCGGCGACCCAGGCGGTGTTGCGATGTACCGCTTCGGCGAACAGCAGCTCAACGTCCATGGACCCGGCCTTAAACCGGACCTGGTTGCACGGCTTCCGGTACAGCCGGGCGGGAGCGATCTCTGCTTCGTCTGGTCTGGACCAATCGAGGGCGCGATCGATCACCTGCGGGCCCACAGCGTGGAGGTCGAGCTCGGGCCGGTGCACCGCCAGGGTGCGCGCGGCGAGGGAACCAGCGTGTACTTCCGCGACCCCGACGGCAGCCTGCTCGAACTCATCTCGTACGCCTGAAGCAGGTTCACGGAGCACGTCCGGTCGTCAGCGGACCACGCAGTTGCCGCGTCCGCTTTCGCGTAATTGCAGCACCCCGCGGCCACCCCCTGATCGACGGGTCCGCTGGCTGGCGGACCGCGCGGAATTGTGGGCTAACGGCAACCCGTAGTGTCATGGGCGCCACCACCGCCGGAGGCACCGCCAAGGTCCACGTCCTAGTCGCCGACGCGCCTGCGGCGTGAGGCCCTGAGGTCGGCCGGGATCCAAGTCGACGCGGAACGCGACGTGCTCGTGATCGACGTCGAGGACCGGCCCGGCACGATGGGCCAGGTCGCCCGCAAGCTCGCCGACGCCGGGGCAAACATCGGCCTCGCGTACGCGACATTCGGCGGCGTGAGGCCGGTGCTCCGAAAGCGGTCCGGTCCGCCCTCGGCAGCCGCTTACTTATCGATCCCGATCTCGTCCTGTGCGAGGACGATAAACCCGCCCAGGTTCTTGTTATAGGCCTGGACTTCCTTTCGCCACAACACCGCCGACGACCGCTCCCCCCAGACCGCCAACGACCCCGATAACCCCGGCAAGGATTGGTATCCACCGCTCGTCCACGTCTGGCCCCTCCTGACGTTGAAACACCTCGCGTCAGCATCTCAACACGGCTCGCGCATATACAAGCGATTGCACGGGCGGGGCAGATCCGGCGGTCACGCTTAGCGTCCAATCACGGTTGTGCGTCCGGCGCGCACCTGGTTGCGCTGGTAGTCGACCCAACCGACGACGTTCCCCCCGGCGTGCAGGGTTTCCCATGGAGGCTCGAGAGCGGGTCGGCGTCAGCGGGGAATCCGAGTCAGGTCGCCGTGGGAGCCGGCGACCCAGACCGTGGTTCGCGTCAGCGCGACGCTGATGGGATGCTCTGCGGTACCGATCTCGTCGAGCGGGCGGCCGGTGCGCGCGTCGATCCGGGTGACCGCGTCATCCTTCTCGCGCGCGACCCACACCTCGCGGTTGTCGGCAGCGAGGGCTGTAGGCCGTCCGGGAATCGGAACTGGCGTGCCCTCCACCCGTCCGGTGTCTGGGTCGAGCCGCACAAGCTCGTCGCGCCCGGACAACAAGACCCACACGGCCGCGTCGGTCGCGGCGAGCGCAACCGGGCGTCCCCCCACCGAACGCCGTTCCGTCTCGGCATTGAGACTTGTCGGATTCAATCCGAGGATCGTGCCGTGTGCCCTGTCGGCGACCCAGACGCGCTGTGGCGCCACCGCGATCGCCGTGGCCGGACGCAGCAGCGAGACCGACGCGACCTTGCCGTCGTGCACGCGCACGAGCGTGCTGGTCTCTGCGACTGAAGCCCAGTACGCGCCATCACCCGCGGCGACCGCGGACGCTGGACCAGGCAGCTGCACCTTCGTGGGGCGTGCTCCGGGCGTGCCGACCGCAACGAGTGATCCCGACGCGGCGGCGACCACACCCCGGCCGTCCGACGCCAGCTCGCGCACGCCGCGGATCCTCGCCAGCACTCGGCGCCCGCTCGCGTGCTCTCCACTATCCGCCAGCACCGCGATCCCGCGGCCGCCCGTCGCCACCCAGGCGCGGCCGCTGGCTGCGGCAACGTCATATGCGCGAGCCGAGACCTTCTCGGTGTTTGGTCCCGCATCTGTGTCACGGAGCACCAGGAGTAGCGCTGCCGGCGCGGCCAAGAAGATCACGAGCGCGACGACCGCGAGCAGCGCACCGGCCAGCACACGGGCGGGTCGCCAGCGTCGCCTCTGACGAGCAGGATGTCCGTTCACCGCGGCCAGCGGCGCCGCGTCCGGCGTCGCGTCGTATGGCGGCGGCGTCTCGGCGGATGCCCAGGCGGGCGCACCAGCGCCGATCGCGGCAGCGGCCTGTCGCGCGAATTCCGCCGCGGTCGGCTGGCGCGTGGCCGGCTCCTTAGCAAGCGCGGTGCGAATCACCTCGTCGAGTTCGGCGGGGACTTCCGGCCGACGCGCGTGCAGCGAGGGGACATCCGCCGCAGCCTGGGCATATAGCGCGGCTGCCTCGCGGCGCCGGGCGAAGGGCGATTCGCCGGCGAGGGCGTGATAGAGGACGAGGCCGAGGCCGTAGACGTCGGCTCGCTCGTCCACACCGGTACCGCGGATCACCTCCGGCGCCGCGGCATCGAGCGTCCCCGCAAGAGCCCCTGGATCCGTCAGACCGACCGCTTCGCCGTGGCGCCGGGCGACGCCGAAGTCGGTGAGGTAGGCGTGGTCCTCCGGTGTAATCAGAACATGGACCGGCGTCACGGCGCGATGGATCAGCCCGAGGCGGTGCGCCATCTGTAGCGCGGCGGCTACCTGCATGACGAGCCGGACGGCGCGCCGCGGCTCGAGCGGACCCTGCTCCGCGACGAGCGCATCGAGGCGAGTGCCGTCGACCCATCGCGTCGCGATGATGATCTTGTCGTCCGTCTCTTCGGCGTCGTAGATCGGCGGCACGTTCGGATGGTTGAGCTGCGCGAGCACGGTGGTCTCGCGGTTGAGGCGAGCCCGCACGATCGGATCGTCGACCAGCTCCGGCGCAACGACCCGAAGTGCGACGAGCCGCCCGAGGCGCGTCTCGCGCGCGCGATAAATGGCCCCGGTCGGGCCGCTGTTCATGAACTCCAGGAGTTCATATCCGCCGACTCTGTCTCCCGGACTTGGCACCTAGCTCAGCTTCCCGGACGCTGCCCCGTAAAACGCACGCACGCGGAGCTATCGCGGGGCAGCGCAACGAGGTTGCTTGGCCCGTCTCCGGGTAGCGGATACGAGCGCCGTACCCGAGCTGCGGCGCAGGAGCTCTCGCGGACGGGAGCCAGCGTCCAGCGCAATGACTACGGCCACACCTCGCACACGTAATGGTCTGCGCCTGTTGCGGCGCAGGCGCGCCCGCGCGCAGGGCCCGTTCACCATCGGACGGCGTGCGCGATTGCCTGGACGGCCCTCGGTCTCGACCGGAACGGCCGCGGTGGCGCTCAGCGCGCTCATGGCGGCGGGGCTCGCGATCCGCGTCGCGATACCGCGCGGCCTGTGGCTGGACGAGGCGATCAGCTTCGAGCAAGCAAAGCTTGGTCTCCCCGAGCTGATCCAAGACCTCGCCCACACCGACCGTCATCCGCCCCTTCACCATCTCCTCCTCTGGGCTACCTCCCGCACGGTCGGCGACAGCGACTTGGCGATGCGCGCGCCATCGATCGTCGCCGGGGTACTGCTGATCGCCGCGGTCTACTGGCTCGGTGTCGAGGTCTACGATCGGCGCACCGGCTTGGTCGCGGCCCTCTTGGCGACGCTTGCGCCGATCCTCGTCTGGTACAGCCAAGAAGCCCGAGGCTACGAGCTCGAGGCGCTGTTCTGCACGGTCGCTGTTATCGGCGCCCTTCGCGTGATCAAGCGAGGGAGCGGCTGGGACTGGGCCCTCCACACCGTGGCCGCAGCACTCGCCGTCTGGACGCACTGGTTCGCGATCTTCGTAGTGCTCACGACCGAGCTTGCCTTCCTATGGGAGCTTCGCAGACGCTGGCGAGCGCCCGGGCAATCGGCCGGCGGGTACGTCCTGAGGTGGGTCCTCGCCACGGCAGCGCTGCTCGCTCAATTGGTGCCACTCGCGCTCCTGGCGTCCGAGCAGATTCGCGCGACGGGAACCACCGGCGGCTACGCCGGCGCCACCGTCGGCGCCGGCGGCATGTCGTTCTACACGATCGTCTCGAACGTCGCGTGGGCGTTGTTCGGGTTCCATCCCGAGGTGGTGACCCGCATCCTGTCGGCTGTCTGGCCGCTGTTCATGCTCGCCGCGTTGCTGCTGCTGGGGCGCCGCGTCGGGCGCTGCTCGGCAGTGCTGGTGGCCTGCTCAACCGTGCCCATCGCGGCTCTTCTCGCGCTCGCGATTCACACGCCTGACGTCTTCGACGTGCGTTACTTCGTCGCCGCGGTGCCTCCCGCGCTCGTGCTGTTCGCGCGGCTGGCGCTCAGCTGGCCCGCCAGCGCCGGTGCGCGTGCCGTGGTCGTCGCGGCGATGGCCGGCGTCCTCGCCGTAGCGCTGGTGGACCAGCAGCACGATGACCGCAATCCGAGGCGTTACGACTTCCGCGAAGCGCTTGCGCGCGCCGAGCAGCGGGCGGGGCCGCAGGGAGTTGTGCTGTACGAACCAGACGAGCTCAGATACGTCATCGACCGGTATGCACCCGCGCTGGTGGCCCGGCCCATCGGGCACGCTGCCCCGACGCGGACGCAAGCGCGTCGCGTGGTGGTGCTTGGCTCCTTCCTCGAGGAGGAGCGCAACCGCCGGGCGACCGATCGCGTGGTCGGTGCCCTTGCAGCCACGCGTCGCAAGGGCCCTACCGAGCGGTTCCCCGGCGTTCGGCTCTGGACGTTCCAGTGAGCACGCCGCCTGTTGACGTCCGGCTGCGCCAACCGCGTTGGGACCCGATGCCGCGCGGGTTGTCGGTGCGTGCGCGCGTCGGTGTCCTGGCGCTCCTGGGCGTCCCGTTGGTTGCCTGGTATCTGTCGTGGCTGCTCGATCCCGACCGGGTGGGTCAGCCCGTGCTCTACGCGCTCCTGCTCATGGCGGAGGCGCTCAACGTGACGCAGGCGCTCGGGTTTTGGTGGACGTGCTTCCATGAGCGTGTCCGCGAGCCGCGGCCGCCGCGTACCGAAGCCGCGGTCGACGTGCTGATTCCACGCTACGACGAGTCGGTCGACGTCGTGGACCTAACGCTGGCCGCTGCGGCCGGGCTACGGGGCTACGACGTCCGCGTGTGGCTGCTCGATGACGGAGACGACGACGAGATGGCCGCCCTCGCGGAGGACCACGGCGTCGGCTACATCCGGCGTCCCGTCCACGACCACGCCAAGGCAGGCAACATCAACCACGCGCTCGGCCTGCTCGATGCGCCGTACATGGCGATCATCGACTGCGACCACGTTGTCGACCCCAGCTTTCTCGAAGCCACGCTCGGGCACTTCGACGACGACGACCGCCTGGCGTTCGTGCAGACGCCGCAGTACTACGCCAACGGCTACGAGCCGGGCGTGCCCGGCGCCGCGTGGGCTCAGCAGACGCTGTTCTTCGGCGCGATCGCGCGCGGCAAGGACGGTCTCGACGCGACGTTCTGCTGCGGGACCAACGTCATCTTCAGGCGCGCCGCGCTCGACGAGGTGGGCGGCTTCCCGACGCACTCGATAACCGAGGACTTCGAGCTGTCGATCGGCCTGCACGAGCGCGGCTGGCGCTCGGCGTACCTTCCGAAGGTCCTGGCGAACGGGCTCGGCCCCGAGGACATGGCCTCGTACGTCACCCAGCAGCTGCGCTGGGCGCGTGGCTGCCTCTCCGCGCTGCCGCGCATCCTGCGCGCCGGGCTGCCGTTCCGCCAGCGCGCGCAGTACCTGCTCTCGGCCGTGTACTGGCTGTCCGGCTGGACGATCCTCATCTACATGTCGTTTCCGGTGGTGCGGATCCTGTTTGGAGTCCAGCCGCTCGCACACCTGACTGCACCCGAGTTCCTGCTCCACTTCGCCCCATACTTCCTCGTCGCGCTGACCGCCGCGGCTCTGGCCGGCGCCGGCTCGTACACGTTCTCGGCGCTGGCGCTGGCTTCCGCGTCGTTTTGGGTGTTCATCACGGCGTCCGTGCTCACAGCGACGCGCCGGAAGGCCTCGTTCAAAGTGACTCCGAAGCAGGGAACGGCCTCGCGGCAGCCGCGAGCCGTGGCGCCGGCGCTGTTGGCGGTCGCGGTGCTGCTCGGCGTCTCGGTGTGGGGACTCCTCCACTCACGTAACTCGGCCACGTTCAACAACGTCGCCTTCGCGACGCTGCACGTGTCGGTGCTGCTTGCGGGCGCGTGGCCCGCACTGCGGCGTCCCGAGCGGCCTGCGACCGCACGCAGCACGTCTTCGCTGGCGTCCGAGGCGGCGGGAACGTGAAGCGACGGTGGATCGCGCTGCTTGCCTTCGTCGCGATTACGGGATGCGGGGGATCCGACGGCGGGCAGACAGACGCACGCCCGGGCGTGCCGAAACCGCGCACCGCCGACCGTCTCGCGACGCACGCGGCCAGCGCGTTTCTGGACACCTACACAACCGAGCAGGGAAGAGTCGAGCGCACGGACCAGGGCGGCGACACGGTCGGCGAGGGACAGGCGTACGCGCTGCTCATGGCAGTCGCGCTCGGCCGCGAGCAGCAATTCGACGCGATCTGGGGCTGGACCAAGCGCAACCTCATGCGTCCGGACGCGCTCTTGGCCTTTCGGTGGGCGGACGGGCGCATTCAGGACCCGCAACCCGCGGCGGACGCGGACCTCGACACAGTCCGGGCGCTCCTCATCGGCGCGTGCAGGTTCGATCGCCCGCAGCTCCAAGGGGCAGCTCGGCGCATCGGGAAGGCGGTGCTCCGCCGCGAGACGGCCGACGCCGCGGACCGCCCCGTGCTGCTCGCCGGACCGTGGGCGGCGGCGGACGGGCGGTTGACCACCAACCCGAGCTACCTCGACCCGGTGACGCTCTCGGCGCTGGCGAACGAGTCGAGCGACACGCGCTACACGGCTCTCGCCACCGAGGGACAACGGATCATCCGCTCGCTGTCCGCCCCGCTGCCTCCTGACTGGGCGGTCGTGGATGCGGGCAGCGGACGAGCGCGGCCCGTGGAGAGCGCGTCGAGCGTGGGCGGCGAGGGTCGATTCACGTGGGACGCCGGGCGCACCCTCGTTCGCCTCGCCGTGGATCCGGAGGCCGCTGGCCGGCGGATCGCGGCGCGAGCCTGGCCTGCATTCGCCGACCGCCGTCCGGATGAGATCCCGGTGGAGCACAATCTCGATGGCAGCGCGGCTGGCACATCGCGCCACCCCGTCACGCTCGTTGCCGCAGCGGGCGCCGCGACGGCCTCGAGCAGGGTGCGACGCGCCCAGCAACTTCTCGCCGCAGCCCAAGCCCTCAATCGCGAGCAGCCGTCCTACTACGGCGCCGCCTGGGTGGCCCTCGGCCGGCTACTCCTGACAACCCGTCGGCTCGACCCAACCCGCTGTTGATGCCTCGCAGACGTGAGTTGGTCCCCGGCAGCTTCAGCTAACAGGAGTGTTCAGCCACGAACACGCGGACGCCTGAGTCGCCTTCCACGCAACGCGCCGAGCTGCAGAAGGGCTATCTGCGACCGCCTCATCGCCGTCCATAGCCACCCGTCAACACCCGGCCTTGGCCCGGCTTTTCCTTATTGCGGCGCGGGAAAGGGAGGACTTACCCGACCTGTACGCCTGCCTGGTCGATTTGCCCTCCGAGCGAGAGCTATCAGCCAGATGACTACCGGGAGAACCTCCGCCTCGCCGGGGCGTACCTCGCCTTCTTCCGCCCCGCCTGCGCAATGTGCTTCTGGCCCCAGCGCTGGATCGAGGTGCGCGACGTGCGAGACGGCAGCCTGCGTACGCGATCCCGACGTGCCGTGGGGCTCCCGACTGGGCGGACCTGGAGCTTCGACAGGTTCGGGGGGAATCGGTCTCGTGACGACGCCCGGTTCCGTCCCGAGAAAACACGGGTTCGGCGCGCGTGGCGGGCCGACACCTTTCGCGCCCTCGAGCACGTGCCGGTAAGGCCCCCCGTCAAGCCCTACCGACCCCGAGCCCTGCGAGCGAGCGGCCCTGCTAGCCGTACGCGAACCGCGCCCGGCGGGGACAGAGCCGACGCAATCCCTATGGAAAGGGCCACAGCAACCGGCTTTCGCGCGACATGGGAGCGAGAAGTCCGCGCCCACGGCCACCCGGCGGATTCGACGCGCTGATCCCGGGCCCGCTGCTATAGCGTGCGTCCATCGAGGACAAAGAGCCATCCGGGAATGCGCGAGCGCGCATCGGTACTCGAAGCCGCGTTCCGGACGCCGAGATCGCGGGGCTGCGCGACGTGCAGTTCCCGGCAGCGATGCGCGGCTACGACCGCGACGCGGTCGATGAATACGTCACCCGCGTCAACCAGGTGCTCGCGGAGCTACAGATCACCGCCGCTCCCGAATCTGCAATCCGACACGCCCTCGAGCAGGTTACCGACGAGACGAAAGGCCTTCTCGAGCGCGCCCACGAGACGGCGGACGAGATAACCCGCCGCTCGCGCTCCCAGGCCGATGACCGGGTCCAGCGCGCGACACAAGAGGCACAGCAGCTGCACGACGCGTCCGAGCAGGAAGCCCGCCAGCTGCGAGAGGACGCCGCCAACGAGGCCCGCCAAGTGCGCGAGGCGGCCGCCAAAGAGGCGCGCGAAGTCCGCGAGGCCGCGCAGCGTGAGGCACGCGAGC
>JBKPME010000104.1:0-5315 GCA_046731915.1 Actinomycetota bacterium
GTGCCGCACGAGCTGCTGCGCCCATGGCGGCGCACGATGCGGCGCTGGATTGCCGCCGCGCGGCCGGACTCGACGAGCTGCTCGCACACAGCCCACGCGAGCGCTTCGAAGGGCTCGGGGCGCCGCCGCGGGCGCAGCCACGGCGCGCGCCGGATCACCGGGCCGATCAGGGGGTCCCAGCGGAAGCGGCGGTGGAACTCGCTGAGATCGTGGTCCGTTCCGAGCGCGAAGCGGACGCGCTCGATGGCCGCCTCGGCCGCCTCCCGCGAGCCGGCCTCGACCCGGATCCGAACCGCCTTGCCGGCCGCCCAGGCGCGCACGACGACCTGCTCGGCGCCGACCCACAGCACCCTCGTCAGCGCGCCGTCACGGGCGACCATAACCCCGTCCCGCCCGGGCCCTGGAAGCTTGTACGGGCCTGCGGGGACGACGTCCTGCTCGACCTGGGTGGCTATCGGTCCTTCAGGAGGTGGATGTCGACGAGGAACGAGCGCGAGGCGGCGATCTCCGTCTTCTTACGACCGCCGAGCCGCAGTCTTACTGGCTGCGGCCGCCGCAGCACCCTCACCAGCACGAAGGTCGCGATGCCGAGCAGAAAGCCTCCAGTGGCTGCCGCCACCGCCGCCGGCAACGAGACATCCGGGCGGCGCTCGATGGGCCGCGGCTCCGCCAGGACGGGGAGAGGGCGGACCTCTGCCTGGTGCTCCGGCTCCGGAAGTGCCCCCTGGTCGGCCACGGCGGCCAATGTACAGAAGATCGCGGCGCACGGGGCACCGCCCGGTGCTTGCGCACGTCAAAGCCCTCGCTCGTATACGCGGTACTTCTTGACGATCTCGCCCCCCATGGCCTCCATGGCGCGGTTCATCGCCTTGTTGGTCTCGAGGATCCAGCCCATCTCGCCCCACTTGACCCTGGTGACCTCTGCCATGTTGAAGTGTTCGGCGTAGAGCCCGGCCGCCACGCCGGTGTGCTGGTAGGCGGGCCTCACGCCCAGGAAACCCACCCTGCAGCGGTCGACGATCCGGCGCCGGTTCAGGTAGTGCCACCAGCCGGTGGGAAACAGGCGGCCGTTCATCCGCTTCAGCACCTGGTTGATGTCGGGGACCGTTATCGCCATCCCGACCGTCTTCCGGTCGGCGTCCTCGGCGATCATGAACCACGGCTTGTCGTACACGAGTTGGAGCTCCTCGGCATAGGCATCGAGGTCCGCCTTGGAGTACGGCACGAACCCGAAGTTCCGCGCCCAGGCCTCGTTGTAGATCTCGGCGAATGCATCCAGGTCGCGCCGCAGGCGCAGCCGGCTCATCTTCCGGATTCGGATGCCGTGCTTCGGCTCGAGCTGCTCGGCGAGGTCCCAGATGATCGACATGACCCTGTCGCGGCCGGTGATGTGAAGCGACCACATGAACGTGTCCACGGCCTTCTCGAGCCCGGCCTCCTCGCAGAGCCGCCGGTAGTAGGGCGGATGCCAGGCCTGGCGGACCATCGGCTCGCGCTCGTAGCCCTCGATCAGGACACCGCTCTCGTCGTTCATGGTGAAGTCCATCGGTCCCACCATGCGATCGCGGCCGCGCTCGCGCAGCCAGCCCTCGGCGGCGGCGAGGAGCGCGCCCGCCACCTCCACGTCGTCCTCGAGTTCGAGGAACCCGAACATCCCCCAGGCGTTGGCGTGGAAGTCGTTGAACGCGGTGTCGATCTGAGCGCTGATCCGGCCGACGAGCCGCCCGTCGCGGCGCGCCAGGAAGAGCTGTGCCTCACCGTGCTTGAAGAACGCGTTGAAACGCGTACTGAGAAACAGCCTGCGCTCTATGCGGAGCGGGGGGATCCACTGTTCCGCGTTAGAGTGCAGCCGGAACGGAAGCTCGATGAACTCGCGCAAATCGCCGCGCGAGGCGACGGGCTCCACCTCGACTGACACGGCGCGGGACTGTATATGCCGACTGCTATCGATCTATTCGACAAGGCGCGCCACCATGAGCGGCTCGAGCAGCTGCAGCTTGCGCGCGACCACGACCTGATGCCGTACTTTCGGGTGCTCGAAGGGCCCGCCGGACCAGTGGTCGAGATGGAGGGCCATCGGCGGATCATGCTGGGGTCGAACAATTACCTCGGGCTTACCGGCGACCCGCGGGTGAAGGACGCCGCGCGGACGGCGCTCGAGCGCTTTGGCACCGGCCTCACCGGCTCGCGCTTCCTGAACGGCACGCTCTCGCTGCACCTCGAGCTCGAGCGCAGGCTGGCCGACTGGATGGGCACGGAGGATGCGCTTGTCTTCACGACCGGCTACCTCGCCAACACCGGCGCAATCGGCACCCTGCTCGGTCCCGGCGACACGGTCATCTGCGACTCGGGCGACCATGCGTCGATCCTGGACGCCGTCTCGATGTCGCGCGCGCGGATCCGGCCCTTCCGCCACAACCGGCTGGACAAGCTCGAGTCGATGCTGAAGCGGGCCGAGAGCGACGGTGGCGGCGTGCTCGTGGTAGTCGACGGTGTCTTCTCGATGGAGGGCGACCTCGCGCCCGTGCCCGACATCGTGGCGCTCTGCCGCGAGCACGGCGCGCGGCTGATGATCGACGAGGCGCACGGCGTCGGCGTGCTGGGCTCACGCGGCGCGGGAGCCTGCGAGGCGTACGACGTGGAGGACGAGGTTGACCTCCGCATGGGCACCTTCTCGAAGTCGCTTGCCTCGTGCGGTGGCTTCGTCGCGGGGCCCGCCGACGTCATCGACTTCCTGCGCGTGCAGTCGCGCTCGTTCATGTTCACCGCCGCCGCGGTGCCGGCTGCCGTCGGCGCCGCCATGGGCGCGCTCGAGATCATCCGCTCCGACGAGGGCCCACAGCTGATGGCCAAGGTGCTCGCCAACGCGCGCTACCTGCACGACGGGCTGGCGGAGCTCGGCTACCAGGTGCTGGAGCCGAACCAGATGCCGGACGGCTCAGAGGTGATCACGCCGATCGTCCCCGTCCTCGTGGGCGACGACTGGAAGGCCGTGATGCTCTGGAAGGCCCTCTACGACTCCGGCGTCTACGTGAACGTCGCGATCTACCCCGCGGTACAGCGCGGCGGCGCGCTACTGCGCACGAGTGTGATGGCCACGCACGAACCTGAGCATCTCGACCGCGCCCTCGACGCCTTTGGTCGCGTCAAGGGCGAGGTCGAGAATGCTCAGCCTCCCATCTAGCGGTCGCGCCTACCGCAGCAGGTAGCTCACCGCCCGGCCGATCACCTGGTTGCGCGCGGCCGGCGTTGAGATGCCCTCGATGCCGAACCCCGTGTAGATCGACCACGGCGTCGGGCCGATGACCTTGAGCTTGACGATGGCCGGGTTGCGCTTCGCGATCGCGTAGAGCTCGTCAAGGATGCCGTCCTGCTCGTCATAGGAGCGGTAGACGCTGTATCCGCTCGCCGCCATCGCCTCGGCCTGCTGCCGGACGGTCTGCCCCTTGCCATTGCGCTTCAGGCTCAGGTCGACGCCCTGTCCGCGGAGCCGGTCGGCGTCGCGTGCGGTCAGCACGAGGTCCACCGTGGGGCCTCCGCCGAGGCGCGATTCGGCGACGTCGTAGTCGCCGCTCCGGATCGCGGCGAGCGACTTGGCGTCCGCCTTCGCCGTTTACATGTCGAGTCCAAGCTTGCTTGCCGCTCCCGCGTTGCCGGCGGCTGCGAGCGACACGAGAAGCGCGACCAGCGCAACGACTGCTCCACGGACCTTCATCCTTAGGACTCCCCCCGGTCCTGTACAGCTTCCCCTGGTACGTCCGTACCCCTAGCGCGCCGCACCATATCCCTAGTCCGGCCCGAGCGTCATCCCGCCCGCTCAAAACTGCATGAGTTCGTCAGCTGGGAGCTTCGGAACTTCGTGCAGCGGCGCGGGCCCGCGCGCGCTCGGCCAGGCTCGCCAGCCCCGGCGGCAAGCGCCCGTCGGTGGAGAGCCAGGAGCCCGCGAGTATCAGGAGCAGGCCCACGACGACGCCCGCCGTGATGCTCTCGTCGAGGATCGCCACGCCCAGCGCGAGCGCCACCACCGGGTTGATGTAGGTGATCACGGTCGCCCTGCCGGGGCCGACCTCGGCGATCAGGCGGAAGAAGAAGAGGAACGCAAGCGCGGAGCACAGCAGGCCCAGGACCGCGATCGACGCGAAGGTGTCGGCGGACGGCATCGAGTCGGGCAGGTCGGCGAGCGCGAACGGGCTCACGAGCAGCGCCGCGATCCCGAGCGACGCCGCAACCGGTCCCAGAGGGTCAACGTCGGCGAGGCGGCGCTTCACGATCATCGGCCCGATCGCGTAGAGGAAGGCCACGAGGAGAACCGCGGACGCGCCGAGCAGCTCGTCGCCCTGGCCGCCGATGTCGATCCCCACGAGCGCGACGACGCCTGCGAGACCGATCAGCATCCCGGCGAAGCGGGTGGCATTGGGCCGCTCGGAGTGGTCGAAGCGCGTGGCGAGGAGCGCCACGAAAAGAGGCACGGTTGCGACGAGTATGGCCGCGAGCGATGAGGTGATGTGGATCTCGCCGAAGCCGAGCAGCGGCCACGGCACGGCCATCTCCACCGCGGCGAAGATTGTGAGGATCCGCCAGCGCTCGCGGAGGCCGCGCAGGGCGCCCAGCTTCCAGGCCACCGGGAGCAGGACCACCGCGGCGAGGGCGAGCCGGGACCAGGCAAGAAGGCTCGGCGAGATCTCGTCGACGGCGATCTTGATGAAGAGGTAGGGCATGCCCCAGATCACGGAGACGGCCGCGAACAGCGCCCAGCCGCGGGGACTCACGAGATCGCCCTCAGCCCGCCCGCGGTCGCCGCGGCCACGAGCACGACCACGAGGAGCGGCGCCCTGAGTAGGATCGCGACGCCCGCGGCCAGCAGGCCGGCCGCACGCTCGTCGAGCACGAGCTCCCCGTCGGCGGCGAAGGCCTGGGTGGCCACCAGCGCGGCGAGGAGCGCCGGAGCGAGCAGGTCGACCACACGCGCGGCGGACGGAGGCAGCTCACGCCCCGCGGCCAGCACAGGGCCTCCAGCCTTGATCGCGACCGTCGCGACTCCTACCACGAGGACACAGAGCCAGATCGTGCTCACGGACGAGCCTCCTGCGGCCGCCCAGCGGGCCTGTGGCGGTCGCGCGAGCCGTGCCCCCCGCCGTCGAGAGCGCGGTGGCCGCGCGCCTCGCGGCCGGGCGGCCGCGTCAGGCCGATCAGACACGCGGCCGTCGCAGCGAGCACCGGCAAGCCCGCAGGCGCGACCGGCGTGAGCACAAGCGCGATACCGGCGCCCAGCACCTGTCTCTTATACACATCTGACGCTGCCGACGAATATAATC